>JANLWK010000076.1:0-3465 GCA_031364505.1 Candidatus Eiseniibacteriota bacterium | reverse complement strand
CCGGAGCGGTAGTTGCGGCGCAGCACGATCGTGGTGGCGCCCTTGAACGCGTCGAGGAAGCCGAGCAGGTTCTCGACCTTGGCGCCGCGGAAGCGGTAGATGCTCTGGTCGTCGTCGCCGACCACGGTGAGGTTCGGCGGGCGCGAAGAGTCCGAGCGGCCGGCGAGCAGCTTCACCAGCTCGAACTGGACGTGGTTCGTGTCCTGGAACTCGTCGACGAGCACGTAGCGATACTTGTCCTGCAGCTCGCGTCGCAGATACGGACGCTCGCGCAGCAGGCGCAGGGCAAGGCTGATCTGCGCGCCGAAGTCGACGCGGCCGTGCTCGAGCAGCAGCTTCTGGTAATACGCGTACGCGGCGGCTTTCTCGCGCTCGGCGTGCGCGCGGTCGAGCTTCTCGGCGACATCGGAGCCCCCGGGGCCGGCCTCGGCGACCAGCCGTTCGGCCAGCGCCATGTACGCCTCGGGCGAGATGTCCTCATCGCGCGCGCGGTCGAACACCGCCACGAGCGAGCGCAGGTGCGCGTCCGGGTTACCGAGCGGGCGATAACGCTCGAGCGGCAACTCGAGGATGCGCTCGCGCAGGAACACCAGGATCTCGGCCGGCGTCTCGACGCGGAGCTGCGAGGTGAGCCCCAGCTCGATCGCGTGGTCGCGCACCAGCCGGTCGCAGAACGCGTGGAACGTGCTGATCGTCGCGCCCACGAGCCCGTAGGGGACCAGCTCGTCGACGCGCGACTCCATCTCGGCCGCGGCCTTGTCGGTGAACGTCAGCGCCAGGATCTGCTCGGGGCGCGCGCGCTTGGTGGCGATCAACCACGCGATGCGGCGGGTGACGACCTGCGTCTTGCCCGTGCCGGCGCCGGCGACGATCAGGAGCGGCCCGTCGCCCGAGGTCACGGCTTCCCGCTGCTCGTCGTTCAGGTGCTTCAGGATCTCGTGATCCGCAGCCTCCGTCTCGACGAGTCGCATGCGCCGACGCTATCAGCGCGGCGCGCGGCGTTCAACGCGCGCGCGTCGTGTCCTCGGCGGCTTCGAGCGACTGCACGTCGGCGCCGGGAGTGGGCGAGGGGACCGCGCGCAGGTCGGCGTGGAACCACTCGTCGGCCGGCCCGCCGCGCGCGGGCAGCGGGCTTTCCCACGAGCCCGGGCCCGGCAGCTTCATGTAGTCCGCGCGTTCGACGTAGATCGTCGCGTGTCCCGTGGTCCACGCGACGAAATCCGGCGTGTCGGAGAACATCAGGCTCCCCGTGGAGTGCGCCGACGTGTGTTCCGCGAGCCCGGCCCGCTCGCCCGCGAGCCACACGCGCAGCATCGTCGCGTTCGCGGCCTCGCCGATCAGCGCCGGCAGCGTCGACATGAGCAGCACCGCCGCGGCCAGCGCGCGCGCGGCGCCGGGCGGGACGCGCGGCGCCACGCCTTCGCGCAGCGCCTCGAGCCCGCCCGCGACACCCAGCGCCCACAGCGGCAGGAACTCGGCGACGTAGCGCTCCGACGACTCGGTCAGCGTGACCACGACGAACGGGATCGCCGCCGCCGCGAGGCACAGTGCGGCGCGGCGGCGGAACTCCGGTGCGCGCAGGGCGCTCCATGCGCCCGCCGCGGCGAGCCAGCCGAGCGAGGCGCTGGGTGCGGCGAGCATGTGGCGCACGGCGCGCGGCGCCATGTGCGCCCACTTGGCCGGCAGCTCGGGGAGCGTGGCGGCGAGTGCGGCGCCGAAGCGCTGGGGCGTGAGCTCGAAGTCCGACATCGGGCTGAAGCCCGGATGCGATGGCGTGAAGCCGATCAGGAGATAGCTCGAAAGGTTGAACGCGGGCGAGCCGGTCGCGCGGAACGTGTGCAGTGCCCATGGTGCGACGGGCAACGCCCAGCCGAGCACCAGCCCCGGGGCAGAGCGGACGCCGAGAGCCATCCACACGATCGGCAGCGCCAGCATGAACTCGGGCCGCACGAGCGAGCCGAACCCCAGCGCGAGCCCGACGATGAACGCGTGCGGGTGCGGGCGCGCGACGAGATCGAGTACCCACGCCGCGAACAGCGCGCCGGCGGCGGGCGCGACGTCGTGGTGCGTCATGCGCAGCGCAAGGGGGGAGGCGGTGACGACGAACGCCGCCAGTCCCGCGGCACCGCGGCCGAACGCGCGCGAGGCGACGCGGAACGTGAGCACGCCGGCACCCACCCAGCACGCCGCGGCGAGCCACGCCACGGCGTCGACGGCGTTCGCACCCATCACGCGCACGAACGGCGCGAGTGCGAGCGGCAGCAGCGGGCCGTGCACCAGCACGGGCACGTGATTGTTGGCGTCGTGCAGGCCCCACAGCGGCGGATGGATCATCGGCGTGCGGAAACCGTGGCCCAGCACCAGCTCGCGGGCGGCGCACACCAGCTCCCAGCTGTCGTCGAGCGGCGCCGGCGTGCCTCCGCGCAGCACCGCCAAGTCGATCAGCCAGTACGCCGCGGAGGCGATCGCCACCGTCCACGCGATCACGTCGCGCCGCGTCTTGCTGACGGATCGGGGCGTCACTAGACTCCGCGCACTCATGCTCCCCCGAACCTCCCGAGGCTCCCCAGGTTCCCAAGGCTCCATATTCGCCGTCGCGCTCGTCGCGGCCGCGATGCTGGCGCTTCCGGCCTGCTCGCCGCGATCCACGCTGCCGAAGGCGCACGCCACGTGGGTGTTCGGCACCGACGCTCCGGCGTTCGACCCGGCCGGCCCACCCGACATTCGTCGCGCCGCGCTCGAGCGGCTGCTCACGCGAGGCCTCGTCGAGGAAGACTCGACGGGCAGCGTGGTGCCCGCGGCGGCGGAGAGTGTCTCGATCTCGAGCGACAGCCTAGTCTATACGTTCCGCCTCCGGCGAGGGCTCGCCTACGTCGACGGGACGCCCTGTGGGAGCGAGGACTTCCGCGCGGCCCTGATCGCGGGGCTCACGCGCGGCGATCACTCGACGCGGCGCTGGCAGCTCGCCGCCGTGCGCGGCATCGACGCCGTGCGCGCCGGGCGGCCGTTGCCCGCGATCGGCATCGAGGCGCCCGACCCAGGGACCGTGCGGATCCGCCTCACGATGCCCGACCCCGAGCTGCTGAAGAAGCTCGCCCTGCCCGGCACCTCCGACGCCTGGAGGCACCGCGACGCGCGCGGGTGGGTGGCGGCGATCGGGCTCGGCCCGTTCAGGGTGCTGCGCGGCGACTCGCTGCACGCACTGACGCTCGTCAGGGCCAGGTCGGCGTTCGAGCGCGGCGACCTCGCCGACACGCTCACGACACGGTTCGTGCCGAACGCGGGGCGCGTGCGGCAGCTGCTGCGCCTCGGGCGGCCCGACCTCGTGTGGCCGCTGCCGCCGGGCCTGCTCACCGAGCCCGTCCCCTCCGGCTATCGCTCGATCGCGCAGGACCCGCGCCCGGCGCGCTGGCTGCTGCTCGTGATGCGCGCCGACGTGCCGCCGACCACGCGGCTCGCGGCGCG
>JANLWK010000073.1:0-6095 GCA_031364505.1 Candidatus Eiseniibacteriota bacterium | reverse complement strand
GGGCTCGTGGGCTACACGGCGGATGCCATCGGCATCGCGACCAACCTGTACAAGGCGGGCATCATCGACTGGAACCCGAGCGGCAACATTCCCTCGCCGTTCCTCCCGTACATGCGCGGCTACGCCGACTACCGCCAGGGGCGCTACCAGGGCATCTACTTCTACTCGATCAACACGACGAGGAAGCCCTACGACAACGTGTGGGTGCGTCGCGCGCTGAACTGGGCCGTGGATCGCCGCGCCATCACGGACGACCTGCTCAAGGGCACGCGCGACGCGTGGGGCAACTTCACGCCGTCGGGGTATCCGGGCTACACAGCACCCGATCCCGTGCGGTTCGACCCTGCCTTCGCGCGCGAATGCCTGGCGAAGGCCGGCTATCCCGGCGGGCGCGGATTCCCGAAGCTCGAGATCCTGTTCAACACAAGCGAGGATCACCGGCGCATCGCCGAGGCGATCCAGGCGATGTGGAAGCGCGAGCTGGGCATTTCGGTCGAGCTCGCGAACCAGGACTTCGCCTCCTACTTGAAGACGACGACGGGCCTGGAATACCAGGTCGCGCGACGCTCGTGGCTGGGTGACTACCTCGACCCGAACTCGTTCCTCGCGTCGTACCGCACCGGCGACGGCAACAACCGCACCGGCTGGAGCAGTGCGCGCTACGACGGCCTCATTCGCGACGCGGCGTCAGAATCGGACGGCCCGAAGCGCATGGAGCTGCTGCGCGAGGCCGAGGCCCTGCTGCTCGACGAGAGCCCGGTGATCCCGATCTACCACTACACGACGACCGAGCTGGTGAAGCCGTACGTGCGCGGCCTCTACACGACGCCGCTCGACGTGCACCCGCTCACCCACGTGTGGATCGACCGCGGCGGCGCGACAAGTGACGGCGCGCACGCGGCCGCGGGCGCGCGCGAAGTCGCGCTTGGCGAGGCGGGCACGCGCGAGGCTTCACGATGAGCACATACGTCCTCCGCCGGCTCGCGATGATGATCCCCACGCTGTGGGCGATCGCGACGCTCACGTTCTTCATGGTGCGGCTCGCCCCGGGCGGCCCGTTCATGGCGGAGAAGGACATCCCGCCGGCGGTGAAGGAGCAGCTCATGCGCCGCTACGGGCTCGACCGGCCGCTGGGCGAGCAGTACGTCACGTTTCTCAAGAACGCGGCGCGCTTCGACTTCGGACCGTCGTACCGGTTTCCAGCGCGCTCGGTGCGCGAGATCATCCTCGAGGGTCTGCCGGTGTCGGCGGAGCTGGGCGGCTGGGCGCTGCTGTTCGCGCTGCTCGTCGGCGTGCCGCTCGGCGTGCTCGCCGCGAGCCGCCACAATTCGGCCACCGACCACGCCGCGATGACACTCGCGCTCGCCGGGGTGTCGATCCCGAACTTCGTGCTCGGCCCGCTGCTGGTGCTCGTGTTCTCGCTGACACTGTTCCTCGTGCCGCCGGCGCTGTGGCAGACCCCGTCGAGCCGCATCCTGCCCGTGCTCACCCTGGCGACGTCATACGTCGCCTACATCGCGCGGCTCACGCGCGGCGGCATGCTCGAGGTGCTCGGCCAGGACTTCGTGCGCACCGCGCGCGCCAAGGGACTGCCCGAGTCGTCGGTCATCGGCAAGCACGCGCTGCGCCTGGGCGTGCTGCCCGTCGTCTCGTATCTCGGGCCCGCCGCCGCCGGCATCATCATGGGATCGATCGCGGTCGAGTCGATCTTCGGCATCCCGGGCACCGGCCGCTTCCTCGTGAACGCGGCGTTCAACCGCGACTACACACTCGTCATGGGCGTCGTACTGTTCTACGCCGTGCTGCTGATGGTGTTCAACCTCGTGGTCGACGTCGTCTACAGCTGGCTCGACCCGCGCGTGGAGCTGTCGTGAGTGCCGCACTCCAGCCGCTTCGCGTCACCGAGGCCGCGGACTTCGTGGCGACCGTCCCGACGGGCCTGTGGCGTGACGCGTGGAAGCGGCTGCGCCGGAACCGCGCGGCGATCGCCGCCGCGATGTTCCTCGGCGTGCTGTCGCTCGCGGCGTTGCTGGCACCGTGGCTGCCCGGGCTCGCGGACCCGGCGCTCCAGGACCTCAAGCTGAGCGCCACGCCGCCGTCGGCCGCGCACTGGTTCGGCACCGACGAGCTGGGCCGCGACCTGCTGTCGCGCGTGCTGTGGGGCGGGCGCGTCTCGCTGCTCGTCGGCTTCATCGGCACGCTCGTGAGCCTCGTGATCGGCGTCAGCTACGGCGCCATCTCGGGCTACGCCGGCGGCCGCACCGACGACGTGATGATGCGCGTCGTCGACGTGCTGTACTCGCTGCCGTACATCTTCCTCGTCATCCTGCTGCTCGTGTTCTTCTCGAAGAGCCTGGTCATGCTGTTCGTGGCCCTCGGGCTCGTCCAGTGGCTCACAATGGCGCGCATCGTCCGCGGGCAGGTGCTGTCGCTCAAGAGCCAGACCTTCGTCGAGGCCGCGCGCGCGCTGGGCTTGAGCGGCTCGGCCATCGTGTTCCGCCATATCGTGCCGAACACGCTGGGTCCGGTCATCGTCTACGCCACGCTCACCGTGCCCGCGGTCATTCTGCAGGAGGCGTTCCTGTCGTTCCTCGGCCTCGGCGTCCAGCCTCCCGCCGCGTCGTGGGGAACGCTCGTGTCCGACGGCGCCAAGGTGCTCGCGCTGTTCCCGTGGCTGGTGATCTTCCCCGCCGCAGCACTCTCGCTCACGCTGCTGGCATTCAACTTCCTCGGCGACGGCCTGCGCGACGCGCTCGATCCGCGTCAGCGCCGCGATGGGTGATCGCGTGACGCCCACCTTGACCGCATCCGAAACAGCCGCCACGCCGGGCGACACGCGCGCCGCGCGCTGGATCGGCACCGCCGGCGCCAAGCTCGGCTTCCTCGGCGTCGCGGCGGGCGCGTTCGGCGCGCACGCGCTCAAGCACCAGATGGTGCCGGCCATGCTCGAGGTGTACGACACCGCGGCGCGCTATCAGATCATCCACGCTCTGGCGTTGGTGCTCACGGCGCTCGGCGTGCAGCAGCGCGGGCTCGCATCATGGCGCGCCGCGGGCTGGCTGTTCGTCATCGGCACGGTGCTGTTCTCCGGCAGCCTCTACGCGCTGTCGCTGACGCAGCGAGGGATGTGGGGCGCCGTGACGCCCGTCGGTGGCGTATGCTTGCTCGCGGGGTGGGCATGCCTCGCCATCGGGTGGTGGCGCGGGCGCTGAACCGCAACCTCGGGCCGCGCGAGGCGAAACGATGAAGGACATCACCAAGCGCTACGACAACGGCGAGATCGTCGTGGTGTGGAAGCCGAGCGTGTGCGTCCACTCCGGCGTGTGCTTCCGCGGGCTCGCGCCCGTGTTCGATCCGCGCCGGCGGCCGTGGATCATGCTCGAGAACTCGGACACGCCGACGATCGTGGCCCAGGTCGCGCGCTGCCCGTCGGGCGCGCTGTCGATCGAGCCGTCCCCCCAGGCGGCGAAATCCGTGAACCCCGTGAACCCCGTGAACCCCGCGAACCCCGCCGGGCCCGGCGACGACGCGTAGCACCGTGCCCCTCCTCATCGAGCCCGCGGACACGATCGATACCGAGGCACTGGCCGCGTTGTTCACCGAGACCTTCACGGGCTACTTCGTCCCCACGAAGGTCGACGAACCCGCGATGACGCTCATGACGCGGGCGTTCGACATCGACCTCACGCGCTCGGTGATCGGCCTCGAGGACGACCGTCGCGTGGCCATGGGCCTGCTCGCGACCCGTGCGTCGCGCGGCTGGGTCGCCGGCATGGGCGTCGTGCCCGACGCTCGCGGCAAGGGCCACGGCCGCGACGTAATGGACGCGTTGATCGTGGAGGCGCGCGCCGCGCGCATGCACGACCTGGACCTCGAGGTGCTCGTGCAGAACACCGGCGCCGAACATCTCTATGCGTCGCTGGGCTTCCGGCGGGTGCGCACGCTCGACATCTGGCGCGGGACGGCGGCGCCGACGGAAGCGCCCACCGACGCCGTGACGCCGATCGCCGTCGAGGCGGCGCTCGACCTCTCCGAGCGCTGGAACACGGAGCCCATTCCGTGGCAGCGCGCGCGGCGTACGCTCGAGCGGACCGGCTTCACGTTCGAGGCCCACGTCGCCGAACGCGGCGGCGCGCCCGTTGCCGTACTCGTGCACCGCGTCGCCGACAACCGTTGCGCGATCGCCGCCGTCGCCGCCGCGCCGCCGGCCGACGACGGGGCGCTCGAGACGCTGCTGCGCCACGCGCTGTCGCGCGCGCCCGGCGCGGCCGTCCAGCTCCTCAACCTGCCCGAGGGCGATCCCGCCGGTGCCACGCTCGCGCGCGTCGGCCTCGCGGTCGAGCTGCGCCAGTACGAGATGCGACTCGCGCTGTAGCCCGTTAGCGGTTTACATAATCACTGGCCCCGGGGCCAGTTGGCATGTCCATTCTTTGACACCCATCGCACGCAGCACGGGAAAATGCTCGCGCGGCCTACTGCCCCGCGACGACGCTCATCACCATCGCTTCGCGCTGCTCGTGCGTCATCGACTGGCCGGCGCGGATGATCTCGCGGGCCCAGTCGGCGCGGCCGACCAGGTTCCACATCAGGATGCCGCGCACGCGATCCTCGTTCAGGTAGAACACGACGCCCTCACGCAGCGGGTCGCTCCAGACGGCCTGGGTCTCGAACGTCGCGTCGGTGTCGCCCACCGCTTCGATCGCGGTGTCGAGCACGTAGCCGCCGAACACGGGCACGTGCGTGTACGGCCGGTGGGCGCCCGCCATGTTCGCGCCGGCCGCGCGGCCGTGGTGGACCGAATGGTCCCACTGCTCGAGCCGCATCGGCCGCCCGAGTGCCAGGTGCGGGAACTCGGCCACGTCGCCGGCGGCGAAGATGTCCCGCGCAGACGTGCGCGTGTATTCATCGACCTCGATGCCGTTGCCGACCTCGAGGCCCGCGGCCTCGGCCAGCTCGACGTTGGGCTCGGCGCCCACGGCGGCGATCGCGGTCTGCGTGGTGATGAAGTTACCCGCCCGAGTCCGCGCGAGCAGCAGCCCGCCCTGATCCTCGACGGCCACGATGGCCTCGTTCGACACCAGCTCGATGCCGAGCGCGCGGCACGAGTCGAGCACCGCCGCGCCCAGGTCGCGGGGCAGCACGCGCTGCACCGGGTAGTCGTGGGCGAGCACCAGCGTCACCTCGCGGTCGAGCCGCCGGATCGCCGCGGCCAGCTCGAGCGCCAGGAACTCCTCGCCGATCACGAGCGCGTGCTGCACCTGGCGCAGCCGGTGCTCGAGGTGCAGGTAGTCCTCGAGCGAGCGGAAGTAGTGCAGTTCCGGGTGGTGCGCCCCGGGCACGTCGAGCATGCGCGGCCGCACGCCCGTCGCGATCAGCAGCTTGTCGAACTCGAACGCGTTGCCGCGTTCGTCCCACACCTGCTTCGACTCGGGCGAGATCTCGACGACGTCACGGCGCAGCAGCAGCTCGACGTTCCGGTCGGTGTAGTACGAGTCGGTCTGGTAGGAGAGCCGGTTGACGACGTCGGGATGGGACAACAGGTCGCGCGACAGCAGCGCGCGGCGGTAGGGCGCGTGGTTCTCGCGCGACAGCACGAGGATCTTGCCGCTCGCGTCGTGTTCGCGGATGCCTTCGATGGCCGATGCGGCCGCGACACCGCCGCCGATGATGATGTAGGGAACGTGCATCGGCGCGATGGTATCACGCCCGCGCGTCGGGGTTCGATTCCAGCGCCGGCGTGTTGTGGAGCTCGCGGCCGAGGCCGCGTTTCCACGTGCCGCGCGCGGCCCAGATGACGATCGCCGCGCTGCGCGCGATGCACGTCGAGGTGATCACCCACGCGATGCCCAGCACGCCGCTATGCGTGACGTCCGGGACCCAGAACGCAAGCGGCACGCGCAGCACCGAAACGACGTTGTAGATCACCGATAGCGCGCGTGTGTGCCCGGAGGCGGGGATCGCCTCGGCGAGGATCATCTCCACAGCCGTCGCGAGCAGCCCCACCGCGAGCACGCGCAGGTACGGCACGCCGAGGCGGATCGCCTCGGGGTCCTGCGTGAACATGGCGAGGAAGGCGAGCGGGAACGTGAGGATGA
>JANLWK010000066.1:0-1586 GCA_031364505.1 Candidatus Eiseniibacteriota bacterium | reverse complement strand
CAGCAACATCGCGGGCGAAGTCGTCAAGGCCAGCGAACTCAAGACCGGCGAGGTGCTCAACCTCGACCAAGTCAAGGTCGGCCAGGAAAAGGTCAACCTTTACATGAAGCGGAACGGCTACATGAAGGCGTCGAGCACCGTGCGGCGGAACATCCGCGACAAGGACAAGTCGGTGGACATCGTCTACCAGGTGGAAGCGGGCGAGTGGTATACGTTCGGAAAGCTGACCGTCAAGGGGCTCGACCTTCATGGCGACCACGAGGTACGGCGAATCTGGGGTTTGCCGGCCGGAAAGCCCTTCAACGCCGAGTACCCGGCATTTTTCATCGCCAAGATCGAGGAGGAGGGCCTGTTCGACGACTTGGGCAAGACCGATGCCAAGGTCTCGCTGAACGAAGCCGATCTGACCGCCGATGTGACCCTGACATTCCACGCGACACCAATTTCTCCGGAGGAAAAGGCGAAAAGGCGCTCTCGTCGCAGATAGTTAGGAGCCAAACCTAAAGCTTTAGTTGATAGGTGCTAGGCGCGCCCCTCGTGTGCTATTTTGGGATTCGGTGTCCTCTTCCCCCCTCAATGTTCAGCTTGCGGCGTATGAGGGTCCGCTCGACCTGCTGCTGGACTTGATCCGCAAGCAGCACATCAACATCTACGACATCCCCATCGCGCGCATCACCCAGCAGTACTTCGAATACATGGCGCGCGCCGTCGAGGTCAGCATCGAGCTGTCGGCCGAGTTCGTCTACATGGCCGCGACGCTGATCCAGATCAAGTCCAAGACGCTTCTCCCCAAAGATCCGGAACTGCAAAAGATCGCTCCCGAGGGGGATCCGCGAGCCGAGTTGGTGGACCGCCTGATCGAGCACGAGCGTTTCAAAAATGCGGCGGAGATGTTGCAACAGAAGCGGATGATCGAGGAGGCCGTGTGGTCCAACCCGACGATTCTGGATTTCGCGCAGGAGGTGGAGGAGGCGGGAGACCTGTCCGTGACGCTCTTCGACTTGGTGAAGACCCTGCAGAAGGTGATGGAGAGGGCCAAGAACAAGCCCCTGTACGACGTGGGCAAGGAGGACGTGACGGTTCCGGAAATGATTTTCATGCTGCGCGGCGTCTTGCGGGAGTTGAGGCGCGGCGAGTCGGTGGCGGCGACCTCGATCTTTGAGCGCGTGCGGACCAGGCGCGGCATGATCTGCATGTTCCTGGCCATCCTCGAAATGGTGCGGATGCAGGCGGCGGTGCTGGTCCAATTGGAGGCGTTCGGCGATATCGGGCTCAAGAGGCACGACAACTTCGAGCAGGCATTCGAGTCGGACCAGGCGATTGCGGCAATCCGGGAAGAGTACGCCACGTAGGCCGCGCGGTAGGCGACAATAGAAGATTCAGATGACAGACTCCATCGAGACGCCAGAAGTGCTTGCCGAGGCCCCGTCGCCCAAACCGCCGCCGCCGGATCCCGAGCCGGATCCAGCGCTGGAGGCACCGGTGGAACAGGAGCATCTGGGCGTCGAGAAGAAGACGTTTTCGGAGTCCGAGGAGGCCAATTTCCAGGCGGTGCTGGAGGCTGTCGTGTACGTGACCGACGAGCC
>JANLWK010000056.1:0-22680 GCA_031364505.1 Candidatus Eiseniibacteriota bacterium | reverse complement strand
GCCTCGTCCCCTCGACCCAGCCGCTTCAGGAGGTCGCGCTTCAGCTCGCTCAGCTCATGGCCGGCCATCGATCCGTACGGCGTCTTGTCGAGGGCCAACCCGCGCTCGACCCAGGCCAGGGCCTCCTGATGCTTGCGCCGCGAGGCGAGCAGCGTAGCCACGTCGCGGCAGTCCTGGGCAGTTGGCCCGGCCTTTTCGGCGAGTGCGATGTAGGCGGCTACGTTCTCCCGCTCGAGGTAGAGCTTGCGGAGCACGTCGCCCCATCGCCGGTGGTGGTACTCGCTGCGATCCCGAAGGTCTCCTTCGAACGCGGACTTCGCCGGGGCCGAGCGATCGAAGCGCTCTCGGACCTGCTTCTCGAAGGCGGCCAGCCCGGTCTTGTTGAGAGCTTTGGCGATGTCGGCTTCGATCTGGGAGCAAAAGCCGCAAGGGTCGTCGTCCATCCAAGCGAGCAGCCTGGAAGCGGTCTCCTCAGAAACGGCGCCGGCCGCTTGCCGCGCCTTGATCCAACCGCAGAAGAGCACGTGGACGAATTGCCCAAAGTCGCCGCCCGAGTCATCCAGCTCTTCGGCCTTCTCATGGCACCCCGCCAGAACTGTCTCGTAGAGCGAGACGGCGCGTCCCGGGTCGGTGGTCGTGAGACTCGCAACCTTTGCCTCGACACCGGCAAGGTCGCTGATGAAGGAGGAACATTCCCGGTAGCCGATGAACGTTCCGGGGCGGAGCGCCCGCTCGACATCGCGCTCAAGGGGATCTGCCTTGCTGGTTGATTTTCGTGTCATCGGTCCATTCCTTGGGGCTCCACTAGCCTTCGTCGCCGATCGCGGGCAGGACGATATCAGCTCAGTCGGTCGTGCGGTGCGAATCCAGGGTGCGGCGAAGGAGACTTCGCAGGCGCGCCAGCTCCTCGTCCGGAGCGTGGGGGCCACGGCCCACGAGGGCGTCGCGGTACCACCCTGCCACCAGGCACAACTCGTGAAGCCTGACATGTTCGATGGTCACTCCAGTAGCTCCATGGCGGTGATACGCCTCGAGGAGCTTCTCCAGGCCGCGCTCCACCTGGAAGGGCCGCCTAGCGCCGCGCGTGACGATGGCCAGGTCATGAGCGGGGTCGCCGCGCTGCGCGTATTCCCAATCGATCACGGAAGGCGGGCCGCCGGGGTCGACGAGAATGTTCTGGCCGAGCAGATCGCCATGCACCAAGACGCTTGGCTCCGGTGGCGGCAGATGTGCCTCGGCCCAGAGGCGCGCCTCGCAGAATTCGATGCGGTCGAGTCCGTCGAACACGCGTAGCGCCGCCTGGGCGTGCTCGCGGCGGGTGGAGCTGTCGGGCAGGACATCCTCCAGGCGAGCGCCGTCGAGGCCGTGAATCGCGGCCATGATTTCACCGAGGGTCTCCCACGGACGGATGCTCGGCTGGCGGCCGGCCCTGAGTTCCAGCTCGATCCCCGGCACGAACTCACGCACGAGAGCCATGCGGCCCGAATCGGGATACGCACCCACGACCGTGGGCACGCGGAAGGGCAATGTGAGTTGTGAGAGCCGCCCGAGAAGGCGCAGCTCCTTTCGCGTACGGACGTCCAGCCCGTCGTCGGCATCGGACTGTGGCAGCAGAACGACGAACGGACCCGAGCGCCGGTCCGGGTCCGGCGTGAAGTCCACTTGGGCGGCGAAGATGTCCCTCGAAAGACCCTCGGCGATCTTCTTGACGAAGCCAACGTCGGCGCGGGTCAGCGGGTCGGAAGAGAGTTCGAGAAGGTCTCGCAGCACCGACTTGGCGCGCGCCCAGCCAGCGTCATGTGCGTCGCGTTCGTTCGCCAGGCGGAACTCTTCGACGCCGAGCCCGTATGGAACGCCGCCTTCGGTGAAGCCGGCCACCCACATGAGCACGCCGCCGTACTCCACCCAATCTTCGCCATCGGGTCTCGGCTCATCGCCGAGGGCCCAGTCCCCGGCGCGCTTCGGCTTCACTCGTCTCATGACGCCGCGGACGCGACTCAGGAGCGGAGGCTCGTACCGCAGCACCGCTTCGCCTTCTTTCCGCTACCGCAGGGACAAGTGTCGTTCCGACTCACCTTGGGATTCTCGCGACGGTACGGCATAGGCCATTCGCGTGAGTCTTCCAGCCGCCTGCGTTCCTGCTCGCGCTGCTCGGCTTCCCGAAGCTCGGCGATGGCGTCTTCACGGCCGAGGGCATGCAGGACTCGCTCGAGACCGCCGACGATCTCGCGGCGCGCTCGGACGTCGTCACCGACCCAAAGGATCGCGTCTCGGTACGCTTCCTCCGCGCGGCTAAGATCGCCGAGCGAGTGGAACGCCTCGCCGGCGCGAAGGAGCATGAGGGGGTCATCCGGATAGTCGACCTTGTTCCGCTCGAGGTGATCCCGAGCCTCGGTCGGCCGATCCGCGAGGGCGAACAGGAGCGGGAGGGTGAAGACCATCGGAGGATGTGGCACGATCGCGTGCACGCGTTCTCCGAGACACAGACCATCGTCCGTCCGGCCCGCGAGCGACAGCTCGAGCGGGAGATCGCAGAGCCAGCCCCAGACGTAACCCTCCACCGCATGCTCGACGGCGTGGATGACCTGCAGATCGCCGGCGCCGCGCTCCAGCAATGCGAACGCAAGGTTCGCTTCCTCGCGGAGTTGCGTCGCCGGCCGCACCGGTGCCTTCCTTACGGCATGACTTCGAGGCGCGCACCGTTCCAGGGCCTCGATGATTCCCGGTACGAGCTCCGCAAGCCGGGGGTCGAGGGGCGGTGGCTCCCCAGGGTCGGCGCCCTCTTCCTCTTCCTCGTCTTCGTCATGGTGGTGATACTGAGGCGGTGCCGCGCCGACGGACTCGATTATCCGCGGGTAGCGTTTGTTCACGTCGGCAACCCCCTCGCCAACCACCCGCACCTCGTGCCGTAGTTCGTCCCCGAAGTCGAACAGGTAGAGAAACCGCTTGTTCTTGCGTAGAGGAAGCGAGCCGAGCGGTGTCGAGACAGCTTGGTGCGGTGCTTCCTCCACGCCCGGGCCGCCATACTTGAACGTTCGGTCCCACGCACGGTTGTTCAGGAAGAATGCGTAGAGGTGATCGTGCTCGTAATCGAGATGGGAAACGTGCTGAATGATCTGGTGGAGATCGTGCAAGGTCTGGTCGGCGCGAAACTCGATGGTCCGCGACACATGAAGATCACGCCAAGGGGGTGATCTGGAAGACCAGCGTCCGTTTGCCAAGCGCGGTCACGATCATTCCCCGGCTCGAAGGAACCCCAGCGACGGTCGTGCGACCACGAGGCGATTCGGGTTAGCGCTGCTCTGGTGGGAGCGCCTTTTCAAGCCGCCCGATGAGTCCAGGAAGATCGACCTGAACGACGGCCCAGACGATGTCGTAATCCACATGCAGGTAGTCGTGGACGATCCTGTGGCGCATCCCGACGACCTTGGCCCAGGGGACGTCCGGATGAGCGCGTTGAAACGAGGAGGAAACTCGGCGCGCCGCCTCCCCTAAGGTCTGGATGAGATAGGCAAGGGTCATCTGGAGATTCTCGTCCCGATCGAAGTCACCGCGCTCGACCCCGTTGACCTTGTCCCGCGCCTTCCGCGCCTGGTCGAGCATGTGTCCCACGTAAACGAGATCATCCCTCTGCATACTGGACTTCGGCGCTCGCCAGAACCCGATCGCGGATGCGGCGGTTGAGGAATTTCTCGGGAACGAGGTCCACTCTGTGCCCACCGAGGAGGCGCGAAAGCTCATCTTCGATGTCGAAGATACTGAAACCGATCATCTGGTCGGGTTCGAATTCGACCAGCACGTCCACGTCGCTGTCGGGACCGAAGTCATCCCGCAGGACGGAACCGAACAGCGCCAGTTTCCGGATGTGATTGCGCCGGCAGAACTCGGCGATTCTCTCGCGGTCGATGGTGATCCGTGGGCTCATTTTCTCGGGCGACAGACTGACCGGATTCTCTCAGAGAGTCAACGCGGGTCGCACCCGGGAACGACGCAGGGTTTCGCCGCTGAGCCCTTTGGTCGGTGCCTTATCCGTGTCCCGCCGTGACAGGGCCCAGGACGTCGGAGCGAATCACCCCTGCCTCCGGCCGAGCCCAGGTAACGCCGCCAGTGAGCACGCAAGTGAGTCGTCTCGCTGCTCACCGTGAGGCCAAGAGTGAGCGGCCTTCCGAGGACGCCGTGTCCGGAGAATCTCGGTTGTGCGGCGAGGGTCCAAGAGACCCTTCGCGGCTGGATTCTCTCCCTAGGCTGCGCTATAACTCTCCGCCCCACAGTTTGTTGAGGCGGCATAGCCAAGTGGTAAGGCGAGGGTCTGCAAAACCCTTATTCCCCGGTTCGAATCCGGGTGCCGCCTCCAATTTCCTTGTGCATCGGCGATTGCAGTGCCTACGAGCTGCAGCACCCATCGGCGTTCGTTCGATAACTGAACGCTTGCACGCCACGACCCCACTGATCGAGTCTGCACCGTGATCGACGGCGTCTGAATAGCTCAGTTGCTGGCCAGACCGCCCAACCACCAGACGAGGGACGCACGACATGGCCCGGCCCAGCTTGTCAGAATTCGGGATCGCCAACTTCCGTGCGATCTTCGAATTGCAAGGCGTGCCTCTCAGGCCTATCACGTTGCTCTTCGGGCCGAACAGTTCAGGGAAGTCAAGCTTTCTCCTCGGACTGCAAATGGCTGAGGCGCTTCGTCGGAAGGGTGATGATTGGTTCGAACTCTTCCTGAACGATCAACTGGAGGGTGTGCGGAAGCCCGAGGTCGGAGACCGCTTGGCATTTCTTCACGATCCTGAGGCCGCGCTACAGTTCCTGTGTAGGTTTCCGGTCTCCGCACTCGAGTTGACGAAGGAATCACTCGCTCGCGACATCGGACTCGACAAGCTTCCGGAGGCGTGGGTTCAGATACTCCGCCATGCCGTCGCGGAGACATCTGTAGTGGGAATCGCGTGGTGGTATCACTTGCTCGATCCCACGCGCAGGTCCCAAGAATTTCCGGGAGTCGGGCACGAGGACGGGGCGTTACTTCTGATTGGTGGCTCGGCCACGGAATACGAAGAGGCGGAGACAATCATCGGACCGCGAGTCCTCGATGCGCTCGAGCCGTATTTCGGAGACAGCCCGGGGCATGCCGCCGCGTTTCAGGAGGCGCGGGCCACGCTTGCAGGGGGTGGGGAGAGGCCAAAGTTGGGAGACAGCGTGTGGCCGTTTACGAACGTGCCAGTCGAGCGCACGTTGCCTGTCCCAGGCCCAGGCCTCTTCAAGTACCCGCATTTATCTCGGAATCGCAGAGGAGAGTTGGCAGAAAGTCCCGTCATCACAAAGGTTTGGAACAATTTCGCACTGACATTCCTCCTATTGAAGGCAGCGGTTATTGGCGCGTTCGATGGACAGACGAAGGGCATGTACGTCCTGGGGCCGCTGCGCTCTGTTCCCCCGCGGCTGGGGGGATCTTCCGATGCTAGTGAGGCGGGTGGCGACGCGTGGCGGAGGCTCGTTGACGAGCCAGTGTTGCGCTCGGAGGTTGGCGATTGGCTGGCAAGGCTCGCTGGCGAAGTTGGCCCGCTGACCCCGCAGTTAGTGATCGAAGGCCCCGAGGTGCCCCGCTCGGCGCTGCCGGCCAAGCCACTGGCGGAGTCCCTGCAGCCCGTCGTCCAACAGTTCTTATCCGGGTACTTGAGTGCGGCGACGGAAGATTCGACTCAACTGCATCCGAAGGCGAGTGAGCTAGATGCGCGCGTCATCGCGTCGCAGTGGGCAGAGCGCATTCGAATGACCGAGTTGGGTGAGAATCGCTACACACTGAAACTGCTGAGAGGCAACTCGCAGCGTGCGGTTGTAATTCGCGACGCGGGTCTTGGGATGAGCCAGTTGATTCCGGTCGTGGTTGGGTTGCTCGGGAACAACGGCACGATCGTCACCATCGAACAACCGGAGTTGCATCTTCATCCTGCGATGCAGGCAGAGGTGGGTGATCTTCTTATTGAGTCGGCTCTGGGCCGCCCACAGAACCTGATCATTGCTGAGACCCATAGCGAGCATCTTCTCCTGCGTATCATGCGCCGAATTCGGGAGACATCGACGGGTCGCAACACCCGGCTGGATCTTCCGGTGAAGCCGGATGACGTGTCGCTCGTGTTTTTTGAAGTTGTTGACGGAAAGCCGGTAGTACGTCACATCCCACTGGACGATCGGGGGATGATTGCGCGGCCGTGGCCCGGGGGCTTCTTCGAAGAGGGCTTCAGGGAGATCTTTGCCTAGCATGTTTCGCGAGATTGCTATTCTGCCTGATGTCTTTCGTCGTGCAAGCTATGACACGGCGGGAGAGTGTAGCGCCTACATGCAGGTCCTTAAGGCGGGCATGTCGCTCACGACTTCAGTCCGCAATCTCCGGACCCCCGAATGGCTCGATCTGCTGCGTTCGCCCGCGGGCGACCTTTCCCCGGAAGGCATGCGTTTGTTGCAGACATTGGAAAAGCGAGTCGCATTGCTCTCCGCCAGACCGCAGGCCGCCGAGGCACCACAGGACGATGGCTCGTGGCTGCTTGAGGCGGAAGCGTCACATCAGCATGAGCGCCCGCTGGGCGGCATTGTTACCTCTCGAGCAGAACTCGCCGCGAAGGCGCGCGACAGCAAAATGGTTACGGACATTGCGCGGCTGTCGGGGGTGGGTTGGTGGGCCGATGAACGTTCCTCGTTTGAGGTAGACAAGAACGAAGCGGGTTTCGGGCAGTTCCTGTCGCCACTTATGCAGCGGAGCCCGTGGATCGCGTTACTCGATCCGTATCTTGACCCGTCTAACAAGCGCTATCGTCGATTGATCGACTTGTTGCTGGAGATCGCGGTCAACCATAGTGCGCCGGTGGTGGAGATCCATCGATCGGAAATGGAGGGTTGGAATGGGCTCGTCGCGGTCGCCGAGTGGCGAGATCGCTTCACCAATGCGTGGGGAGGCGAGCTCGCGAACAAACAAGTGCGAGTCGACGTATTTCTCTGGCCTGACTTTCACGACCGACACGTGTTGTCGCGATTCGTGGGTCTCCATGTCGGTGACGGATTCGACTACAAGAACTCTCGAATGACTGTTTCACGGCTCGATCGAAAGACGCTTGACGATCTGGTCAGCCGGTTCTCGCAGAATGCTCCGGGGCTTCGGGCCAAATTCTCTGTGTGCGGCTGAGAGGCTGTGCCTATGAACAAGCCACGAGATGGCGCGGCGTCAGTGGGAGTGCGCTCGCGAAGAGTTTTCCCGTGAAGAAGGCGTTTGAAATCCGGGGGAGGGTGCAAGGAACCCCCAGAACGTACGGCGACAGCAGGACGGAAGATGCATGGCGTCGGGCGGTAGTAGGTGGGCTGTGGGCGGGGCATGAGAGCGTGTCACTGCCGCTGGATTGCGAGGTGGAACTCCAGTTCAACTTCGCGATCCACGCCGCATCCGCAGACTACGGCGGTGCGCCGCATCCGAATGGACGCGACCTGGACACTTTGGTCGTCCAGAGTTCGACCTCGGCCGCCCTGGTCGCCGGGCGAAACACCGAGAGGCCGAGTCTTCGCTGGATCGGCGATCCTCGACTCGTGCAGCGAGTAATCGCTTCCAAGCGACTCGTCGCAAGCGACAAGGAGGCCGGCGTCGAAATCCTCATTCGACCTCCTGCAACGGAGCCGATGCCGGCCCCTGGGAAGCGAGTGCTCGACTTCGAAGTGTCCGAGGGAGACAGGCGATCGCTAGGGCTTGTCGAGGCCGTGAAACGGGCGGTCGCAGTCTCGAATCAGGGCGCATTGAGGTTCCCTTCATCATCCAGGATCTCGCTGTTCCTCACTTTCAGCGCGGCGCGTCGACAGATCAATCTGCTCAGTGAGGAGTTGCTCGAAAAGACAATTGACGCGTTGGGCGCATCTCCAGTCGGGAATCGACGATTGTTCGATGAAGTGCCGGGAAGGCAGCCAGGCCGGTTCAACAACACCGATGACAGCATCGTGTTTGAGCTGCAGGCAGAGAAGGTTGAGGCGCTGCCCGGTGAGCTAGCGATCCAGGGGGAGGTGTGGCAGGTGCCGACGCCCTGAGGTGAGGTCTCCTCGTTCGCGGCCGTGAACTGCCTGGCCGCGGGAAACCGCGACCACCGCCCGAACTCACAGCCATGACCGAATTCGTCGACCTGCCGTCGAATCCGGACCTCCACCGCGAGAATCCCGGGAACCCGACACTCACGGCGACGAGCTGCGCGAGTCTCGTCGGGCTCGGTTTGGCATTCGTGCCAGAAGCGCCCATCCGTGTCACACCCCTGAAGCTGCAGGCCGAACAAAGCAGTCGCTATTCAACGGGAGGGTCCCCGTCATGACCGAGGAAACGACCACCTACCGTCGCGCTGAGCTCTACGAAGAAGTTTGGAAGGAGCCCGTCCGCACCGTCGCGCAGCGATATGGCGTGTCGGATGTCGCGCTCAGGAGGATCTGCCTACGGTTGCGCGTGCCACTCCCCGGTCGAGGCCACTGGCGCGCATTCTGGCGGGACGGGAGTTCCCAGGGCTTTAGTGGACACCCCGCCTGCGCGGCTTGTGCGCCTTGTACCCGCAGCTCCGTTCTCCCAGCTTCCCGCTGCACGCGGCCACCCGCCGACGCGGGCGGCCGCGGTGCGCCGGGCCGCTCGCACATCTGGCCGCAGACGACGATGCCGGCGTCGTCATCTGCGGCCAGCGATTACCGGATCACCGTGATGCGGGCCGTGAGCGACCGGCCCGATTGCGTCAGCCGAACCACGTAGACCCCCGCGTGCAGCGCACCGAGGTCTACACTCTGCCAGCCGGGAGTGCTCCGCGTGATGTCGCGGCGAGCAACCTGCCGCCCTCCGACGTCGAACGCCGCGAGCGTCGCAGGTTCGAACCCGGGTAGGCTGAACGCCACCAGGCACGTTCCGACGACGGGGTTGGCCGGCCGCAGCGCCAGCACGGCGGGCACGGTGACGACGCTGGTCGGTGCCACGATCCGGAACGGCTCGCTGAAGGCGATTTCGGACTCAGGGATCACGCCGGTCTCGTCGGTGTCGTAGACGAACAGGATCTCGAGCAGCGCCTGCTGGGAAAACACGGCCGGCACCGTCCATGAACAGGAACCGCCCGCGGGCGCGACCGTCGCCTGCGTCTGCCACGTGACCCCGTCGTCGAGGGAGAGCAGCAGCGAAGCGGTCGCGGGCGCGGCGCCTTGCTCGACCTCCCACTCGATCAGCGACGGCGCCCCGGCGATGAGCGTGCTGCCGCCGGCGGGCCGGCGGATCTTCGGCCCCTTGACCCGGATGACGTCCTCCGCGCTGAACGCGTCGCCGGCGATGGTCCCCGTGATCGTGACCACCACGCTGTCGCCGGCCGGAATGACCGGGCGGGCCTCCGCGCGCGCGAACTTCACCTTGAGGCGCGTGTCGTGCTCTTCGACCTTCGGCGGGTGAACGCCGGACGCCGCGACGGCGCCGTTCAGCCGGATCGAGGCGGCATCCACCTCGGACGGCAGGTACGGGGCCGGCGGACGTAGGAAGACCGTCAGCCACGCGTCCTTCGACCTGAGGTTCAGGTCGTGCGGCTTGACGTCCGCCGCCACGACGAGCGCGAACACGGCCGCGACGGCGCGGTCGGCGGTGAGGGCGAGCGAGTCGACGGGCTGCGCACCCGTCAGATCTCCGCTCCAGCCAATGAACACCCAGCCCGGCTCGGCGACCGCCGCGAGGCGCACGATGGTCGCGTGCTCGTAGCGGGCGAGATCCGGCGTACGTGTGATCGCGCCGTGGCCCACGATGTTCGTGGCCAGTGTGTACGTGTTCACGGCGAACTCTGCGCGGATCGTGTGGTCTGCCGAGACGTCCGTGAACGCGTATGAGACGACCGGCCCCATTGAGGCACCGTCCACCCGGACGTCGGCGACGTGGCAACCCGCCTCCGGCGTGATGGCAAACGCCTGCGTGCCACCGGCCGAGACTCCCACCGTGCCGGGGGGAGCAAGCGTACCGTGGTCCCCGGCCAAGGCGAATATGGAATAGGCCGAGGGCGGGGTCCTGACGTGGAGCCATACCGGGACTTCGATCGACCGCACCCGGGGATCGTTGCTCGTGACGATCGCGGTGCTCCGATAATCGTCGTCCGGCAGATACCGGGAATCGAAGCCGAGGTCCATGGTGACGCTGGTCCCGGGCGCGAGGGTGTGCCGTGTCGTGTCTGCGCTGAGCCACTGCGGAAACGCCTTGAACTGCACGGCGAGCCGGTCGTGGATGTAGGCCGTGTTGAATGCCACGGTCAGCCCATCGCCGCCCGTCGCGTCCTGGAGCCCGATCGTCGCGCCGTTGGTCGGCCCCATGCGCAGGTACTGATAGAGAATCCTGCCGCTCGGATAGAGGATCACTTCGAAGGTGTGAGGCCCGCCGCCGAACAGGCAATAAGCGTCGAGATATTCGATGATGAGCCGCTGGTTGCCGTCGTTGAAGACGTAGGCGCGGGGGGTGATGAGCTTCAGGTCGTCCCAGAACGGGGCCAGCATGAGCTTCGGTGCGGTCGCGTTGGGGAGCGGCTGATTGAGGTAGTTCGCAATGCTCTGCGCGAAGGTCACGAATCCGTTCGTACAGACCCAGATGCTGTCGTACAGCTCGCCGTAAAACGGGAACGGGAACCCGACGGGCAACGGCCCCGCGATGCTGTCGTCGCCCATGAGCGGAAGGAGCGTGCCCCGGTCGGAGATCTCCTCCCAGGCGAATGCGGGGCCGCCGGGCTGGTCGCTGTCGATCCATGCGTAGCCGAAACGGTCGGGTCCGCCGCTGCCCTGTTCGACGGCAGTGCCCTGTCTCGTGTCTGCCTCGTTCTTGGCCAGCTCGATCCTGGCGTACGGGACGTAGTCAGCGGGGGTCTGCGCGCGCGCGGCCGCCAGGCGGAACACGAGGTCGCTCTCGCCGTCATTGCGGATCGTCAGTGGCCTTGTCGTCCGTCCTCCGGGCGCCAGGTCCGCGGTGAGTGAGTCGGGAGAGAAGGCGAGCACGGGGGGTGCGACGCCGGTGCCTCGAGCGCGCGCCGTCAGGATGGGCGATCCGGGATCGTTGCATTCCATTCGCAGGGTGGCCTGGAAGGCACCCGCTACGCCCGGGTGGAATACGACGCCGAGCTTGAGGCTGCCGTGGGGTTGGACGTCGAAGCGGGTCCGCTCGACGGTGAATTCCGCGAGGTCCGAGACGACGCCGGTGACGCGCAGTGTGTCCCGCCCGTCATTCCTCACGGTCACGAGGGCCGAAGCGGAGTCCCCGACGAACGGTGCTCCGAAGTCGATCAGAGTGTCCTGCATCACAGCGATGGGCCGGCCGGCGAGGAGCAGAGTGACCGGAATCGTCAGGTGGTCACGCGCCGGGTCGTTGCAGGTGATCCGGACCTCTCCGCGATAGTTGCCCGGCGTTAGATCGCCACCGATCGCCAGCGTGACGTCCTGCCGGTTGCCGGTGGCCACCACTCCTCTCAGGGGAGTTGCATTGAGCCAATCACCCGCGTAGTCGCGAAGGTAATCCACCATGTTGGAAAGGATCGTGCCGGTGCCGTTGTGGTTCTCGACGGAGCGTTCGGTGTAGTACAGCTCGAGGAGCTGGCACGCCGCGACGACCACGCCCCGCCCGTAGGGATAGACCACCAGGGTAGGACGGCCTTGCTCGTCGTTGGCGACGCGGGCGGCACCCGTCGGGACATCGGTGAAGTACGCCTCGCTCGTTCCGTCGCAGAAGTAGGGAAGGGGCACGCCGGCGGCCAGCGGATGAGACGGGTCGGCGACCTCGTTAACTTCCGCGTACTGGCGGACGATGCGCATCCCGCCGGGCAGCATGACGTTCATCGCGGCTGCGTCGTACTCGTTCCACCCGGCCGCGTGGAATTCGAGCACTCCACCCGCGGCCACGAAGTCGTTGATGCGCGGTGCGGCGACATCGAGCCGGGTGTAGTAGTTGCGGTCCTGGTCGCCGGCCACGATGACGCGCCGGTAGCGCCCCAGGTCGGTCGAGAGCAGGGTGGACGAGAGCATGACGTCGAACAGAATGCCCCGCGCAGCAAGCAGCATCTCGTTCGAGGCGCGGTCCCATGGAGCGAAGTCCTGGATCAGCAGGGTCGTGGCCCCGACCATGCTCGACGGCTGCGTCGCAACGCGGGGGCCCCACTCGGGCCGAAGGTCCGGGGTCAGCGGACGGGGCAGTGCCGGTGGCAGGCCTCGGGCGGCCGTCGCCGGCGGGGCGGTCCAGGTGTTCGCCGGGTCCGGCGGTGACGATGGGGCAACCCGCCCCGCGGTTAGACTCCACTCGAGGTTCGCGTTCCCCATGTTCGTGATGGTCAGGGACCGAGTCACGGACTGCGATGTGAACAACTCGGCGAGGACCGAGTCCGGAGACGCGGCGAAGACGGGAGGCGCGGTCCCTTCGCCGCGGAGGGTGCCCGCGATGATGGCCTGGTCTGGGTCGTTGGACAGCATTGTCAGGGTGGCGCTGGCCGCACCGGGGGCCGATGGCGTGAAACGGATGGGAATCCCCGCCCGCCCGCGCGGAACCACCCTGAGCGTATGGACGAGGGGCGTGAACTCGGGCCGGTCGCTCGCGATGGACGTCACCTCGAGCACGGCGTTCCCGCGATTGTGGACGCTGAGCGTTTCCACCCGGCTGGCGCCCAAGAAGGTCGCCCCGATCTCCGCTGGGAATGCCGCCGCGCCGTAGCTCAGCCGGAGCGAGTGCCGGTTGACGGTGCACCCGGGACTCACCTCCGGCGAGTTCTCGACCCGGATCTCAACCGTTCCATCCTCCGCCATCTCGGCGAGCTTCGGCAATGTCACGACAAACTGTGCGCCTGCCTGCAGGCAGGAGATCCGATTGTGACCGAGGCTGCCGATGCTGTCGTCCTCCGCGAACACGGTCGCGGACTTGTCGGGGCCCTCGAAGCCACCGACGATCTCGAGAGATAGGATTCCGCTCGTGACCGGCGGGGAGGCGATGGGGAATCGGTGCGTCGTCGTGGCCCCGGACTCGGTGAAGGGGGCCGCGGAAATCAGCCGGATGGGGATCCCCGCGACCACGATGTCCGGCGTGCCGAGCACCGTGAGCGTCGCCGGCATGCGAAGTTCGGGGGTGGCGGGGTCGTTGCTCGCGATCACCACCGCCGCGTCGTACGTGCCGGCGAGGAGCACTCCCGAATCGAACGTGACTTCGAGATCCGCGAATCCTCCCGCGGGAACCTCTCCGGCCTCGGGCGTGAGCGCGAGGAACCAGGGGCTGGACTCGACCCGCGCGAAGCCCGTGCCGTAGGTCCCCTGGACGAGGCACACGCCGGCCGTGGGGCCGGGGAGCCATGCGAGGCCGCCATTGTTGATCGTGAAGAACGGGATTTTGGCCACGCTCCACACGCCTTCGTCGATCGCGTAGCGGTACAAGTCGTTGCCACCGGACGGACCGTACGCGACATACTCCCGCGAGGCCGGATCCACAGCGGCCCCATGGACGGCTCTTCCGGGAACCGGGGCCAACCGCTGCCAGGAGTCGATCGCGATGTCATACCGCGCGAAGTCGGTCCCGTCCTGGCCCGCGTGCCCGTAGAGAGCCCCCTCGAAGACGCACAGGCCGCCATCGTCCCGGAAGTCGAAGGGAGGCGCGGCCAGCGAAACGATCTCGCCCGTTTCGGGGTCGCACCGCCACAGCGTTCTCCCCCCTGCCAGATACAGGTACCGCGAGCCGTCCGAGGCGATGTTCGCACACGGGTCGCCGGGCCATGTCGCCCCCTCCGCCCAGGTGTCCGTGGCGATGTCGTAGACGGTGAGGGTGCCGTTCCACGATGGTGCGTAGATCTTCCCATTGAGCAACGCGGCTCCGCCGCAATACCCGAGGGACGGGGCGAGCGATTCCCATGTGTCGGAAGCGGCGACATAGCGCATGAACGCGAGGTCGTCGCTCGCCCGTGCATACAGAAGTCCGGCGTCGGGGTCCGACACGACGCCGGACAGCGCCACCGGGCTCGATTGGAGCCAGTCGAACCGGGCTTCGGCTCGACGGAACTGGGGCTCCCGGGGTGCCCTGGTGCCCGGCACCTCGTCCTGCCGCGGCGAGTCCACACGGGACGTGACGAGCGGCCCGAGCCCCTCGAACCGGGAAAGCGTTCCCCTGCCCGGCGCGCCGCCCTCGCACCGTGTCGAGTACATGAGCGTGCTTGCCCCGGTGTTCGACAGGCGCAGGCGTTCCGTCCGGCGCGTGCCACCGGGCAGGCTGACGGCGATCCCCGCGGGATCGGCGCCGGCCACGGGGGGATCGCTCGCCGCGGCCGTGCAGGGAACTCGGGTGTCGGGGGAGTCCGGGTCGTTGCTCAGGATGTGGACGGCGCCGTCGAACGAGCCCGCCGTCGCGGTCTGGAACTCCACGTCGATGAGCTTCGACGCGCGCGGCTCGAGCATGAACGCATCTCCGTTCACGTGGACTGCCGGCAGGTCCGAAGCGACCTCGGCCACCCGCAGCGTGTCGGTCCCGTGGTTGGAAACGACGAAGCTGCGCCGCACGACCTGCCCCACGAACGGGCTCCCGAACTCCAGCGACAAAACGGATATCGCGTAGCACAGCTTCACGGTGTGTCGGTTCGGTTCGCAGTACGGGTCGACCTCGGAGCCGTTGTCCACACGCGCGTCCACGCGGCCGTCTGCGGTGAATGCCGCGAGTTGGTCCGGGGACACGTGGAACCGGCCCGAGACGGGCATGCAGTCCGCGCCTTTCCCCCCGACGCGGCCCAGGGTCACGCCCTCGACGATCAGGGTAGCGATCTCATCATATTCACCGAAGTCACCCTCCGCGATCAGTTCGAACTCGCTGCCCGCCGGAGGCGGAGAAGGCAGCTCGAGGCGGTGGTAGGTCGATGCGTACTGACGCGAGAACGACTGTTGCGACACGACCTCGACCGGCGAGATGAGAACGCCGATGTCCGCCACACCGGTCACGTGAAGCAACGCGGGCACGCCGACTTCGGGCCGGAGTGGATCGTTGCTCCGCAGGGTGACGCGGCCCGCGTAGTCCCCCCCCTCGAGGTCCGCAGCATCGAAGCGGACCTCGACATCGAGGGATCTGCCCGCCGGAACGACCGCGAAGCCGGGGCTCGCCGTCATCCAACCCACCCGCCGGCCGCTCCACGCGGCGGCGTTGCGGAGCAGGAGCGGAAAGTCGCCGGCCCAGTAGCCGCCATCCGCGAGGAACGCATTGATGCCGACGACCGTTGAGGCCCGGGTGGCGACTAGGGGCTGGCCATCGTCCCAGGAGGCGACGAGGTTCGCTCCGGCGGCCGGGGTCACGTCACCCCGGATGTTGCCCCACGCGGATGTCACACCGCGCATGATCGGGTGGCCGGCATGGGAGCCGAGCCCCGCCGATCCGATCGGTCCCGAGCCGAGCTCGAACGGGACGTACCCGTCGTTGAGGAGCCGGCCGCGCACCTCCCAGCCCCGGATGAACGACGCAACGGTCATCACGACGCCGCCGCCGGCGTCGGCGTATTCGGCGAGCACATTGCCCAGTGAGTCGGGCTCTGCCGGCGAGTAATCCAGGATCAGGATCACCGCGTCGTAGGCCAGCAACGTCGTCAGCGCGGGAACGTCGGAGCCGACGTCGATCAGGTCCACCGCCGCGACGTCGTCCAAGCCTGCCAGCCCGGTGCGGATCTGGCCGACCGCGGTGCCGGTGACGAGGAGCAACAGGCGCATCCCACCCGCGGAGGCCGACGCCTGTGCGGTGGCAGCGAGGGGCCGCGCCCGGGCTTCGAGGGGGACGTCGTGCCCGGCGCTGCGCGCGAGGGCGTAGCGTCCGGTGGCGCGGGGCCCCGCCGGCTCGACGATCGTCGTCGCCCGCGCCCGCGAATCCGATCCCAGTGCGATCGCTGCCCCGGCTCCGGCATCAGGCGCCCGTTCCGCGTCCACCTCGACGGTGAGCTCGCCGGGGCCGTGGTTCTCGACCGCGAAATGCCGTGTCTCCGTGCCTCCCGTGAACAGGCTGACGAGGAGGCTGTCGGATTGCACGACGACTTCCGGCGGCCCGAGAGTCACGGTGGTGGCCACGTTCGAAATAGGGGACATGTTCCCGATCTCGTCCAGCGCTCGCACCGCGAAGTAATACGGGGTTGAGAACGCGAGGCCGCGAATCTCGGCGCTCTCCGGCCCTCCGGCCGCGGACGGGATGAGCAGGCCATTCGCGCGCGCGGCATGGCCGAAGTTCTCCGCGTCGATGGCTTCCATCGAATAGCGCAGGTCGTATTCGTTGGCGGCACCGGCGGCTTCGTCGTCGCCCGTGGCGGTCCAGCCAAGCGTTACACGCGACCCTTCCGTGAGCGTCACGGCGAGGTCGGTGATCGCCGCGGGGGGAAGACTGTCGGCCTCCGCGATCGGCATGAATGCATTGAGCCTGCCACCGGTGAGCACACGCCCGGTCAGGGACGGAAGGGTGTCCACGTAGGCCAGCAGGCGCGCCTTCGCGAGGGCGGCGGTCATGCCCGGGAACCGCGAGAGCATGAGGGCGAGAGCCCCCGCTACGTGTGGCGCGGCCATCGAAGTCCCGCTGTGCGAGCCGTAGGATCCACCGGGCACCGTGCTGTAGATATTCACGCCCGGAGCCGCGAGATCCACGCTGGCCGCGCCGATGTTCGAGAAACCCGCCAGCGCATCGTTGTGGTCGGTTGCCGCCACGGCCACGATGTTCGAGAGATCGTAGCTCGAGGGGTAGTGGGGGTAGGTGTCGTTGTTCTCGCTGTCGTTGCCGGCCGCGGCGACGAACAGGATGCCCGCGTCCCCCGCGGCTCGAATCGCCTCCTCCAGCGCCTGCGAATAGCCGCCGCCGCCCCAGCTGTTGTTCGTGAGGCGCACGCCCATTCGCGTCGCGTAGTCAACTGCGGCGACCGCGTCGGAAGTGTAGCCCCCGCCGCCTGCGCTCAGGAACTTGATCGGCAGGATCTTCACCTGCCAGTTCACACCCGCGACACCCACGCCGTTGTTTCCCACGGCCCCGATCGTGCCGGACACGTGGGTGCCATGCCCATTGTCGTCGTACGGGTCGTTGTCATGGTTGATGAAGTCCCAACCGCGGACGTCGTCGATGAATCCGTTGCCGTCGTCATCGATGTTGTTGCCCGGGATCTCCCCGGGGTTCACATAGATGTTGGCCGCGAGATCCGGGTGGTTGTAATCGACCCCCGTATCGATCACGCCGACCAGGACGTTGAATGACCCGGTCGTGACAGCCCAAGCGCTAGCCGCACTGACGTCGGCGCCGGGCGTGCCGCCCGTCTGGCCGGTGTTACGCATGCCCCACAGGTGGTCGAAGTCGGGGTCGTCAGGCACGGCATCGACCTTCACCAGGTAGTCCGGCTCGACATACTCGACGCTCGGATCGCTCCGGTAACGTGCGATGGCCTCCTCGACCGATAGCCGGGTCACCGGGGCGCACTGCACGCCGGTCGGGCCGAGCATCCGGGAGGCGGCGCTCCCCAGGCCGTCGAGGACCGCGCCCCGTTGTGCGGCAGTGGACCAGGACTTGAACTTGATGATCACGCGATCTGGGCGATAGGGGAGCGGCTCAGCCGCTGTGCCAGGCGAGGTGAAGAGCGCCGCAAGCAGGACCGGCACCACCGTCCATCCGATGGGAATGGTGCGTTTCATCGTTCGGCCTCCATGGAACGACGCCTGGCGGCCGGATGATGGGCCGCCCAAACTCCACGCCGGCCCCGATGGGGCCCGAGGGGTGAAGAGTGCAAACGCTGTCGGCGCGGTTGACACTCTGGCCGAATCAGGGCGGCGTTGGCCGGTGCTTACGCATCGATCGAGCCAGAGTTGAGGCGGAACGGTGGGCGCCGATGCGAGGCATTGGCCAGGCGGACCGTGGCCGGACCGTAGCCATGCAGTTGTCGATGGTGGCCGGCAATGGTCCTTCTGGTGAGGTAATCGCGGCTCACAGGGCTCCAGCTCCAACTACATTGGCGTCACACCGCGCTGGAGAAGGCGCTGCCCGGCGCGTCCCTCATCCACTAATCTGATCCCACATCAAGAACGAGCCGCCCGGCTGCGGCTCTGGCAACCGGCGCGGACGCGCAACGGTGCCTTCTCCACGGGCAGGCTTCCCAAAGCCGTGGTGGGGGATGCGCGGGTTACGGCCCGAAGTGAACACGTCCGTGCCTCCTTCAACCAGGAGGCAGCAGTGGCCAATCCCAAGGATTCCCGCAATCAGCCGTGCCCTAACCCCGGCACCGACCCGAACGCGGATGCGGCCAATGCCGCAATTCCCCGGGCGAGTTACACGGATCCGCAGCAGCCGCTCATCGATCGCCTCATCTCCCACTTTGTCGCGCTTGGGAACGACGAACAGACGCGTGAACTGGGAGCGGAACTGGTGTCGGTGTGGCTCGGCATCGAGCGCCCCAACGAGTGCGGCCTCCTCTTGCATGAGGAGATGCTCGATCCCGATCGGAACATGAGCGCGCCGGAGATTCTCGAGGGCCACGTCTCTGAGGAGCGACTTCAGGAGATCTCACAGTGCGAGGACCTGACGGACGAGGAACTGGACCTCTGGCGGCGCCTCGTCGCGGGGGAATTCTTCAGCAACCAGCAGGACGGATCCACGGCCTGGGAGATCGCGGAGATCGTGAGTACGGACGGCGAGAAGGCGTTCGTGGCGCACCTCTGGGATGGCGAGGAGTCCTCGTGCCTCGGCGTGTACGGCTCGATCCCGGATGCTGAGCATGCGCTCATGGGCTTGGGCTACACGAGCATCGAGGACTTCCAGCAGCGCTATCCGGAGAAGCCCGTCCTCGTGGACGTGCCAGCCTCGTTAGTCGCGTTGGAGGAGGCGCGCGAGCATGAGCGCAAGCGATTCGAGGAACTCGGCTTCGCCGACGAGTTCCGCTACTTCCAGATATGTGGCAAGTGCCACCGGCTCCACGAGGTTGGGAGGCCGGACAGCTGCAACCAGCACTGCTCCTGCACGCGGGTCAGCGAGCCGACGTGGCCGCGACATGACTTCAACGAGCGGGCTCACTTGTGCTCGTGCTGCGCCCGGGTCGTCTTGCGAAGCGGCAGCAGGTTCTCCCCGTTCTTCTGCAGCACATGCGAGTCGTGGGTCCGAGCAGCGACGCTCTGGGTGGGCCGCCTCGTGGTGCCGATCGGGAGGCATACGCTCATGCACACCTGGGTGCCCGAAATGCCGTCGGGCCGCCTGGACGCGTACGGTGGAAGGGTGGAGAAGATGGCCGAGGCGTTCGCAACGGCTCTGCCGCCGTTCTTCGAAGCCATGGGTCGTCTGGAGGAGTGGTACCCAATCGTCATGGGCGACAATCTCCGGCGTCTGGGGATAACCGGGGAGATCTCGCTGCACGACTACCTGATGGCCGTCCTGCGGCGAGGCACGGCACTCCCCGCAAAGGAAACGACGTTTTCGTCGATGTGCCGCTTCTTGAGGGCGACGGGGAAGGGCAAGAGACCTGGGCGCCGCGTGGATCCAGAAGGCGGCGGACGTGACCTTCCTGTCTGACGGGAACGGACCGCGCTCGTTCACCGTAAGTCGAGGGTGCCCCGGGTCATGCCCCTGACTCTGCGCGAGGGAAGCGGGCGGTCTGGCAAACTGAAAGCGTCCGCCAACCGCGCCCTTACGATCCGAGCCGAAGCGCATGAGTTGAAGACGGGGCCTGTTCGAGGAGTAGTGGGTCGCGCGTTGCGCTGCAAAACCCTTATTCCACGGGCGAATCAGGGGCTATGCAGAGACCCAGCCATGGCGGCGGACACGGCGGTAGGACCGGGAGATTCTCCAATTGCCCTCTGCACGCCGGTTCGAATCCGGGTGCCGCCTCCAACACGTTCATGCGTCCGCAGTGCGCTTCCCTCGTCATTCGAGCACGGAGGGATGAGGTCATGAAGAGCGCCTTGGGGAGCACCCGATCGCCCTGGATGAAGGAACCCGCCATCTCCTTGCGGGGGCGGCTCGGGGATGACCTGCATGCCGACGTCTGTATCGTCGGAGCGGGGATCTCAGGGCTCCTGACGGCCTACCTGGCCGCGCGTGAGGGTCGCGGGGTCGTGGTGATCGACCGGGGGGGAATCGCCGAGGGCGAGACCGCCCGAACGACGGCACATCTCACGCGCGTCCTCGACCGTCCCTATTCTGAGCTCGAACGGCTCCACGGGAGACGAGGTGCGCGCCTCGCGGCGGACAGCCACGCGGTCGCCATCGCGCGCATGGAGTCGATCGTCCGACGGGAACAGATCCCGTGTGATTTCGAACGCACGAGTGCGTACTTGTTCGTGCCACCAGGGCATCCCTCCGACGAGCTCGAACGCGAGTTCGATGCGGCCAGACGGGTGGGCATCCGGGATCTCAGGTGGGCGGAGCGCGCTCCTCTCGCGGCGTTCGATACCGGCCGCTGCCTGCGCGTTCCGAATCAAGCCCAGATGAGTCCCATTCGTTTCGCCCAGGGCCTCGTCGCGGCGATCCGGAGGAATGGCGGCCTCGTCGTTGCCCGCGCCCCCGCGTGCGAGATCAAGTCCGGGCGGCCGGGCCACGTCCAGATCAAGGAGGGGCCCAGGATCGTGGCCGATGAAATCGTCGTGGCGACCAACGCTCCGGTTCATTCACGGCTCCCGCTGCACGACAGGCAGACGGCCTATCGAACGTTCGTCATCGGCATGGATGTTCCGCAGGGTTCCGTCGAGAGCGCCCTCTACTTCGACACCTTGAAGCCCTACCACTACGTGCGCGTCCAGCGCGGTGGCGGCTCGGGGTCGAGGGACGATTTGCTGATCGTGGGGGGAGAGGATCATCCGACGGGCCACGCGGACGACGCGGTGAGGCGCTGGAGATCGCTGGAGCGTTGGACCCGCGAGCGCTTCCCCATGAGTCGCAAGGTCGCCTACCGATGGTCCGGGCAGGTGTTCGAGCCGCACGATGGACTGGCTTGTATCGGGCGAGATCGCGCCGGATCGCATCTCTCGCTCATCACCGGCGCCTCCGGATCCGGCATGACGTACGGCATGATCGCAGCCATGATGCTCACGGACTCGTGGGGCGGACGCAAGAATCCATGGACTGCCCTCTATGATCCCGCCCGCAAGATCCGGAAGAGCATGCGGGACCCGGGCGCGACCGCCATCGAGTCTGCAGCAGCAGCGCGCACGGACGCCGCAAAGCCGCGATCGCTTGCCTCGATCCGACGCGGCGAGGGCGCGATCCTACGCAAGTCGGGTCACGCGTACGCGGTATTCCGCGACAAGGAGGGATCCCTCAGTCGCCGATCCGCGAAGTGCACGCATCTCGGGTGCGCGGTGACATGGAACTCTGCGGAGAAATCGTGGGACTGCCCCTGTCACGGATCTCGCTTCGATTGCCGTGGAAGCGTGGTCACCGGGCCGGCCATCGATGATCTCGCGCCGTCCTCCGCGGGCCAGCGACGCAAGTAGGGGCGCCGGTCGCCAGCCCGGCATAGGTCTCGGCGACTTCCCAGAACGTCTTCGGTTCGAGGCCGCGCAGGGCGTGGCGCCGCTCAAGCTCCGCCAGGGCGGCCCAGCGTCGCGGGTCGATACGCGCCGACAGGTTGCCGCCCGCGGGCCAGATGCGCACGGTGATCACGATGCTCGGCCAGCGCACGAAGCGGGTGACTTCCGCGGCGCGCAGCAACCAGTCCCAGTCGTCCGATACGAACAGGGTCTCGTCGAACGTGCCGACCCTGTCGAACAGTGAGCGACGGTGCACCATTCCGCCCGGGACGATGAAGTCATCGCGCCCGAGGGCATCGCGATCGAACGGTACCGCGAGCGTGCGCCGCGCCGCGGTCCTCCAGCAGCCGGCGGCCTCGCCATGCTTCGTGGTGTCGCGCGCCATGCGCTGGATATCCGCGTCACCATAGGCGAGGCCCGCATCGGGATGGGCATCGAGAGTCGCGACCAATCCCGCGAGGTGCCCGGGACGCCAGAGGTCGTCGTCGTCGAGATAGGCGATCAGCTCACCGCTCGCGAGTTCCAGGCCCCGGTTGCGCGTGGCCGCGACGCCCCGGTTCTCCGGGCGATAGTCGTACTGGACCGGAGGCGGCGGATCGCCCGGCACGCTGTCCGCGAAGCGAGCCACGTGCGCCCTGCTGTCGGCACCGTGATCGTTGACCACGATGACCTCGTAGTCCCGATAGCGCTGGGCGGCGATGGATGCCAGGGCCTCGCACAGCGGTTCCTGGCGATCGTAGTGACTGACGATGATGCTCACGCGAGGCATCGGCGTTGGCTCCTGGGAAGCGCGCGGCAATGCAAACACGGGGCCAGAGCCCGTCGCCGCGGGCCCGATTGTAACTATCGACTAGCACACCATTATGCCGCATGCCGCGAGTGCCGTCAGCCCGTGCGAGTGGGTTGTCCACCCCCTTGAGTCCGACCCCCATGTTCGCTAGGTTCACCCCCATCGCCTCGCAGCTTGCGGGCGTCACGGGCCGCGGAACTCGTGCGGACCAGTCGAATGCAGGTGTCACCTCTAACCAGGAGGGTTCAGGTGAAGCGACTGTTGCTTGTTGCAGCTTTCTCGATGGCGCTGTGCGGAGTTGCGGGTGCCCAGGCGCACCACCTCAAGGGCGGGCTCGGGTTCCACAGTTCGGACGCGCCGATCGGGGTTCGCTGGTGGCTGTCGGAGCAGAAGCTCGCCATCGACGCGGG
>JANLWK010000044.1:0-2368 GCA_031364505.1 Candidatus Eiseniibacteriota bacterium | reverse complement strand
CTCTCCCCTCGCCGGCTCAATCGTGATGCAACACTTCGGCCCAACGGCACTGTGGGCCGCGAGCCTGGCGCTGGGGATCGCGGTGGCGCTGGGGCAACTCGCGCTGGGGCCGCGGCTGCGGCGACTGAGCGCCGAGCGGCGGGCAGTGCCCGAGACGGGCGCCGTCCCGGCCTGAACTAACGCGTCGTCGCGGGCCGCTTCGTCGCGGGCGCCTTCGTCGCCGGTGCTTTCGTCGCGGGCGCCTTCGTCGCGGGTGCCTTCGTCGCGGGCGCCTTCGTCGCGGGTGTCGCGGGTGCCTTCGTCGCGGGTGCTTTCGTCGCGGGCGGCGGGATGGTTCTGCGCGGGCGCGGGCGGCGGACGGTCGGCTTCGTGGGCGTGGCCGGCGCGCGGCGCGGGCGCGCCTGCTCGAGTTGGAGGTCGTGTTCCTGGGCTTCGCCCTTGATGTCTCTTCCTTCGGAGTCGACGAAGACCATTTCGACGCGGCGGTTGAGGGCGGTGCCGCGGCGGCTGTCTTCCACCGAGTACAGCTCGGACTTGCCCTTGTACTCGACGCTCAGGCGCGTCACTTCGATGCCGAGATCGAGGAACACCTCGCGAACGTTCTCCACGCGGTGGCGCGACAGGTCCATGTTGAGCGCGGCGCTGCCGCGTGAGTCGGTGTGGCCGACCAGGCGCACCGTGATGCTCGGGTACTTGTTCAGTATCTCGGCGATGCCACCGATGATGCCGATCGACGTCTCGGTCACGACGTCCTTGCCGAGCGCGAAGTGCACGTTCCGCGGGATCTTGAGTTCCTCCGCCGTGGGCACGACGACGGGGGGTGGCGGCGGCTCCTCGACGACGGGCGTCGGCACCTCGGGCTCGGGCTCCGCGGCGACGGGCGTGGCGAAGCAGCCGTTCACCTTCTCACGCGCCTGCGCGGCCCAGTCGATGGCGCGCGCGAGGTGCGGCGAGGTGCGGCAGTCGCCCTGGTCGACCTGCTCGTTGCCCGCCCACGCCAGCTCGACTTCGAGGTTCGCGAGCTCGGGCATGGCGCAGCGGAAGCCCGGCGCGTGCTTGAGCGTCCACAGCGTCGCGTACAACGAATCGGCGACACGCACCGAGCCGGCCATGCCGACCTCGGGCGGCGGCGCCTCGTTCGTCGGCACCGGCGCGTGCCGGTCCAGCTCCGTGATCAGCGTGACGGCGCGCTCGAACGCGGCCTGCGGGAAGCCGTGGCGGTCGTTGTCCGTGTATTCCGTGCGGGCGGCCTCGAGCCAGCGGCGCGCGGCGGTGCTGCGCCAGGGATCATCGGCGGCGCCGGGCATCGAATCGAGCTTGGCGCTCCACGCATCGAGTGCCGCGAGATCGCGCGCGATCACGGCGTCGCTCGTCTGGGCCGAGAGCGGCGCGAGCCCCTTGGCCGCCGCGATGTCGGCGACGCCCAGCGGGCACGTGACGGCGAGCGTCATGATTGCAAGGCTCGCGATTGCACAGCCATTGATCGCGCGCCGCATGAATGGAATGGACCTCACGGCGCGCTCCCTTCCTTCGGCGCGGCGACCGGGACGCTGGTGGCGTCGGGGGTCCCCGCGGCGTGCCCGAACTTGAAGCCGAAGTCGATGTACGGGCCCTTGTCGGTGTGGTCGACGCCGAGCAGGTCCTCGCCGCGGAAGCCGAACACGTTGTAACCGCCGGCGACGCGCAGGTCACGCATGAGCAGCACGCCCAGCTCGACGCCCGCGCCGTAGGTGCGCGTGCCCGAGATCCGCGCGCGGCCGGCGACACCGGCATCGATCCACCGGCCCAGCTCGACGATCGTGCGGCCCGAGACGAGGCTCGAGCGTGTGCGGCTCTCGAAGCCGTCGTGCAGGTCGCGTGCCCACTTCGCGGCGATCTGCGCCTGGAACGTGAGCCGCGCGATGGGCTGCCAGTTGCCGTTCGCCGCCGCGATGTGCGCGGTCTTCCTGAACGTGTCGCCCGTGTGCTCCGCGCGGTTCTCGTAGCGCGCGAGGCCGCTCAGGCGGTTGCGGTCGGTCTCGCGGAACGCCACGCCGAACCGCGTGCGCGCGTCGATGCGGTCGTCGGCCGGCACGAGCAGCCACTCCGTGCTGCCCAGCGCCGCCCAGTCGCGGCTGATCTTCCGCGTGATGCCGCCGGTCGAGAGCCAGCGATCCACCTTGTCCTGCCGCCGCACTTCCAGCCGTGCCGTGCCCTTCCACACCGGTGAGCCCGTGTACTCGACGCCGCCCGTCACGGACGTGGCCTGCGAGCCCGGGCCGGTGAGGATCGAGATGCGCTCGAGGCTGCCGTCCAGCCGCAGGCCCGGCATCACGGTCCAGCGGTTGCGCAGCCCCATGGCGGCCTGCGCCTCGCGGCCGCCGACGGC
>JANLWK010000034.1:0-2095 GCA_031364505.1 Candidatus Eiseniibacteriota bacterium | reverse complement strand
CTTCGTCCCGGGCGGCGGCGGCGTCGTGGGCGACACGATCGTGCGCCACGCGAAGACGCGGTTCGTCTCGTTCACGGGCTCGCGCGACGTGGGCGTGGGCATCAACCGGCTCGCCGCCGAGGTGCAGCCGGGGCAGATCTGGCTCAAGCGCGTCGTCGCCGAGATGGGCGGCAAGGACGCGATCATCGTCGACGAGGAGGCCGACCTGGACGCGGCCGCGGCGGGCGTGGTCCAGTCGGCATTCGGCTTCCAGGGCCAGAAGTGCTCGGCGTGCTCGCGCGCGATCGTGAGCGAGAAGGTCTACGCGTCGTTCCTCGACAAGATCAAGCCGCTGGTGGCCGCTCTGTCGGTGGGCGATCCCGAGACCTACGGCACATTCATGGGGCCGGTCGTCAACGCCAAGGCCCACGCCACGATCCTCGGCTACATCGAGTCGGGCAAGCAGGAGGGCGGCCGCCTGGTCGCCGGGGGCGGACCGGTCGAGGGCCGGGAAGGCTGGTTCATCCAGCCCACCGTGATCGCCGACGTCACGCCGGCGGCGCGCATCGCCCGCGAGGAGATCTTCGGCCCGGTGCTGGCGGTGATCCCCGCCAAGAGTTTCGACGAGGCGCTCGACATCGCGAACGGCACCGACTACGGCCTGACCGGCGCCGTGTACACGAAGAACCCCGAGAAGATCGAGCGCGCGCGGCGCGAGTTCTTCGTCGGCAACCTGTACATCAACCGCAAGTGCACGGGCGCCATCGTCGGCGCCCACCCGTTCGGCGGCTTCAACATGAGCGGCACCGACTCCAAGGCCGGCGGCCGCGACTACCTGCTGCTGTTCCTGCAGGCGAAGAGCATCGCCGAGAAGACGGGGTAGGCGCGGCGCATCGCACAGCGTGTTGCCACGACGCGTGCGCATGCGTCGCGTGCATCATCCACTCTGGAGCGGGAGATGTTGAGCGCGATCGAACGAAACTGTCCCCGGGGACAGTCGCATTCCACAGACGGATCGCCCACGATTTTGATTACCGTCTTGCGCGAGTCACCTTGAAGCTGACGAATTTCAGTATCGACGGCGATATCGCGCTCGACGCCATCGGGCAGCATTGGGATCTGCACAATCGCGTCGATTTCGCGGGACTCGAGTTGCGGCCCCAGGAAGGGGCAGCGAGCCTCCGGTGGGTCGTCATGCCTGAGTTTGCGGCCCAAGGGCTGGGTTTTTCACAGACCAATGCTGCGAAGAGCTGCGCGATCCGGTTCGAGGGCATCCTCGACGTTTCCGTGCGCTGGCCACGTGGCGGCAAGGATCTGTCCAACGCGAGCACGCTCGAACGCGTCGGTTTCGTCGTGCCGTTCGCGTCGACCCCCGACGACGTTATCGCACACGGCTTGCGAATCCCGTCCACTGAAACGAATGCTCATCTGCTGTTTCGCTTCATGGACGATTTCGAAATCGAGGTCGCTGCCGAGATCGCGACGCTCATCGCGAACGGTTGAACACCACGCCGCGCGTGCCAACGGGCCCCGGGGCCAGTTGGCAGAACACATCGTTGACAAACCGCCCATCCTATCGCGGTTCGCCACTCGTTCCCTTCGGCGGCTGCGAGACGGTGGCGGAAGGGGTCGCCATCAGCTCGCGCTCGATCGCGGGCAGCTCGTGGACCGAGACCCACTCGCTGAGGCTCTCGCGGTACACGAACTCGGGCGGCGCGTGCGAGGCGATCCGTTTGCGCAGCGGCTGCAGCGTGGCCTGGGCGCCCGCTGCGTCGCCCCGGCGCTCCTGCGCGCGGCTCAGGATGATGCGGGCGAGGTCGCACCACTCGCCGGCCGCGAGCGCCCTGCGGGCGTGCACGGCGGCGGAGTCGGCGTGGCCCGACCGAAGCGCCGCCCATGCCTTGAGCGCCTCGACCTCCGGGTGCTCGGGGTCGAGCAGCGAGCCCGCCTGGATCTGGGTCTCGGCATCGGTGAGGCGGCCGGCACGGAGCAGGTCGCGGGCGTAATCGCAACGGAGCGCGACGATGCCGGTGCGCGAGCGCATGGCCCGCTCGTAGAGAGGGAACGCCTCGTCCCAGCGCCGATCGAGCGCGAGTGCGGCTGCCTTGCCCCACAG
>JANLWK010000118.1:0-7937 GCA_031364505.1 Candidatus Eiseniibacteriota bacterium | reverse complement strand
GGACGCCCTGCCGCGCACGTCGCTGCTGCTCGTCGTCCTGGTCGTCCCGTCGGTCTTCGCGTTCCATACGCTCTTCCCGCTGCCCGCCTGGGGCTGGCTGTTGCTGCCATTCCAGCTCACGGCGCTGTGGGCCGTGCCGCTTGGCCTCGGGCTCGCGGCCTCGCTGCTGCTGCTGCGCCACGTGCCGGCGCGCCACGCGCGCGAGGCGCTCGGGCTCATCTCGACGCTCACGCTGTTCGCGCTGTGGCTCGCGAACTCCTTCCTGCTGCCGCGCGTCGGCACGATGCCGGGCTCGGCCGTCGACGTGCGCGGAACGCTCGCGCGGCTCACCGAGCTGGCCTCGCCCACGCCGGGAGCCTGGATGGCGCACGCGCTGGAGTACGCGGCCGCCGGAGCGCCGGCGGTGAGCCTGCTCGCGACACTCGCCATCCTGGGCGCGGGTGCGGCGGCGCTGCTGCTCGCGACGGCGATCGCCGCGTGCGACATGGAGACGGTGCAGGCCCGTATCCTGTCGGGCGGCGGGCGGCGCGGCGACCGGCCGCGCCCGATCCGGCACGAGCCCGGCCCCGACGCGCGCGGGCTCGTGCGCGCGATGCTCGCCCGCGATGGACGGCTGATCGCGCGTCACTGGACGATCCTCGGCGACCTGCTCACGACGGCCGTGCTGTGGACGCTGCTGCCCGTCGTCGCCGCTCCGTTGTTCGACGCGTCGCGCGAGACGCTCGCCCGCGCCATGCTGCTCGGGCTCACCGTCGCGATCGGCAACGAGGTCGCCGCACGCGTGCTGCCGCTCGAACGGCGCGCGCTCGCCTGGTCGCGGCTGGCGCCCGTGACGTCTTCGCGCTGGCTCGCCGCCCGGCTCGCGGGCGCCGGCGCGTTCGCGGCCGTCCTGCTCGCGCTCGCCACGGCGGGCACGGCGCGGGCGCTCGAGCTCGACGCCGGCGAGATCGCGCGGCTGCTCGCCGTGCTGGTGCCGGCGTTGCTGCTCGCGCTGGCGACCGGGCTCTGGGCGGGAGCGACGTTCGGCGATCCTGGATGGACCAACCCGCGCTCGATGCTCACTCCCGCGGGTCGCATCATCGCGACCATGTCGCTGATCGCGCAGGCCATCGGATGGCTCGTGCTCACCGACGCGCTGCCCGAGCTGCCCGGGCTGCCGGACGAGCGGGCGCTGCAGGGGACGGCGGCACTCGCGGCGGCGCTGGTCGCGGCACTGGCGTTCGCCGATGCCAGCCGCCGGCTGGGCGACACGGAGCTGGCGTGAACGCGCGCCATGTCGTGATGGTCGTCCCCGACCTGTTCTTCGCCACGCGAATCGCGACGGCGGCCGCGCATCTCGGCATCGAGCTCGAGTCCGTTGCCCCCGCCGGTCTCGTCGAGACCTGCCGCACCCGGGCCCCGGACCTGGTCATCGTGGACCTCCACGGCGGCGGGGACCCGCTCGGCGCCGTCCTGGCCCTGCGCGCATCCGAGGCGCGCGGCGTGCGCGTCGTCGGCTTCCATTCGCACGTGGATGCCGCGATCCGCGAGGCGGCGCTCGAGGCCGGCGTGGACGAAGTGCTGCCCCGATCGGCCTTCACGGTCCGGCTCGCCCTGTTGCTCTCCAGGGGCGTCGGGGGTGAGCCCGGGCCAGGGCCCGCGCGATGACGGCTCCGGCGCGATGGGGTAGGCTTTCCGCCCCTTCGAGACGACTTAGGCTGGCCGGCACCCGAGGACACCCATGAGACGCTGGTTCACATGCGCCGCGCTGATCGGCGCGGCGTGGCTCGGCATCACGGCCGCCGCTCCCACGCGATCCCCGAAGCCCGATTCCACGCCCACGAAGGCGTCGAAGCCGGATCGATCGGACGACCGGGCCATCGACCTGGCCATCCAGGTGATGGACGCACTCGGCGGCAAGATGGAGTGGGGCGCCATCCGCGGCGTGCGCTGGATCTCGGGCGCAGAGTCGAAGGGGCGTTCGATTGGCGTTCCGCGACGCCACTCGTGGGATCGCTGGCAGGGGTGGCACCGCATGCAGGGCGTGCTGCCCGACGGACGTGCCTACGTCATCGTCGACAACGTGATCGACGGCCGCGCCAGGGCGTGGATCGCGGGGGCCGCCGTCGAGGGCGACTCGTTGCTGCCACTGGTGGCGCGCGCGCGCGAGGCGTGGCGCGAGGACAGCTTCTGGCTGCTCATGCCGTACCGGCTGCAGGAGCCGGGCGTCATCCTGTCGAGCGCGGGCGACACCACCGTCGCCGGAGTCGAGTACGACCGGATCGAGATGACGTTCGGTCCCGACATGGATCGCGCCGGCGACCGCTGCTGGATCTACGTGAACCGCGCGCTGCACCAGATCCAGGCACTGCAGATGCTGCCGAAGGGCGCGAGCGGCCCGCCGCGCGGATACACGTTCGAGGGGTGGACGCAGGTGGCCCACCTGCTGTTCCCGACCGCGCACCGCGACACGATGTTCGCGGAGACCCTGCCCGGCGACACGCTGCGCACGAACATCTACACGCGCGCGGTCCAGACGCTCGAGGCGTTCCCGCCGCGCGAGTTCACCGCACCCTGAGCCGCGCGCGGCTTCGCCCGCGGCCGGCATTGCCGATGATGCGCATTAGCGAGCAGTTCCTGTCGATCCAGGGCGAAGGGCCCTCCGCCGGAACGCCCGCGCATTTCCTGCGCCTCCAGGGCTGCGACGTCGGCTGCGTCTGGTGCGATTCGAAGTACACCTGGGACGCGGACGGCGGAACCGAGCGCCCGGCGGGCGATGCCCTGGCGTCGCTGCGGACACTCGGCGAGGCCCCGCTGCTCGTGGTGACGGGCGGCGAGCCGCTCGAGCACGCCGGCATCGCGGAGCTGCTGCGACTCGGTCTCGGGGACTGGCCACGCGTCGAGGTCGAGACCAGTGGCATCCTGCCGCCGCCGCTCAGCGATGCCCGGCTCCACTACAACGTGTCGCCCAAGCTCCCATCGGCGACGCCGCGCTGGGAGGCGACGTGGGCGCATGCCGCGACGTGGGCGGGCGAGCCGAACGCCACGTTCAAGCTGGTCGTCGGCGACGACCCCGACGCGGCCGACGCGCTGCGCCTGATCGACGCCCACCGCCTGCCGCGCGAGCGCGTCATGTTGATGCCCGAGGGGCTGACCGACGAGCGCCTGCGCGAGCGGGCGCGCGGCCTCGCCGAGCTGTGCAAGCGCGAGCGGCTGCGCCTGAGCCCGCGCCTGCACGTGTGGATGTGGGGCGCGAGGCGGGGCGTGTGATGCGGGCTCGCGCTCCGTTCCCGAGTCGGTCGGCGCCGCCGGCGCCGCGACGGAGCGCGCTGTGAGCGACCGCCGGGCGGTCGTGCTGCTGTCGGGCGGGCTCGACTCGACGACGTGCCTCGCGTGGGCACGCGAGCAGGACTTCGCCTGCGTCACACTCGCCGTCGACTACGGCCAGCGCCACCGCGCCGAGCTGGACGTGGCGCGCGGCGTCGCGCAGGCGTTCGGCATCGCCGACCACCGCCAGGTCGCCGTCGACCTGCGCGCGGTCGGCGGCTCGGCGCTCACGGCCGACATCGCCGTGCCGCGCGACCGCCCGGGCGAGGCGATCGCGCGCGGCATCCCGGTCACCTACGTGCCGGCGCGCAACACGGTGTTCCTGGGGCTAGCGCTCGGCCTCGCCGAGACGATCGGCGCGCGGCACCTGGTCGCCGGCATGAACGCCATCGACTACTCGGGCTATCCCGACTGCAGGCCGGAGTTCGTGCGCGCCTTCGAGACGCTCGCGAACCTGGCGACGAAGGCGGGTGTCGAGGGCACGCGGTTCACCGTGCACACCCCGCTCATGCACCTCGACAAGGCGGGCATCATCCGGCTCGGCCGCTCGCTGGGCGTCGACTACGCGATGACGCACTCGTGCTACGACCCGGCGGAGGACGGTGCGGCGTGCGGGCGTTGCGACGCCTGCGCGCTGCGTGCCCGCGGATTCCGCGAGGCCGGAGTGCCCGATCCGACGCGCTACGCGAGCGGGTCTCCCCCATCGTAGAGTGCGGGCATGCGAGTCGAGCTGACGAAGGAGTACACGTTCGAGGCGGCGCACCGGCTGCCGCACGTCCCGGCCGATCACAAGTGCTTCCGCATGCATGGCCACGGGTTCCGGGTCGAGATCACGGTCGCCGGCGAGGTCGACCCTGCGATGGGCTGGCTCGTCGATTACGCCGACATCACCGCGATCGTCGAGCCGTTGATCCGGAACGAGCTGGACCACCGCTCCCTGAACGATGTGCCGGGACTCGAGAATCCGACGTCCGAGATGCTGGCCGTCTGGCTGTGGCGCCGTCTCGCGCCATCCCTTCCCGGGCTCACGAGCCTGACCGTCCACGAAACCTGCACGGCGCGTTGCACCTACCGGGGCGGCTAGGGCGGGGGCCGAGGGCGGGGCTGACGGCATCCCGCATCCGCCGGGCACCGGGGCGCGTAGTGTTCAGTGAGACGGAACTCGTGGTGCGCTTGGAGCCTCGGGAGCCACCGGGGAGCCGCCGGGAAGCCATCACGTAGCCGCCGGGGCGCCCCCGCAACCCCTTGTGGCTCCGATCACCCGTCAGAACATCATCAAGTGGGCTCGGGGACCGCGCCGATGATCCTGCCAGCGGCATCGGGCATCCAACGTCCCACGAGCAGGCCCGCCACGGAATGCAGTCCCGCGGGCGGCGTATCTCGAGGCGAAGTGCCCGCCGCACTCGCCCGCCGCGTTCCCCCGCGCGAGGCCGGCGGTCCGTGTCAGCCAGGGAACCGATCATGAAGAACAAGGTGTTCATCACCGGCGCGTCGGGTTACCTCGGCAGCGCCATCGCCGCGCGCCTGGCGCGCGCGGGCCACGAAGTCGTGGGACTCACGCGTGGTAGCCATTCCGGCGAGCGGCTCGCCAAGGCGGGCGTGACTCCGGTCGTGGGGGATCTCACGAAGCCCGAGACGTTCGTCGCCGTGCTCAAGAACTGCGACGCCGCCGTGCATGCCGCGATCAGCGACGGCGGCGCGCCCGCGGCACTCGACAACCTGGCGCTCGAGGCGTTCGCCGACGCGGCCGAAGACGGCCGGCTCCGGCGGCTGCTCTACACGAGCGGCCTGTGGGTGCATGGCGACCGCAAGGGCGAGTCGACGGACGAAACGTCGCCGATCGACCCGCTCGCCATCGTCGAGTGGCGCGCGGCGCACGAAGAGGTCGTGATGGATCTCGCGCATCTCGAAGTGGCGCCCGTCGTGTTCCGGCCGACGATGGTGTACGGCGGCTCGCGCGGCATCCTCGGCGAGTGGTTCCGCGAGGCGCGCGAGCACGGCACCGTGACGTATCCGGGCGACGGCAGCCAGATCTGGAGCCTGGTCCACGTCGAGGACGTGGCCGACGCCTACCGGCTCGGACTCGAGCACGCGGCGGCGGCCGATCGCTTCCTGCTCGCCGACGGATCGAGCTTCACCGTGCGCGAGCTGGCGGAGTCCGTGGCCGTGGCCACGGGCGCCACGGCGCGCTCGAAGCCGGCGGACGAAGTGCTCCGGGACCAGGGCGACTACGGCCGCGCGCTGCTCGCGAGCCTGAAGATCAACGCCGCGAAGGCGCGGCGCGAACTGGGCTGGGTGCCGCGGCACACGTCGTTCGTGCAGGAAGCCGAGGCCCTGTACCGCGAATGGCTGGGACCGCACGAGGCACGCGTGTCCTGACGGTTAAGTGGCGCGAAGGCCACCCGACCCGGGGGTTCGATGATGCGTTCATCGGACCCCCGGTGGCGTTTACGGCGGCCGTTTTGTTCGCCGCGCGGCGCAGCGCGTAGAGTCCCGTACGTGACCGGTTCCTCGTCCGTGCGGCCCGCGCTCAGATTCCGGGCATGACCCTGGCCCGACGTCCCCGCGGTTCCCGCCGTGCGGCCCTGCTGCTCGCCGTCGCGGCCCTCGTGCCGATCGGCCTCGTCGTCGCGACCCACGTCCTGGCGCCGCGGTTCGTCGCGCGCACGGTGCGCGCGATGGCCTTGGGACGCGGGCTCACCGCGTCGTGGCGAACGCTGCGATTCCACGCGCCGGCGTCGGTCGCGTTCACGGGCCTCGCCTTCACGCGCGCCGCGGCCGACACGGCGCTCGAGATCGACTCGCTCGGCGTCGACGTCGACTTCGGGTCGCTGATGTCGATGCGCCCGCGCCCCTCGCGCATCGTCGGGTCGGGCGTGGTCGTAGCACCCCGGTCCAGTGTCGCGGCCGGCGCGGACACGGCGGCCGGCGCGACGGGCGGCGTGCGCGGACGGCTCAAGCCGGATCAGCTCCCGCGCATTCGCGAGGCGGCGCGCCGCGTGGCCCAGCTGATCTGCCTGCCGCCCGACCGGTTCCCCGCCTTCACGCTCGCCGACGTGACGCTGCGCCCCGAAGCGGGGGCCGAGGACGAGGGCGAGACCATTCACGTCGACCGGATCCAGCTCACTCCCGGCCCGGCCGGCACGCGGTTCGAGGCCTCCGGCCAGACGAAGCTCGAGCAGGTGACTCCGTTCCACGCCATGCTGGTCTACGGCCGCGACGGCGCCGTTCGCGGTCGCGCCACGCTCGCCTTCGGCGACGGGATCCGCGACACGCTCGTCTTCGGCGTCGACGCCCGCGTCGAGCGCAAGGCGTCTCCAGTGCGATTGCGCGTGGCGCCCGGCAGCCGGATCACCGTCGGCGAGATCCCGTTCGCGCTGACGGGCGCGGTCGGCACGCTGGGGCCGAGCCTGGCGCTCGCGCTCGACTCGCGCGACATCCGCGCCGAGTCGATCCACCGGAGCGTCCCGCCGGCGCTGCTCGGGCCGCTCGCCGACGTGCATGTGCGCGGATGGTTCGACTACGCGCTCGTGTTCAACGCCGACCTCGCCCGGCCGGACTCGCTCACGTTCAACGCCGACGTGACGTCGCACGGGCTCGCGCTCGACCCCGCGACCACGACACTCCGGCTCACCGCCCTCGACCGCCCGTTCGTCGCGTCGATCCACCTGCCGCACGATCGGATCGTCACGCGGGCGATGGACCCGTCGAACCCGCACTTCCGCACGCTCGACCGAATCGACTCCACGCTCGTGAGGGCGCTCCTCACCAACGAGGATGGCGGCTTCTACCGTCACCGCGGCTTCAACACCGAGGCCGTGAAGCAGGCCTTCGCCGAGAACCTGCACGCGGGGAGTTTCCGCCGGGGCGCCGGCACGATCACGATGCAGCTGGCGCGCAACCTGTACCTCGGCCACGCGCGCATGCTGTCGCGCAAGGCGCAGGAGGTCGTGCTGGCGTGGGTGCTCGAGCACCTCACCGGCGTGTCGAAGCAGCGCCTGCTCGAACTGTATCTCAACATCATCGAGTGGGGTCCGGGCGTGCACGGGGCCGACGAGGCGACCGAGTACTACTTCGGCCACGACGCCGGTTCGGTCCGCGTCGCCGAGGCGCTGTTCCTCGCCACGGTCGTGCCCGCCCCGACGCGCTGGCGCAGCCGCTTCGACCGCTCGGGCGTCCTGCGCCCGTACGCGCGCGCGCAGATGCATTTCATCGGCCGCGCCATGGTCGCCCGCGGCTGGCTCGCCGCCGAGGACCTGCCCCCGGCCGACGAACTCCACGTCGATCTCCGCGGGCCGGCTCGCGACGCCGTGTTCCCCGCCGAGACACTGGGGCCGCCGCGCGGGACGCTGGGACCCCCGGGCGGGACGCTGGGGCCGCCGGGTGGGACGGCGACCGAGACGCGGGCGCGGCGGAGGCGGTGACGCCGTGAGCCGCAGGAACCGCCCCGAACGGCCGAAGCGGCCCGCCGCATCGCGCGCCGCGGCCGAGCCCGCGCCGCCGCGCGCACCGAGTGCACTCGCGAGCGCAATCGCGCGCGTACCGGCGTGGCTCGCGATCCCCGTGGCGCTCGCGGCACTGCTGTGGGCGTGCCGCGGCGCGCCGCTCGGCGTGGCCGTGGCGGACGACTA
>JANLWK010000386.1:0-3344 GCA_031364505.1 Candidatus Eiseniibacteriota bacterium | reverse complement strand
CGCCTGGGCGCTGGGCGCCAACCGCGTCTGGCTGCACACTTCGTCGCTCGACCACTCGTCCGCGCTCTCCAACTACCTCGCGCGCGGCTTCAGCATCTGGAAGCAGCAGACCTACGACGTGTGAGAATTGACGTCATGCGGTTGTTGTATTACGCTCTGTAATACACATGGCTACACGGACCGTGCGGCTCGATGATGAGGCGGAGGCGGCCCTGAAGGAGATCCGAAAGGCCACGGGCCTGCCGATTTCCGAGGCACTCAAACAGGGTCTCCATGCGCTCCAGGAGCGCGTGAGCAAGGACTCGGGTCGCACTCCCTACGAAATCTACCTGGAGGTCGCTCCCCACGCCGCCGGCGACGGCGGCCGCGCCATCGCTCCGGCTCGAGACGTGCGGCGCGGTGTTCGGGAGGCGCTGCGCAAGAAGTACGGCAGGTGATCCTCGTCGATGCCGGTCCGCTGGTCGCGATCTTCAATCCGAAGGACGACGATCATCGTCTCTGCCTCGGCGCGCTGAAGGCCTTCCCCGAGCCTCTGATCACCACGACCCCGATACTGACCGAGGCGTTTCACATCCTCGGCCCGGGGACTGGGGCCGCCAACCGCTTAAGAGACTTCCTTCAGAAGGACGGCGTCGCGATATGGTTCCTTGATCGTCAGGGGCTGAGCCGCGCGTTTGAGCTGATGGAGGTCTATGCTGACCGCCCGATGGACTTTGCGGACGCGTCGTTGATCGTGGCGGCGGAGCGGCTGGACATTCGCACTGTCTTCACCATCGATCGCGACGACTTCGCGACCTACCGGGTCCGGCGCGGCCATCGCCATTACGCGCTCGCGATCGTGCCTTGACGCGCTCCGTCACTGGCCATGCGGCCCGTCACGCGGTCAAATCGGTCCTCGACCGCGTTGAAAACTCACCTCGGCCTATTTCGTGAGCCAGGAATGCATGCATCATGCGTCTTTTCCCGCGGAGCCTCGGGGCAACCCGGAACCCTCAGACCGCCTAACGCGAGGCGTCAGCCGCGGCGGCGCTCAGCATGGCACGCGTCGCCGTCGGCTGCACGCCCAGTTAGGCCGCTCATAGTCAGTGGCGCCCAAGTCGTCTCAGCGGATAGCGAGAACGTCCAGCACATCCGACGAAGTCGCCAGCCGTTGAAGAACTTTGCCTGTTCCCGTATGAACGATCAAGACAGCACCTGCTCGAGACGCTCGAGGGACGTCGTCCTCAACCGTACGCACGACGGCGACCCACGTGCCGACCGGCCCCAGCGAGATCCGGCTGCCACAGACAGTAAAGGCACGCAATGGAGCCAAGACGCGTGCTGGCAGCTGACCGGACAGTGGCCAGGGCGTCGCGGTGAAGCCACCTGCGCCCGCGTGCATGCAGTCGCCAGCGGCATAGATGATGCGGCGATCAGGATCGGGCGCGAAATCCATGAGGTGAACGTCTGAGAAACCCGTATTGAGAGATCGCACGACCTGGGCCGCGTCATTGACCTCGAGGATTGCCGGGCCGCCGGTCGCGGCGAGGAGGACGTTGCCAACAACCGCGAAGTCTCCGTGCGATGCGACGTACGAGCCGCGTTGCCATCCCTGTTCTTTCAAGTCGAACCAGTCAATGCCAGTGCCTCTGCCGTGATAGCTGACGTAGACGCGCCGCTCGTCCTCAGAGACCGCGCCTGAGTACGCGTCTCGGCTCGTTGGGAATGTGAACAACGTGTGGTGTTCGCCGGTCGTCGCGTCAAGCGCCTCGACCGTGGCGCCCAACGATCGGAATGCAAAAATGCGTCCCGTGCGGCTTCCAACCGCCAGGCCGGGGTACGTGTCTGGCGGGAGTCGTCCAACCGTACGACCAACCAACGTGCGGACGTTGAGGCCCGCGACAACGGGCCCGCCATGGCCGGGGAGTACCGCGAAGACGTCGTCTCCGGAAGCCGCCCTGGCAAGTCGACCGCTGCTGAGCGCTTGGCGCGGTTGCGGTGACGCGACATACTCAGCGAGTTGTCGTCCGGTGGCAACATCCAACAACGTGAGTCGGCCGTCGGCGAGCAGCGCGGCGATGACGCCAGCAGGTGTGGCGAGTTGGATCTCCTGCCACGGTCCACCGGCAAAGGCAACGGCTGCGGTGGCTATCCATAGCGCGGTCGTGAAACGCATGCGACCTTTCTGCCGGCCTAACGCGTATTGAAGTAGACCGCACGGACGTGCGCGCGACCAACCCGGCCACCCGCCCGAGTCGCCTCACTCGATGTGTCCGGAACGGCGCATGTTAGCACGGCGCGGGCCATCGGACAGTCGTCGAGCCGTTCCTTCACGCCAGCGGGCAGCATCGTGACCCGATCCTTCTGTCCTTTGCCACGCCGGACCACGATCTGATTGCGGTCGAAGTCGAGATCCTTCACGCGAAGTCCGAGACACTGCTCGAGCCTGAGGCCCGTGCCGTACAGCAGCGCCACGATGAGCCACATCATGCCGTCGACATGTTTGATGAGCCGGCCGATTTCTTCTCGACTGAGCACGACCGGCAGATTGTCGGGCATTCGTGCTCGGGGCACATGTCGATCGGCTCGATATCGAGGCCGAGTACCTGACCGTACAGAAACATTAACGCGCTCAACGCCTGGTTCTGGGTCGATGCGCTGACCCGTCTGTCGACGGCGAGCCACGAGAGAAATGCCACAATCTCGGTCGCGCCCATCGCCTGCCCGTCAGCGCAGAACCTCACCCATACACGAGTGGCCACGCCTGCGAACCGCGTGCCACGGGTGGTGACGAACCCGAAACGCCGTGATAACCCTTTTGTCCCCGCTCGCGACGGTCGATGGATTCGGCGCTGGGAAAAATCGTGGGCCGCGGTCGCGCGCCGCCGAATGCTCGTCATCACATGGGGCGCTCGAGTGGAAGGCCCGAAATGTAGCGGAGACTCGGGCCGCACAGGCAATAATCGGATGCATGCCGGGCCCTCTCTGGACCCCGTCACCCGACCGCGTCGCCCGCGCCAACCTGACGCGCTTCGGGCGGGGGAGACCGTACGCGGACCTCTACGACTGGAGCGTGACCCAACCGCTCGAGTTCTGGGACGCGATGTGGGGGTTCGGCGGCGTCATCGGGACGAAGGGGGACCGGGTTGCGATCGACATGGATCGCATGCCCGGCGCGCGGTTCTTTCCGGACGCGAGCCTGAACTTCGCCGAGAACGTCCTGCGCCAGGGCGGCGACCCCTCGACGGCGCTCCCTTCGACGGGGCTCAGGGCAGGCGGGGCAGGTGACCCCGCGATCATCTTCAAGTCCGAAGACGGGACCCGCCGGACCATGTCGTGGGCCGAGCTTCGGCGCGAGTCCGCCG
>JANLWK010000367.1:0-2734 GCA_031364505.1 Candidatus Eiseniibacteriota bacterium | reverse complement strand
GTACTGGGCGCTCGTCCGCACGCTGACGCGCACGCTCACGGACCCCGCGACGATACCAGCGCTGGCACCGCGCGTGCTGCGCGTGACCGTGGACGATCTCGCCGAGTTCGGAACGCATGCCGGTCGCCACTACCGGCTCGTCACCGTGCCGCTGGAGCTGGGTCTGCCGGCCACGGCGTCGCTCGAGGCGCTGCTGTCGGACCAGCCCGAGTTCGGACCGCCCGACGTCACGCGCTGGCGCGCCTACCGCTACGTGCCGTCGCTGCCCGGCTACCTCGAGGTCACGGGTGCCGCGAACGACGCCCGCCTCCACCCCGAGCCGGGTCGCGCGTTCTGGCTGATCTCGGCGGCGGCTCACACGGTGGACACGGCACCCGTACCCGGCCGCTCGACGCCGACGGCGGCCGCGTATCGCGTGACGCTCGAACCCGGATGGAACCAGGTGGGCAACCCGTTCGTGTTCCCGGTGCACTGGAGCATGGTCACGGCCGAGGGCCCGTCGGGCGCGGTCGCGATCGAGCCACCCGTGGCGTGGGACGAGGCACGTGACGCGTACTCCGAGACGGACGTCGATTACCTGGTCCCCTTCGCGGGGTACTGGGTGCGGAATCCCGAAGCGACGCCGATCGATCTCGTGATCCCGGCCATCGAGACGCTGCTGCCGGTCCCGACGAGTGCGCGCGGGGACGTGGCGGCGGCGGCAACGCCGGCGGCTCCAACAGCGACCCCAGCGGCGGCCCCAGCGGCGAGCGACTGGCGCCTGTCGATCACGGCAACCTGTGGCGGAGGCTCGGATACGCGCAACGTCGTGGGCGTGGACGCGCGCGCATCGGACGATACCGACACGCTGGACCGGACCGACCCGCCGCTCGCCCCGGGCGATGCGGTGTCGGTGTACTTCGCCGACGGAGCATCGGCTGCGCCGCGTACCGTGGATCTCCGCGCACCGTTCGCCGATGCCGACCCCGCCGCGACGCACGGCCGGCGCTGGCGCTTCGACGTCGCGCGCGCGGGCGGCGAGGCGTCGGCCGAAGCCCTGCTCCTCATCCTCGGGCTCGACGTGCTGCCGCAGGGCCTCGAGGCGAGGCTCGTCGACCACGCCATGGCGCGGGCCGTCGATCTTCGCGTCGCCGCCTCGTATGCGTTCACTTCGCCGCGGCAGGGCGTTCGCGCCACGAACGAGCCGCGCTTCGAGCTGATCGTCGGGACGCCGGAGTATCTGGATGCGGCGCCATCGGCGCCCACCGGTCCATTCGTCACGCGGCTGCTGCCGTGCTTCCCGAATCCCGTGGCGGGCGCCGCCACGCTACGTTTCGAGCTGGCGCGGGCGGGCGCTGTGCACATCGACCTCTTCGACCCAGCGGGACGCCGCGTGCGTGAGCTACTGCGCGGCACGCGCGAGGCAGGGCGCCACGAGTGGGCATGGAGCGCGCGCGGCGCCGGCGTGCGACCGGGCGTCTACTTCCTGCGGCTCGACGCCGGCGGCTCACGCGATGTGCGGCGCGTGGTCGTGATGCCATGAGACCCGCCGCGATCATCGCCGCCCTGCTCGTGCTCGGCGCGGCCCCGGCGCACGGCCAGACGGCGCCCGTCACGCCCGACTCCGCCGCGGCCGCACCGCTGCCCGCGATCGCCGGCACACCTCGGCCGACGGCCGCGGCGGCGGCCGACAGCGTCGAGATGGCGCTCGAGGAGTCCCGCGGCTTCCTGCGGGACGGTGACTACGACCGGTCGATCGAGGTGCTCAAGGCCGCGCTGCCGGGTGCGCAGAGACGGCGCCAGCGGCTGCAGGCGCTCTACCTCCAGCTGATCAAGACGTACGTGTTCCTCGGCAACGATCTCAAGTTCAAGCCGCAGGGGCGCGAGGCGTCGAACCTCAATTACCAGGAGGCGCGGCGCCTGATCGCGGAGTGCCTGAAGACCCGCGAGCTTCGCCACACGCGTCCCGAGCCCGCGTCGGATTACCCGCCCGAGATGGTGACGTTCTTCGCCGAGACGCGCCGCGAGATGTTCGGCTCGTTCCGGGTGCCGGACGTGAAGCCCGCGTTCGCGGTGGTGACGCTCGACGGCGACACGATGCGCACGCAGCCCGGACGCCGCGAGTTGGGCGACGTGGACATCGCCGTGGGCCCCCACTCGGTCGTGGTTCGCGCGAAGGGCTACAAGGATCTGACCGAGCGCGTCACCGTCTCGCCGGGCGGCACGCTCGAGCGGAGCTACCGCATGACCAAGCGCCACGGCCCCGCGTGGTACGCGCTGCGCGGCGCGGGCGCGGCCGTCCTCGTCGGCGGCATCACCGCGATCGCCTCGAACGGCGACAACGGCTCGGGCACGCCGGTCGCGGAACCACTGCCTGGAGCGCCCGGGCCGCCTTCGTCGCCCTGAGCTGCGCGGAGCGGGCAATCGCGGTGAATGCGACGCGACGCGTCGCGCCGTCAAGGCCGGGGCCCTGATCGTCCCCGTCATTTCGACGTGGCAAGCTTGAATCGGCGCTCGTAGCATCTGCCTTCGGCGTCGGCGCCGCGCCGCCGCCGGTCTATGGACAAGGAGGTCTCCTCATGCCCGGCCTACTCGTAGTCGTCATCCTCGTCACCGCGGGTTTCTTCGTCTGGCGCCGGGTCGCGTCCCGGGGGGGCCCACGCGTTCACGACGTCGAGGGGCGCCGGATCTCGGGCGACACCGCCGGCGACGTGGTCCGGGTCCTCGCGATCGTTGCGGGTCCCATGATCCTTCT
>JANLWK010000317.1:0-8614 GCA_031364505.1 Candidatus Eiseniibacteriota bacterium | reverse complement strand
CAGCACATCGCTCATCACCGAGGTCCCCTCGGAGCCTTAAATCCCCACACGTGTCGGAGTGCCCATGAATCCGCGTTCCAGGCTCACCGCTTTCGTAGCCGCGCTCGCCATACTGAGCGCAGCGTTTACACCAGCACCATCATTCGCCGCGAAGGCTCCCATCGCCGAGCCCGCGACGCTTCAGCAGGGAGTCACGGCGGAACCCGCCGATCCCATCTACGAGCGCTCAACCGTCAAGATCGCGCCGAGCCTCGCCAAGACGCCCAACCAGGCCAACGTGATCTCCGGTGTGAAGAACATTCCCGGTGACTACGCGACCCTCGCGCTCGCTATCACCGACCTGAACGCGCAGGGCGTCGGCGCCGGTGGCGTGACGCTGAACCTGCTCGCGGGCAACCCGCAGACCGCCCCCGCGGGCGGATACGTCATCGGTGGTGCAGGCTCCCTGGTGCTGGGAACGGCAAGCGCCGCGAACCCGATCACGATCCAGGGCAACAACAACACGATCACGGCGTTCACTCCGCAGACCGTCGGCAACATCAACGACGCGATCTTCAAGCTGATCGGCGCCGACTTCACGACGATCACCGGTTTCGTGATGCAGGAGAACGCGGGGAACACTATTTCCGCGACCGCCGCCACGAACAATATGACCGAGTTCGGCGTGGCCCTCTTCTACGTGACGGCGACGGACGGTGCGCAGAACAACACGATTCAGGGCAACACGATCACGTTGAATCGCACGTATCGAAATACGTTCGGCATCTACAGCAACGTCCGTCATACGTCGACGTCCATGACAACGCTGGCTGACGCCACCGCGGCCTCCGGCTCCAACAGCCTCAACCGCATCTACGGCAATTCGATCGGCAACGTGAACTACGGCATCGTTTTCATCGGCGCCGCCGCGGCCGCGGTCATCGACAACGGCAATGATATCGGCGGCGGTTCGGCCGCGACCGGCAATATCCTCACGAACTTCGGCAGCAGCGCTGCTGCCCTGAGCGCTTATGTCTCGCTGACCGGCAACCACTACGGCATCTTCGTCAACCAGCAGGTCAACGACAACATTTCCTTCAATACCCTCACCAGTGCTGCGCTGACCAACGGGACCGTCACCGAAGGCGGAATTCTCAAGAACTTCTCGGTCGGGCAGCCGGCGGGAGCCTTCTCGACGACGATCAACAACAACACCGTGACGATCACGAACGCCACGACCGGCACGACGACGGGGATCGTCGTCGGCATCAACAATCAGGGTCTGACCCCGCTCAACGCGGCCGCGACGATGAACATCATCAACAACACCGTCACGGTGTCCCAGGGTGGTACGACGGCGACCACGGCCGGTGCCGTGGCGATTACCAACTCGTCGCTGCCGGGCACTATCAACATCAACGGCAACACGGTGATCAACTCCGTGATTACGGCGCCGTCCGCGACCAGTGCAACCCTCACCGCCATCACCAACAGCGTTGCGGCGGGCACGCTGAACATGCAGAACAACATTTTGCGTGGAATGGCCTCTTCCGCGGCTAGTGGGCAGTGCCAGGGCATTGTTAACTTGGGTGCTGTGACGACGGCGATCAACATCACCGGCAACCAGATCGGTACCGCAGCGCAGGGTTACTTCACGAGCAACGTGGCCTCGAGCGGCGTCCTTTTCGGCATCACCAGCCAGGGCGCTGGCGCGAATTGCGCAATCTCGATCCAGAACAACGACATCCGCGGCATTACCTACAACGTGCCTGCGAGTTCGTCGCAGAACCTGATGACGCAGACGATCAACACGGTGTCGCAGAACTTCAGCGGGAACACGTTCACGAACCTGAACATCAACACGACCGGCTCGATCCTGTGTATCGCGAACAGCGTCTCGCTGCCTGTGGGCGGATCGAAGCTCTACGACAACAACCGGATCGTCGGCAGCCTGACGAAGGGCGGTTCGACGAACAGCATCATCTTCATCAATGACCTTGGGCTGACCTCGCCCAACGGGTCGACCTCGACCACGACGAACAACGTTTTCTCGAACGTCAACGCGACCGGTACGACGGGCGTGTTCGGCATCAACAACCAGGACGGCAACAGCAGCGCGGACGCGCCGACCAAGGTTGGAACCGGGAATACGGTCAGCAACATCACCCACACCGGAACCGGCGCGATCACTGCCATCACCTTCGATTTTGGTGGCAGCACGAACAACGTCAGCAACAACATCGTTTCGAACTTGGCCGGTGGTGGCGCTATCACCGGCATGCTCTTCTCGACGAGCAACAACGGTGTCACGGCGGCCAACAACAGCATCACCGGTCTCAGCTCGACGGGTGCGGGCGGCGCCGTCATCGGCCTCCAGCTGTCGTCGGCGGGACCCAATGGCGCCTCGATCAGCCAGAACACGATCAGCGGGCTCTCGTCGACGGCAGCCGCCTCCGCCGTGACGGGAATTGCGGTAACGGCGGGTGGAACAATCGCCGTCTCCAAGAACAAGATCTGCGATCTCTCGGAGAGCGCGTCGACGGCGACGACCCCGATGGTCAACGGGATCCTGCTGTCGGGTGGCACCACCGTCAACGCCAGCAACAACCTGGTCGGCAACCTCACGGCGCCGGCATCGACGTCTTCGGACGCCATTCGCGGCATCAGCGTGACGAGCGCGGTCGCGGCGACGAGCTACAATCTCTACTTCAACACGATCTACCTGAGCGCCAGTTCGTCGGGCGCGGGCTTCGGCACGTCGGGCCTCTTCCATACGGCGAATGCCCTGGCGACGACAGCGGCGCTCGACTCGCGCGACAACATCATCGACAACAACTCGGTGGCGGGTGCCGGCGGCCTGGTCGTGGCGTATCGCCGGTCCGGCGCGGCGTTGAACAACTATGCGCTCGCGTCGGATCGAAATCTCTTTTACGCGGGCGCGCCCAGCGCGAGCCAGTTGATCTTCAGCGACGGAACCGGCGCGGGCGGCAATGATCAGACGCTCGCGGCCTATCAGGGTCGCGCGACGCTGGCGCCGCGTGATGCCAACTCCGTCACGGAGAACCCGCCGTTCTTGAGCACCACGTGCGGGGATCCGAACTTCCTGCACATCAATGGCGCGATCGGGACCCAGGTCGAGGGCGGGGGCGCACCCGCCGGCGGTATCGCCGATGACTACGATAGCCAGGCGCGCAACGGCGTCAGGCCCGACATCGGTGCCGACGAGGGCACGTTCTCGGTGACGATCTTCGCGTCTGCCGGCCCCGGCGGCTCGATCAGCCCGAGCGGCAACGTGTTTGTGACCTCGGGCAACAACCAGACGTTCAATTTCACCCCGAACGCGTGCCAGGTGGTCGCCGACGTCGTCGTCGACAATGTGTCGCGCGGTGCGAGCCCCTCGTACACGTTCTCGAACGTCGTCACCGGGCACACGATCTCCGTGACCTTCATGACGGCGCCTGCGTTGACGATCGATGCGTCGGCGCTTGCGGGCGGGTCGATCACCCCGAGCGGCCTCGTGCCGGTGAACTGCGGCAACGATGAGACGTTCGCGATCGCGGCGGATGGATGCCACACGATCGCAGACGTCGTGGTCGACGGTCTGTCGCGTGGCGCCGTGGCGAGCTACATGTTCTTGAACGTGCAGACGAACCACACCATCGTGGCCAGCTTCAATATCATCGCCTACACGATCGACGCTTCGGTGGGTCCGAACGGCTCGATTGCGCCGATTGGCCTCGTGTCTGTGGACTGCAACGATGACAAGACGTTCGCGATCACGCCGGATCCGACGTACTCGATCCTGGACGTCGTCGTGGACGGCACGTCGCGCGGTGCGGTCGCGAGTTACACGTTCCTCGCGGTCAACGTGAACCACACGATCACGGCGACGTTCATCGGGACGACCCACACGATCTTCGCGTCAGCGGGGACGGGCGGCTCGATCACTCCGAACGGCGCGGTGGTGGTGGGTGAGGGCGCCACGGTGGCGTTCTCGATCGCCGCGGACGGTTGCCACAACATCGCGGATGTCGTCGTGGACGGCATCTCGCGCGGCGCGGTGGCGAGCTACACGTTCGTGAACGTCACGACCGATCACACGATCGCAGCGAGCTTCTCGGTCCAGACGCGCACCATCGACGCCTCGGCCGGTCCGAACGGGTCGATCTCGCCGAACGGTCTCGTGGCCGTGAACTGCGGCAGCGACCAGACGTTCTCGATCAGCGCGGCGACCTGCTTCCAGATCGCCGACGTCATCGTGGACGGCACCTCGCGTGGCGCGGTGGCCAGCTACACGTTCCTGAACGTGACGGTGGACCACACGATCACGGCGAGCTTCTCGCAGATGCCGGTGTACATCCTCGAGACGAGCGTCTGCTACCCGACGATCTCGGCAGGGATCACCGCGGCGACGCCCGGCCAGCACGTCGTGGCAGCCGCGGGCACGTACAACGAGAACCTGGTGCTCAGGCCCAACGTCTCGCTCACGGGTGCCCAGGCGGGTGTCCCGGCGTGCGGGCGTGTCGGTGCCGAGACGATCGTCAAGGCCGTGGCCCCGGCGACCCCGGTGCTGCTCATCAACCAGGGCGGCGCCTCAATCGTGATCGACGGCTTCACGTTCGACCAGAACAACGGTGCGGCGGTGAACGGTGCTGTCGACGTGGAGTCGGCGGTGGTGCCGAACATGCAGTTCAAGAACAACCGCATCATCAACTTCAAGAGCTCGGGCCTGTGGTACAACCGCGGCTCGGTGGATGGCCTGATCCAGGCCAACTCGATCGACGGCTCGTCGATGGTCGGCAACGGCCAGCTGCTGTTCATGAATGGACCGCAGTCGTTCAGCGGCATCCACGTGATCGACAACTGCCTCCAGAACTCGAGCGCCACGGGCTGGTTCGTCGACGGCACGTTCCGCGGCAACGTCGGCATCAGCGGTCTCGGCGGGCCGGTGATCAGCGGCAATACGATCAAGAACTGCGCGGGCTCGGGCTGGAACGCCGGCTCGCGGTCGCTGGACGGCGCCACCATCAGCAACAACCTGTTCCAGAACAACGGAGCGGACGGTTTCCAGGGTGGCCCGCGTGCCACGACGTTCTCGGGCAACACGTTCGACAAGAACAAGCGCTGGGGTCTGGCGCTGACGGCGTTCGGCAACCTCGCGGTGGATCGCGGGTCGATCAACGTGACGGTGAAGGACAACTTCTTCACGGTGAACGACAGCGCAGGCTACTTCGTCAGCGCGACGCAGGCGCCCGGAAACGCGGCGAGCACGCATGCCAACCACAACGACATCGTGAACAACGGGTCGGGCGCGGGTGGGAACCGCTACGGCGCGATCTACCGCGGCGCCGAGACGTTCGACGTGGGCTGCAACTGGTGGGGTGACATCGGCGGGCCGAACTACCCGCCGGGCAATCCGAACCCGGCCGGCGACAAGCTGTTCGGGTCTGCCGCTCAGTTCTCGCCGTGGCTCGACGGCTCGATCACGGGATCGCCGAGCTGCAACCAGTTCCTCATGCACACGATCCTCGCCAGCGCGGGCGCGGGCGGCACGATCACGCCGAGCGGCACCATCACGGTGTCGGACGGCGCGACTCAGGCCTTCGCGATCGCCGCGAACCCCTGCAACCACATCGTCGACGTCGTCGTCGACGGCGTGTCGCGCGGGGCGGTGGCGAACTACACGTTCACGAACATCGTCGTGAACCACACGATCACCGCGAGCTTCGCGATCGACGTCTACACGATCGACGCGTCGGCGGGCGCCGGCGGTTCGATCACGCCGAGCGGTCTGCTGCCGGTGAACTGCGGTTCTGACGAGACGTTCTCGATCGCCGCGAATTCGTGCTTCTCGATCGCCGACGTCGTCGTGGACGGCACGTCGCGCGGTGCTCTGTCGAGCTACACGTTCCTGAACGTGCAGACGAACCACACGATCAGCGCGACGTTCAGCCCCAACGGTCCGTACACGATTCTCGCGTCGGCGGGTCCGAACGGAACGATCACTCCGTCCGGTTCGGTGATCGTGAATTGCGGTGACGACCAGGCGTTCGCGATCGCGCCGGCGGCCTGCTACCACGTCGTCGACGTGCTGGTGGACGCGAATTCGGTGGGTGCGGTCACGAGCTACACGTTCCTGAACGTGCAGACGAACCACACGATCTCGGCGACGTTCGCAGCGAACACGCTCGCGACGACGGCGATCACGGATCTGGCGGCACCGCAGCTGCGGACCGGGAACGACGCCGACGGCACGACGAAGATCCAGGTCAACTTCACGACGCCGGCCGGTGCGGCGTCGGTGGAACTGTGGCGCAACAGCTTCGGCGGCTACCCGCTCTACGACAACGCGGGCGGCGTGACGCCTCCGGCGCCGGGTCCGTATCCCCCGGGCGGCGGCTGGACGCAGGTCTCGCCGAGCTGGATCAGCGGCACGTTCGACGAGCCGGCGACGCGTGACTTCTACTACTACGTCGCCTACGCCAAGGACGCGTGCAACAACGTGACGGGTCCGTCGAACGTGACGGGTGGAACGCTGAACTACCACCTGGGCGACGTGACGAACGGCACGCCGGGATTGGGTGACAACACGGTGGGCACGATCGACGTCTCGCTGCTCGGCATGCACTACGGCCTCTCGGGCGTGGCGCTGGCCGGCTTCGAATACCTCGACGTCGGCCCGACGACCGACAACTCGGTCAATGGGCGTCCGACGACGGACAGCAAGACGAACTTCGATGACCTCGTGATGTTCGCGCTCAACTACACGCCGGTGGCGAGCCTCGTGGCGTCGCCGGGCCAGACGCTCGCCAAGTCGGCGAAGTCGACGGCCGTCAACGAGCTCCGTATCGGCGCGCCGGCTTCGGTCGTCGCGGGAGCGGAGTTCGACGTGACGATCGACCTCAAGTCGTCGGCGGGTGATCTGCAGGCGCTCTCCGTGGCGCTCGGCTGGGATGACGCGGTCGTCAAGCCCATCGGCACGACGGCCGGCGCGTGGGTCGCGGAGAATCTGGGTGTGGCGCTGTCGCCGGCGGCCGGTTGTGCCGACGTCGCGCTGCTCTCGCCGCGGTCCGGCGGCATGCCGAGTGGCGGTGGTCTCGCGACGGTGCGGTTCCAGGCCGTGGCGGACGGCTCGCCGCGGGTCACGGTGGCCCAGGCCATCGGTCGCGACGCTTCGAACCAGCCGGTGGACGTCCGCATTCCGGCCGCCAACTCCGGTGTCGACGCGGCACCGGTCTCGACGGACCTGATGGCGGTGGTTCCGAATCCGGCGCCGGGTCACGCCTCGCTCGACTTCAGCATGTCGGTTCGCGGGCGCGTGGATCTGGCGGTCTACTCGGTGGACGGACGCCGCGTGCGTTCGATCGCCCAGGGCGTTCACGAAGTCGGCCGGTACCACTTCAACTGGAATGGCACCGACGACCGCGGAGTGAAGCTCAGCTCCGGGGTGTACTTCATCCGCCTGGACGCGCCGTCGATGTCGCGTACGCGCCGGATCGTCCTGACTCACTGATTCGAGCCTCACAGCAGCCCGTAACGAATGCGGCCACCCTCCGGGGTGGCCGCTTCGTTGTGGGCTCGGGCCGGGATGTCGAACGCGGCATTCCGTGGGTCGTGCGACGCAGCCGCCCCGCCCGTGCCGGTTTACTCCTGCTAAAACTTCAATGTCAGGTTTACGACCAGTGAACTTTCGTTCGAACACACGTTCTTGCAATCACTTTGTTCCTCAAATGTCTTGCGAACCTAAATTCAGAGCGCATATGATTCACCCTGAGCTTGTCGCAGTTTGCGCCGCGTTCGCGCGCGATTCGCAGACCACGACGTGCAAGCGGAGATGTCCCTTACCACCCTCCCCGGTGCTTCGCCGCGGCCTCCCATGGCTGCTGGAGCGTGATTTTCCGGGGGTCCGCACGGACTGCGGGAAACACATCCGGAGGAACGCGTGTCATTGCTATCGGGAGTCACACGACGCATTCGTGGCAGTGGGCTGACGTTTGCGCTCGTTGTCGCGACGATGTCGCTTCTCGTGGGCATGTCGCCACGAGTCGCGAACGCTGAAGTAGTTCTCAACGACGGCGACTTCGGACCCGGGAAGGTCCTGGTCCAGTTGCATCGCGAAGGCGATCCGCAGCCCGCGGGCCACGACGGACAGCGCGGCACGCCCACCGGTACCACGGCGACGAGCTGCGTCGTCACCGCGCTGCCGAACGACGGTTCCACGTCGGGTAACGGCCGCGCGCCGTCGACGAGGCGGCGCTCGATCAAGACCGTGTATCTCATCACGGCCGCCGAGCTCGCCGCGAACGGCGTGACGGCGGGCACGGCGATCGCGCAGATCGGCTGGTCGTACAACGTCGATCCGGGCGTTTCCGGCGCAGCGCCGCTCGCCATCTACCTCGAGAACACAGCGGACGCAACGTACAGCAAGGGCACGAGCTTCACCGCCGCCATCGCTCCGATGACGAAGGTGCACGACGCGGTGACGACGCTGCCCGCGAGCGGAGCTCCGGCCAACGGGGAGTTCGACATTCCGTTCGTGGGTGGATCGCCGTTCACCTACACCGGCGGTGGCCTCTATGTCGCCTTCAACTGGGGCGGGACCGCGACCTACACCGGCACCCTGTCGACGGTGGCG
>JANLWK010000308.1:0-3359 GCA_031364505.1 Candidatus Eiseniibacteriota bacterium | reverse complement strand
CGCCAATCGCTCGCGAAGACCCGACACGCTCGACGGGCGGGCTCGAATAACGCACGCGGCGGAGCACCCGCGCGACTCTGCCGTCGTTCCGGTACCTAAACTCACCGGCGCGCTGGTCCTGGTGAATAATCAAGGCTAGTCCGCGCGACTGCGCCGCCGCGATGATTCAGTCGCCGCGTCGCGGCACGTGCGTCACGCGGAACAGCTCGGACCTCCGCACCGCCAGGTGTTGCAGCGATCCGTCGGGCAGGTACGTCGGGCCGAGGCGCGGGACCCACTCGAACTCGGGCCCGCGGCGACCGTCGACCACGACGAACGCCTTGCCGCCCGAAGGTCGCGCGAAGTAGGCGACGTGTCGTCCGTCCGGACTGAAGGCGGGGCTTCCGACGGATCGATAGTAGGGACCCAACGCGCCATCGACGAACATGCACTGGTCGTCGCCGCGGCGCACGGCATAGGCGAGACGGCTGCCGTCCGCGCTCAGGCGCGGCGTCCCGATCGCATCGTAGTCGGGTCCCGCGATGCCGTCGCGCACCACGCGCGATCGCTGGCTTCCAGCGACCCACTGGGTGTAGGCCATGTGCTTGCCACCGGCGCTCCACACGACCGTTCCGGGCCATCCTGCAGGGTGCGTCTCCAGCGCCTCGCCGTCCAGCACGGGCGTCCCTAGCGGCCCTACCCAGTAGAGCGTGTGCGCCCCGTCAGGGCTGAAGCAGGTCGAATCGACGGCGATCTGGGGCCACGGCTTCCCCGGCTCACCGTTCACGAAGAACATCGAGGTGACGCCGTCGAGTCCCGCGACGTAGGCGAGCCGGCTGCCGTCGCGATTCCATCGGACGCTCGTGGTATCGCACGTCTGATAGGGGCCGATCGTCTCGTCGTCGCGAACGATGCGCCACGAAGACCCGACGCGATAGGCGTATGCGACGTGCTCGCCGCTCAGGTCGAACACCGGCGCGGTGACCTGGTCGTACCTTGGGCTCCGGACACCGTCGATCACCACGAAACGGTCGCCCCACTTTCGGGCGACGTAACCGATCCGCTCGCCGTCCCAGCTCAGCGTCAGTCGGCCGATCGCATCGTAGGGCTCGCCGGTGCCGCGATCCGTGACGACGAAGGTCGGCCGGGTCGCGTCCCGCTCCGCCCGGCCGACGAACGCCCAGTGCCGGCCGTCGGCGCTCAGTGCGAGTGGACCGGCGGCGTACACGCCGGGCGCGATCCTGCGTCCATCAACGACGAGCGAGGGCCCTGCGCGCTCCGAGGGTCCGGCGAAATACGCGAAGTGTCCGCCCTGGCTGCTGTAGACGCCTCTCGACACGAATCCATAGGTGTCCCCGCGGACGCCATCCGCGATCATCAAGTGGCTCGTGATCAGGCTCAGCCGGAACGCCAGGTGGAGCCCGTCGGCCGACGAATAGACGCGACGGCCCGTTTGGATGTGGATGTCCGACGAGTCGCGGATGCTCTCGAGGTCGGTGATGAACCGATCGGAGAACTCGCCGGGCAGGACGCCCAGCGACGTCGTGATGACTGAATCGGGGAACGAGGTGTCCGAAGCGACGACCTTGAGAGTCCCCGCGCCGCTGACCGGGACCGCGGCGAGCAAGGCGAAGACCCACGCCACGAGCAATGCTCGCCTGTGATCGTGCATGGTCTACTCGTACCTCAGCGCCTCGATCGGATCGAGACTCGCGGCGCGCCTCGCCGGCCACACGCCGAACACGACGCCGACGATGGACGCGAACGCCATCGCGATGACGACGCTCGACGGGCCGACGGCGGTGTTCCAGTTGAACAGCGTGTGGAGCAGGATCGCCGAGCCCATGCCGATTGCGACGCCGATCAGGCCGCCGGCCATGCACAGGACGAGGGCCTCGATCAGGAACTGCATCAGGATGTTCGAGCGCGTGGCGCCGAGGGCCTTGCGCACGCCGATCTCGCGGGTGCGCTCGGTCACCGACACGAGCATGATGTTCATGATGCCGATGCCGCCGACGAGCAGGCTCACGAGCGCGATGCCGGCGAGCAGGTACGTGAACACCTGCGTCGTCTCGCCGAGCGTGTTCAGGAAGTCGGCCTGGTTGCGGATGCTGAAGTCGTCCTGCTTGCTCGCGTCGAGCCGGTGCTCGCGGCGCAGGATCTTGCGCACCTCGGCCATGGTGAGCGAGATGTCGGCTTCGCTCTTCGACAGCACGTTGATCGCGCGCAGGCGGTCCGAGCCCATCAGGCGGTAGCGCGCGGTCGAGAGCGGAATCAGCACCTGGTCGTTCGGGTCGCCGAAGCCACCGGTGCCCTTGGGCCTCAGCACGCCAACGACTTCGAATTGCAGGCTGCCGATGCGCACTTCCTCGCCGACGAGTGCGTCGGGTACGGTGAGGCCGAGGTCGTTCAGCACCTGGGCGCCGACCACCACTTCGCGGCGGCGCGCGCCGTCGTCACCGTCGGTGAACATGCGCCCGGCGGCCAGCTCGAAGCGGCGCACGTCGAGATAGTTCGCGCTCGTGCCGTTCACCGTCGTGTTCGTGTTCTGGTTGGAGTAGCTCACCTGGAACTGGCGCGACATCTCGGGCTGTACCGCGGTGATCGACGTCGCGCGCTCGGCGATGGCGTTCGCATCGTCCATCGTGAGCGCCGCGCGGTCGGATGCCGACGCCACGCCGCCCGGCCCGCGCCACTGGCCCGCGTTGATCGTCACGAGCGTCGTCCCGAGCGCCGAGATGCGGTCCTTGACCGAGTTCCGGGCGCCCTGGCCGAGCGCCACCATCGCGATCACGGCGGCGACGCCGATCACGATGCCGAGCATCGTGAGCAGCGAGCGCAGCTTGTTCGCCCCGATCGCCTCGAGCGCGACGTGGATCGTTTCGCTGAACAGCATCGACCTACCGGCCACCGCCGCCTCCCGCTCCGCCCGCACCGCGCCCCGCGCCGCCCGCGCCGCCCGTCGTGCCGACGAGGCCGCCGCCGGTGCCCTGCCGCACGCGATTCACGAGCTGGGCCCGCTGGTTCTGCATCTCGAGCACCGCGAGCTGAACGACTTCGTCGCCCTCGTTGAGGCCGCTCAGCACCTCGGCGTAATCGTAGTTCGTGAGGCCGACGCGCACGAGTCGCGCCTTGAGGCCGTCCGGTGTCTTGACCACGGCGACCTGCATGCGCGACCCGCCACCCATGCCGCGCCCCCCGCCGCCCATCATTCCTCCGCCGCCCGTGCCGGCGCCACCGGTATTCGCGCCACCGGCCGTCGCGCCCGCGCCGCCGCCACCCGCACCGCCGCCCGCGCCACCGCCGCCGCCCGCGGCGATACGCTGCCGCCAGCGCGCCGCGCGCGCGGAGTCCGGCGCACCGCCCGCCCACGCGCCACC
>JANLWK010000260.1:0-10785 GCA_031364505.1 Candidatus Eiseniibacteriota bacterium | reverse complement strand
GACGGCAATCTCTACTTCGTGGCCTGGACCACCGGCTCACTCTCCAGGTGGGACGGCAAGACCACCACCGTGCTGAATTCGCTACCGGGCTGTAGTCACAACGGTCTCGCGCTCACGAAGCAGAAGACCTTCCTCCTCGCGTGCACCGACGAGCACGGCGCGATTCTCGAACTCGATCGGGCGGGCAAGCAACTGCGTCGCTGGGATGCCGACGGCAAGGGCCACGCGTTCACCGGGGGCATCAACGATATCGTGATCACGGCGAACGGAGGCGCGTACGCCACGGTGTTCGGCCCCTATCAGGACACTCCGACGTCGGTCGCCGGCAAGGTCGTCTACCTGGCTCCCGGCAGCCAGAGGTGGGCCGAGGTCGCCAACGACCTCAACTATGCCAATGGCATCGGCGTGTCGCCGGATCAGAAAACGCTCTACGTGAGCGAGACCGTCGGGAACTGCATCCTGAAGTTTTCGATCAACGGCGACGGTTCGCTCAGCCACCGCGCGAACTTCGCGCTGCTGAACCTGCTGGTTCCGAACAAGAACACGTCGTGGTGGCTGGGACCGGACAGCATGAAGCTGGACGGCAAGGGCAACCTGTACGTCGCTCAGTGGTTCGGCGGAAAGATCCTGAAGATCTCCCCGGCCGGCACGCTCCTGCACGTGTTTCCGATCGACGCGGGCGATGGCACCACGAACGTCGCCTTCGGCCCCGGCGAACATGAGCTGTACGTCACGGTGGTGAAGGACCCGAACGACCCGAAGGCCAAGGGCAGCATCGTCCGGATTCCCAACGTCGAGTAGCGCCCGCCGGGCGGCGCGTGGCTCGGGCCGCGCCAGTTCCGCACGCGCCTCGTGCCTCGCACCAAGCTACTCACTCGTCCGTGTCCGTCGCGTCGACTTGTTGCGTGAGCAGTCCTCGCGCGGCTTCCTCGTCCTCGCGCGCCACCATGAGTCGCATCGGCCCCGTCACGCCCGGGAAAGGGCCGAGTCCGAGCATTTCCTCCCCCGACTCGCCTCGGACCTCGCATTCGACGCCCTCGGCATCGAGCAGGGATTTCGCGATCGCCAGTGCGGCCGCATCGTTCGTCACGAGCACGGCAACGACGCCCAGGTCATCTTCAGAAGACGAAGTCATGAATGCATCCCTCCCGTCGAGACAGTTCGCGGCGCCTGATGGACTCTCCCACTGGAGATGTGCGCGCTCAAGGCGGCCAACAGTTGACGAACTCATGAGTATTTCATTGAGGCTGCGTCGAGATTGGCCTAGACTCGCCACGCCATGGGGAGGGCCGCCCCCGGGGTCCCCGCCCATCCAGTCCTAGTAGCCGCCAACCCTTGGCTTCGGCTCGCGTCTGCGGGCTGAACTCCTCGCCGTCTTCGGCGATCGCAGGATCGCCAGAAGGGGTTGATGTGGCTCGGACAAGGATTTCCCCCATGAGTGCCCTGTTGGCGCTCATCGCGCTGTCGCTTGCTCTTCCCTTCGTGACGGCCCGCGCAGACTGTCCGCACAAGCCTTACACGGCAATCGAGTGGGATTTCGACCTCGGCCCGCACGGCTTCACCACGGTCTCATGCGGCGGCGCTCCGGTATGGGAGTGGGGCCTCGAGACACAACAGAAGGGAGCCTATGAATTCGGGCTGCCCGTTCGCTGTTGGTCCACGGTATTGAATGGCAATTATCCGAACAATGCGGGACAGGGGCTGCTCTCACCGCCCTTTCGAGTGAAGGAAAGTAGCCGTTGGGCGGAGGTGGATGTTTACTACTCGACCGAGTGGGGAGGCGCCCCATGGCTCGGCGGAAATCCCGACACGACCATGGACGGCTTCAACGTCAAGGTCAACGGGGTCCTCGTCAAGCCCTGCAACGTCACAGGCCCCCCCCATTATCTTCAGGAGTCAGTTACGGCTGGTGGCGTCATCTCCAACACGGCACTGCATCAGACCGCCTGCGTGGATGGCGAGCCCGGCGAATACGGATGTGAAGAGTTCCCGGACGGTTGCAACTTTGGGATGAGATTCGATCTTCTCGCTTTCATGGGACAGTCCGTCCGCCTCCGTGTCGATTTCGGATCGGACGAGGCCACTAACTATACGGGCGTCCTCGTCACGCGAGTCGCTCTTGTCGGTGATGTCCCCGACATACAAGGCCCCGATATCGCCATCGTCCCCGAGGACATCTCGTTCAGCGACCTGCCGGGGGGTGCCAAGCAGGTCACGGCGACCGTGCGGAACCATGGACGGGACACGACCAACGTGGGAGTCCGCTTCCTCGCGCTCGATCCGAACGGGTCCGGCCAACCCGTTGCATTGGGGCCCGATCAGACCATCGCGTCGTTGCCCGAGGGTGGGGCGAGCCAGGTCCAGACCGTGTGGACCCCCGGCTCCAACCAGGACGAACTGTACGTCTTCGTGGATCCGACCAACGCCTTCGAGGAGTTGGATGAACTCAACAACACGGCCCACAAGTCCTTCAACGGTGTGGCGCCGGTCATCACGGGGGTGACCGCGCAGTACGACGGGAACGACTCCCCGGATATCGTCGGCACGTTCATGGACGGCATTACCGGCAGCAACAACAAGTTCACTGCCACCGTTACCGACGGAAACAACGACGTCGCGCGTGTGGAGTTCACGATCGGCTCGGTCACGATCGTCGACGACACGCCCGCGGACGGATGGACCGCGACCTTCGACATGGGGGCGCTCGGCGCCGACATGCAAACGGCCATCACCGATGACATTCCACTGGCGGTGGTGGCCATCGACGCGGCGGGGGCTCACTCGCAGATCAAGATCATCACGATCGACATGTTCCCAATGCCCGCGTGGATGATCACCAAGCTGAGCTTCGCGGGATTTCCGGTCTCGTTCGAAGGCGGCTTTTGCAAGGTGGGCTTCGAGCTGACTCCGGACGGAGCGGTCGGCAACCTGCTGGACTACGTGTACACGTTCGGCGGCGACATGTTCATGATCGGCGGAACGCACAACAAGTTCGGGGGTGGCGTCGAGGGAGAACTCAGTGTCCCGCTCTCCCCGTTCAACGTGGGTCCCCGGATCTCCGCCAAGCTCAAGATCACGCAGGAGTACTTCGACAAGCCCGTGGAACGGGAGCTGACGCTCCAGGTCAGCCTGAACCCGGACTACTCCGTCGAGAGCGTCGCCTTCAGCTGGCAGGCCGAAGTCGAACTGATCTCGATCGAAACCGAGCGATACATCCCCCTGTCGCCCCCCCTCGTCGCCGTCCTGGGCATCGGTCTCGATCTCTTTGGTCGGCTGAACGTCGGGGTCAATGCCGATGCCAGCTTCGACAACGTCAAGGTGACCTTCAGTCCCGGCCTTTCAGCGCAGATCAACTTCACGGCCGGGTTGAGCCTTGCCGGCCTCATCGGCGTTCAGGTGGTGGGCTCCCCGCGGTTCAATTGCGACCACACTGTCGAATACAAGCTTCCGGCCGGAACGTCGGCTTCGACTTCCGGAACCTGGGAGGTTCGCTGGTCGCTGCAGGGCTGCGTCTTGTTCGGTAACTGCGTCGATCTCGCGCAAGGCGCCTGGGGCCCGTACACGTTGTTCGACCCGTTCGCGCCCGACCCCACCGCGCGGGGCTCGAGCCTCGCGAGCGAGTTCGCCGCGATGGAGCCCCAGGCGCTGGTCGATCCGGACCTACGCAGCGGGCCCGGCAACCGATTGGGCATGGTGTGGATCCGGGACGTGGATCCGAACCCGGCGCGCGTCGATCCGGACGTCGTGTTCGCATACGCGGACTCGGCGGGCAACTGGTCCGCGGCGATTCCGGTGACGGGGCCGACGGGTCCTGATCCGTTCTTCCAGCTCGGTCCCACGCTGGCCTTCGAGCCGGGGGGCGGCGCGGTGACGGCGTGGATCCAGAACCGCCTCACGGAGCCGATGGTGATTGCGAATCCTCCGTCGCTGGCGACCGTGCTCACGAACCAGGACATCTTCTTCGCGCGGTGGAATGGCGTGTCCTGGAGCACCCCGACGGCGGTGGTCGCGGATGCCGCTGGAACGCTGCGCGCCGACGGCACGCCCGCGGTGGCGGTGGCACCCTCGGGCCAGGGCATGCTGCTGTGGACCCGTTGCCTCACGGACCAGTCGCTCGACCAGGGCAATCGCGAGATCTACTACGCGACGTACGACTCGACCTCCGGGTTTGCCTCGCCAATCCGGCTCACCTTCGACGCGCGTGACGACCACGACCCCGCGGTTGCCGCGGGTACGGGCCGCATCATGGGCGTCTGGCTCAAGGACGTGGTGGGTGGGGCCCTGGGCGCCTCCGACAACGATGTGGTCGGTGCCGTGTGGAACGGAGCGGCGTGGTCCGCGGTCGCGACCATCGCGAGCGACGGGAACATTCATCGGGATCCGTCCGTCGCGATGCTGGTGAACGGCGATGCCGTGGCGGCCTGGACGAGCATGAACATCCTTCCCGATTCCCAGGCGGTCTACACCGTCGAGACGAGCACGTGGAATCACACGACCGGCCTGTGGAGCGCGCCGGAGCCCATTCATGCCTCGCCGCTGCAGATCGAGACGCCCCGAGTGAACGCCGATGCGCGCCAGATCGCAGTCGTTACGTGGCGCGGGCACGACGGCTACGACGGGGACTTGTTCGCCTCGATGAAGGATCTGGACGATCCCTTGAGCCACTGGACGGCGCCGGACACGCTCACGCAAGACAGCCTGACGGACTGGATGCTGGCCTGTGCCGTCGACGAGCAGAACAATCTGCATTTCGTCGACCTCAAGACCGACCTCTCGAACGTGTCGGCCATGGTCAACAAGGGAGAATTCTTCGACGGCCTGGCTTTCGGTTCCAAGGGCATCGGCGCGGATCTGACACTCGAGGACCCGCTCAACTTCGGCTTCGTGGCGCTCGCCGCCGACCTCAAGGGCGCGGGCTCGATCCAGCCCTCTGCTGCCTGGCCGGTTCTCGGGCAGCCCGACACGTTGCGCCTCGCGGTGACGAACATTGGCGCCGTCGTCAGCGCGGCGTCGATTGTCCGCTTCACGGACGGACATCCGGATTCGGGCGGAACGGTGTTTGCGACGAAACCTCTCGCCGCGCTGTATCCCGGCGACACGACGACCGTCGTCGCGATCTGGCCGGCGCTGGCGGGGACACACACTTTGTGGGCGTGGATCGACCCGCTGAACGCGGTGTCCGAGCAGACGGAGTCCAACAACAAGATCCCGGTGACGCTCAGCACGGTGCCCAATCCCCGTGCGGTGGCGGTGTGGACCGATCCCACCAGTCCGCTGCCGGGAGCGGTCACGATCCGCGGCGCGGTCTCCAATACGGGCGGCCTGGATGCGAACTCTGTGCGCGTCCGCCTGCTCGTCGGAGCGCAGACGGTCCTCGACACTTTGATTGTGGGGCTGTCGCGGAACGAAACCGACACGGTCGCCGTGGCGGCCACGTTGCCCTCCGGCGTCTCAGCACTGACCCTCGCGGTGGATCCGCTCGGCGTTCTGTTCGAGAGCGACGAGGGTGACAACACCGCGACCGGCGAGGCCCGGATCCTCCCCGACCTGGAGATTCCGGCGTACTCGCTGGCCCTGGGTACTCCAAATGGGTCGACCTCACGTTGGTCGGCCGTCGTCCACAACACCGGCGGAGTCGCCGCTGGTGCGTTCACGGTCACGTTCTACGCGGGTCATCCGCTGAATCAGGGGGTGCGGCTGGGGCAGACGGTCGTGAACTCGCTGGCGGCACGTGATTCCGTGCCCGTTCACGTGGACACCGCGACGTGGCCGGGCATCACGACGCTCTACGTGTTCGCGGATTCGGCCGAGGCGATCGCCGAACGCATCGAGAACAACAACGGCACCAACCGCGTGGTGAACTTCGTGCCGGATCTCGCGCTGGCGAGTTCGGACATCACCGTGACTGGAAGTTCCACTCCGCTCGACGTCGTCGTCACGATCCACAACATCGGTTCGGCCCAGGCTCTCGGCGTCACCGCGTGGCTCTACCAGGGTCATCCCGACTCGGGAGGTGTGTTCCTCGGCGGAAGTACTGTGACGAGCATCGGGGCCGGCGCGACCCAGCAGGCCCACATCGACCTGGCGTTGGCGAATAGCTCCCCCCGTTGGTTGTACGTGCAACTGGATCGTGAGGCGGCGATCACGGAGCAACAGGAGTCCAACAACATCGCCGGCATCTGGTTCGATCCTACGGCGTTGCCTCCGGTCGTGATCAGCCAGGTGTACGGAGGCGGCGGTGCCTCGGGCTCGACCTACCGGAGCGACTTCATCGAGATCTTCAATCGCAGCAACGATCCCGTGAACGTGACGGGCTGGTCGGTGCAATACGCGAGTGCGACGACCGGCTCGACCTGGGCGGTGACCCCGATCACGGGCACCCTGCAGGGTGGCGGCTTCCTGTTGGTCAAGGAGGCTGGGACCAGCCTCGGTGCAGTGCTCCCGACGGCAGACGTGACGGGCACGATCAACATGGCGAGCGCCGGCGGCAAGGTCGCCCTCGTGGGATCGACGACAGCGATCTCGGGCTGCCCGACCCTGTCCGTGGATCTCGTGGGGTATGGGGCCAGTGGGACTTGCTTTGAAGGCTCCGGCCGGGCGCCCGCCGGAAACAACAACCAGGCAATCAAGCGCTTGTTGAACGGCTGCAGAGAGACGAACGACAACGCGGTGGACTTCGGGGCGAATACGCCGACCCCGCGCAATAGCTCCTCTCCCAAACTCTACTGCGTGACCAGCAGCCCTTCGGGCGCGGGGGCCGCCACACCGGGATCCGTTCCCGCGGGCGGCCAGGTCCTGTTGACCGTGGTGGTGACCACCGGAGTCGGGCCATCGAGCACCGGCCTCGCGACGGTCGTCGATCTGACGTCCATCGGCGGCGCGTCATCGGCAACAATGTACGACGACGGCACGCACGGCGACGGCGTGGCGGCCGATCTGGTGTTCTCACTGCAGGCGACGGTTAGTGCCTTGACGAGTCCGGGCTCGAAGAATCTGCCCTTCACCGTCTCGGATGCCCAGTCGCGCACGGGACCCGGCTCGATCGGCGTCGAGGTGACGGCGTCGACCGGTGTTCCATCCACGGAGCGCGTCGAATTCGGTATCCGCAACGTGGGTCAGAACCCCGCACCCGGAGCGATCACGCTGACGGTCGGGCTCCCATCGGCAGCCACGGCTCGACTCGACCTGATCGATGTTGCCGGACGGCGGATCATGAGCCGAGACATCGGTGGCCTCGGTCCAGGGATGCACCGAGTCACTCTGCATGAGGCCGTTCACCTCGAACCCGGGATCTACCTGCTGCGACTGACACAGTCCGGCAAGGTCGCGACCGGGCGCGTGGTTCTCATCCACTGATCCTCGGCCGATCCGAGAACGAAACGGCGCCAGCCTCTGTCGGCTGGCGCCGTTTTCTTTCGCATTCGTCGTCACCACCGCGTCATTCCGTCCGCCCGGCCCTCATCACGCGCGCGAGCCCGGCGTACGCCCACACCGTCGCGCCGGCCGCGAGCAGGAACAACGCCACGCTGCCCCAGAACGCGGCGTCCGCGCCGGTTTCCCAGACCAGCGGCGCAGGTGTCGGCGACACCTGCCACTCCGATCGGCCCCTCGTGAAGAGATCGAGCGCGCTGAACACGTCCCCCCCGGCGTGGAGGAGCACGCTCGGAAGGATCGAGTCCGTGAGGTAGGCCAGCATGCCGTAAACGGCGGCGGCGGCGACGTAGTAGGGCAGCAACGCGAGCGTCCATTCGGGATGCGTGAAATGCGCGAGTCCGAACAGGACGCCCGTGACGAGGAGCGCGACCAGCGGCCCGTGCCGCCGCTCGATCGGGCGCTGCATGTAGCCGCGGAACGCGATCTCCTCGGTCACGCCGGCCACCATGGCGCCCATGAGCAGCCAGAACGTCATCGTCACGAGCGGGATCTTCGTGGGGTCGAGGTCCTGTTGAGCGGGCAGCGCGATGAGCCTGCTCATCACGCCCTGCAGCAGGAGCACCGACACCAGGCCCGCGAGGCCGGCGAGCAGCGCGGGCCCCCAGGCTTCGTCGGGCACGCGGTTCCAGCGACTGAGTGAGCGCCGTGCCTCGGCCGTCGACCGTGGCCATCCCTCGCCGCGGAAGTAGCGCCAGAAGAACCGCAGGTAGACCGCCGTCGGGGGAACCGACCACGGCACGGCGGGCCAGTGCTTCGAGTTGAGCGATACCAGCAGCGTCCACGGCACCGAGCCCAGGGCAGCCACGACACCGCCCACGAGCACGGCTCTGACGGCGACGGGAATACGGCTCCAGATCGCGTGCACGGCCGGGATGCTACAACGGGTATGCGATGCGATTCACTTCAGCGGCATCGTGTAGCACACCGCCGTGCCATCCAGCACCACGGTGCCGTCGTCGCGCAGGACGCGCGTGGCCAGCTCCGTGATGGGCTTGTCCTCGCGGACCTTTTCGACGCGGACCGCCCCGGTGATCGTGTCGCCGGGGCGGACGGGCGCCTTGAAGCTCCAGTGGACTTCGAGGAACACCGTGCCGGGGCCCGGCAGGTCCTCTGCGACCACGGCGTTCAGGATGCCGCTCGTGACGCCGCCCTGGACGACGATCCCTCCCATGCGCGTGCGCCGCGCCAGCTCGGCGTCGTAGTGGAGCGGATTGCGATCGCCGGTCATCTCGGTGAACAGCTCGATGTCACGCGCGGTAACGGCTCGTGTACGCGTGGCGGTCTGCCCCACCCTCGGGCTCCCGTTCGGCCAGACTTCCGTGGCACTCGTCATCGTCCTCCGTCCTTCGGTATTCATCGCGTGACCGACGCTCGCTGCTCGGAGCGCTCCATACCGTGATCGAGGCAGCCGGCGAGGTGATCGCTCAGGTCGCGGGCGTCGGCGGCGGCCCCGTCGATGAGACTGGACTTGCGCCTGCGCAGGAACGGCAGGCCCATCAGATACATCCCGGGCGCGTCCACGATACCGCCCTCGTGCCGGATGCGGCCCCTGCGATCGAGCACCGGCACGTCGAGCCACGAATAGTCCGGGCGGAATCCGGTGGCCCACACCACCGTGCGGATCTCGCCGCCGCGCAGGTCGATTCGCAACGCAGGTGAATCGTCCACGCGCGTCGGCTCGAAACGGTGCGGCGGCTCGACGTCGCCGTCGAGCCCCTGATCTGTCGCCCAGGCGTCGATACGCTCGAGGAGCCGGTTCATCTTGAGGTCCGAGAGCGCGCACTGGTTGCGAAGCGATCCCGAGAACAGCGCCCTGCCGTCGGCGACGCCGGCCAGCCGCCCGACCATGCGCACACCCAGGTCGGACAGCCGATTCAGATCGACCGTGCGACGATCCGTGGACCCGGCGAGCTGCAGCGACGGCACGTTGCGCGCGCGTGTGACGTCGTCGACCTCGTCGTAGCGATCGTCCAGCACGCCGGCGGCATCCATCCACCACTTGATGTCGCGGCCGCGATAGACGCGTGGCGCGCGAATGTGCTCGCCGACGGCGATCGTGACCGGCCGGCCGGACCGATGGATCTCCTCGGCGATCTGGGTTCCGCTGGCCGAGGCGCCGACGACGAGCACGCCGCCCGCGTCGAGTTGCTCCGGGTTGCGGTAGTCGAGCGGGGTCAACGTCCGGATCGCGGGCGGCAGCGCATCGGCGACCGGCGGAATGCACGGGACGTTGCACGCGCCCGTGGCCAGTACCACGGCTCGGCCGGTCCATGTTCCGTGGTCGGTCGAGACCTCGTAACCGTCGCCGGTCCTGCGCACGGAGGTCACGCGCGTGTGCGTGTGGACGGGCGCCGAGATGGCCGCGGCGTATCCGTGGATGAAATCGATCGTCTCGGGCATCGTCCGGAAGCCGTCGGGATCGCCGCCGTCGTACGCGTAGCCCGGGAGACGGCTCAGCCAGTTGGGTGTGAGCAGCCGCAGCGAGTCCCACCGCTCGGTCTTCCACGAGTTCGCGACCTCACCCCGTTCGAGGATCACATGATCGATCGATCGCGCGGTGAGGCAGTGGCTCATGGCGAGGCCGGCGTGGCCGGCCCCGATGACGACGGTGGTGACTCGCATGCGACTCGATGCGTGCTCGCGCTACGCGCGGACCTCGACCGTGACGTTCGTGGGGTTCGTGATGACGTCGTACACGGCCGAGCGCTTCTGCGACTGCGCCACGATGGCCCGGATCTCCTCGGGCGTCGCGTCGGCCTTGATGTCGTACGTCACCTTGATGCCGTCGAACCCGTTGCGCACGTCGCTGTCGATGCCGAGGATGCCCTGGATGTCCATCCCGCCCTCGAGCGTCGCCGTGACGGAGTGCAGCTGGATCTCGCGATTCTGCGCGACCGCCGCGACGCCCGCCGTCAGACAGCTCGCCAGCCCGGCGAGCACCATCTCGACCGGTGTCGCGCCCTTGTCCTCCGATGCGAAGATTTCCGGATGGTCGGCGTCGAACGTGAACTTCGTGCGGTGCTGCTGCTCCTCGCCCAGGCCGTAGAACTTTTCGATCGTGGAGCGGCTGTGCGTGCCCCTCACCCATTCGCACTTCGCGCGCCACTTGAACTTGGCACCCGCCGGCGCCTCGGTCAGTGCCGCGCGCGCTCCGAGAAGAGCTTCAACGTTCACGCCATTGTCGACGGGCTTCTTCGTCACGCTCATCGTGTTCTCCTTTGTCGTCGCTCCGGAACCCGTGGCCACCCCTCGGTGGGCCGGGGTCGCCAGCACTCCCTCAATACACCCGTGGGCAGCCGTCGTTGGTCGATTATTCCGCGATCCTCGAAGGTGGCTCCACGCGCTCCTCGA
>JANLWK010000246.1:0-12077 GCA_031364505.1 Candidatus Eiseniibacteriota bacterium | reverse complement strand
GCGGATGATCGTGAGCCGGCAGCCGGACGCCGGGCGCGTCTCGCGCGGACGCGGGAAGCGCGCGAGGCTCCACAGCCAGCGCAGCGCGCGGCCGCTCATTTGAGAGCTCCTAGCGGAGCTCCGGCGGGACCGACGGGCACGCCGGGCGCGACGAGCGCGACCGGCGCCTGCGAGTCCTCCGCGAGCGCCACGAGCATCCAGAATCCGCCGGCGACGAGCACATTGAAGAACCGGTCGCCGAACGCGCACGAGGCGACGAGCGCGAGCGTCGCGGCACCGAGTCCGACGCCGAGCTGCCGGTCGAAACGGGTCTTCGCCCGCTGGATAGTGCGGTTGCCCACCCCCCAGCACGCCCACAGCACCCACAGGAACAGCCCGAGCCCGATCACGCCCATCTCGCCGAGCATGCGCAGGAACGTATTGTGCGAGGAGTCCTTGACGTCGACGCCCAGCGCCTCGCCCGTCTGCGGCAGCACGTACTGGAGGCCGCCGAACCCGACGCCCTCGATCGGATGGTCGGACACCACCTCGATGATCGCGCGCCACGTGTCGACGCGCAGCCGGGCGCCACTCTCGAGCTCGGCGCCCTCCTCGGCATCGACACTCGTGCCCATGATGCGGTCCTTGACGTAATCGGGCGCCCACAGCGGGGACGTGGCGGCGACGAGCAGCAGCAGGACCGTGAACGTCCGCGAGCTGCGCAGCGCGACATAGAAGAGCCCGAGCCCGACGGCGACCATCGCCGCGCGCGACACCGAGAGCAGGATGCCGTAGCAGCCCGCGACGGTCGCGGCGAGCAGCGTGAGCCGTCCCAAGAACCCGCGGACGGCGGGCAGCATCGCCGCCGCCACGACGGTGAAGACGGCGAGGAAGGCACCGAGGTCGTTCGACTGCCCGATCGAGCCGGTCGCGCGGCCGCCGCGGCCGTTGCGGCCGAGCAGGATCGTCGCCACGCTCTCGAACAGCAAGCCGAGCACCAGCGCCCACACGAGCCGCCGCCGCGACGTCTCGCCGCGTGCCATGTACAGCGTGACGAAGTACACGGCCAGCGTGACGCACGCGCGGATCGCCTGGACGATGCCGTCCTTCACCTCGTAGTGGTACCCCGTCGGGAACGCCGCGCCCCGCACGACGGCGAGGACGATCAGCAGGATCATCAGGATCAGCGGCGTCGAGAGCCGCCCCGCGCGCACGATGGCCTCGCCACGCTGGACGCGGCCGACGCACCAGGTGACGAACACGGTCCCGAGCATCAGGTTGAGCGCGTTCACGCCCGGCACCGGCACGGGCGGGATCCAGGGCAGGAACGGCGCGACGACCGGGAAGGCGAGCAGGCCCGCCCAAGGCACGAACAGCACCGAGATGCCGAGGCCACCGGCGAGCAGCAGCTTGATCACCCGGTGGATCGGCTGGTGGAACTGGTAGTCGAGCACGACGACCAGCACCATCGTGACCGCCGCGAACAGGCTGCCGAGGAGGGCGATCGTGACGCCCGAGACAGCACGCGCCTGGCGCCGCGCCGAGTCCCGCACGTCGCGCATCTGCGGACCACCGTAGGACCGCGGCGAGCCGCTCATCGTGCCGACCTCATTCGGGCTCGACGCCTTCGGACTTCCCTCGTGCCGGACGCCCGCATTCCAGCTCCCCTCATGCGGCCCCCCGGCGCGCGCGCTCCGCCGCGTCGTCGTCGAGCGACACGCGGCGCATGCGCAGCATCGGCGAGGCCACGTTGCGCTTGGCCCAGTCGTGGCGGCGCAGCGCGGCGAGTGCCGCCGCCGGCAGCCACGTCGCGATCCACGTCGTGACGACGGGAACCACGCGATCGGGAACGAGCCACGCGCGACGGAGGTGCGCGCGCGCCTCGCGGCGGCGGCCGTCGCGGAGTGCGGCGACCGCGAGCTTGAACTCCGCGAGCGAGGCGCGGCGGCGGGCCCGCCGCCTCAGGTCCTCGGGCAGCGACGCGTCGGAGCCGAGCCGGCCGAACAGGTCGACGTCGCCCTTGAGCCGGGCCTCCGCCTGCCGCGTCAGGCCGCCCGGACGGTGCTGGTAGCGCACGAGCGGGCGCCGCGCGGCGGTCGCGGGTCCGCGGCGTGCGAGCCGGATCCAGAGATCCAGATCCTCGGCGTGGGTCATGCGCTCATCGAACCCACCGGTCGATTCCAGCGCCTCGCGACGGACCACGACCGACGACGTCAGGATGAAGTTCACGTCCATCAGGGCCCCCACCGGCTGCCCGGCGTAGTCCTCGGGCAGATCGGCGTAGAGCGCGAACCACGAATCGTGGAGCACGCCGTCGAGCGTGCGGAAGGCGCCGTCGCTGAAGAACCAGTCCGCGCCCGCGTGGCGTCCCAGCGTCTCGAGCGCCGCCGCGAGCTTACCGGGAAACCACACGTCGTCGGCGTCGAGCAGCGCCACCCAGTCCCCTCGCGCCGCGCGCCATCCGGCGTTCCGCGCCGCGGCCGCGCTGCCGTACCGCCCGCGGAGGATCCGGACGGCTTCGCCGAAGCGCCCGCGCACGGCATCGGCGGTGCCGTCGGTCGAGCCGTCCTCGATCAGCAGCACCTCGTCCGGCGGCGGGTCCTGCGCGAGCGCGGACGCGACCGCGTCGAGCACGTCCGGCATGCCGTTGCGGACCGGGATCACCACCGACACTCCGGAGGGGCTCATGCGTCCTCCACCGCGCGCCGCGATCCCTGCGGCAGCGTGGTCGACGGGCGCGCCGGCGCCACGCCGCGCTTGAGCCACGAGACGCGGCGCAGGCCGCGGATCGCCCAGTCGGGCACGAACGAGCCGCCGATCGCGAGCAGCCGCTGGCGCGTCGAGCCATGCATCATGGCGCGGCGCATGTGCGCGCGGCCATCGTGGCCCTGCCCCTGGCGCAGGCAGTTGAGCCCAATCTTGTATTCGAGTGCCGCGGCGCGCTCGGCGGCGCGACGCTGCAGTAGCGGATCGCGGCGGAAGTCGCCGCGTTCGAGCCGCCGCATCAGTGCGAGGTCGTCCCGGTGACGCGCATCGAAGTTGCGCGACAGCGCGCCGGGGCTCGTGAAGTACTGGATCAGCGGGTCGGTCGTCTGCAGCCCCGGGTAGCGGCCCAGGATCCGCAGCCACAATTCGTAGTCGTGCGAGAACACGATCTCGGGATCGATGCCGCCGACGGCGTGGTAGGCCTCGCGTTCGACCATCACCGAGCTGACGAGGATGTAGCAGCGCTCGATCAGCGACGGCAGCAGGTCCCCGTACAGCTCGCGCACCGGATCGAAGTAGTCGGAGAGCCACGAGGCGCGCACGAGCCCGTCGGCTGAGACGAGCGAGCCGTCCGAGCTGATCATCCGGCATTCCGGATGCCGTTCGAGTGCCAGGATCTGGCGCTCGAGCTTGTCCGGGACCCAGACGTCGTCGGCGTCCATGAACGCCAGCCAGTCGCCCGTCGCGCGGTCGAGGCCCGCGCGGCGCGCGCTCGGTGAGTTGCGGTGCGGCAGCCGCAGCACCTGCACCGGCGGGCCGAACGTGTCCTCGACCAGCTCGGGCGTGCCGTCGGTCGAGCCGTCGTCGCAGATCAGGATCTCGTCGGGGCGCACGGTCTGGTGGAGCGCGCTGTCGATCGCGCGCTCGATGCACCACGTGCCGTTGTACACCGCCATGACGACGCTGATCTTCATCGACTCGCTCCTCCCGCGGCGGCCGGCGTGCCGCGACCGAGCAGGCCGGACACCATGCGGCCCCAGCGGCCGCGCTCCGAAGGTCCCATACCCACGCGCCAGGCGGTGACGGCGAATACGAGCCAGCACCCGCCGGCGACGGCGGCGAGCTTCGCCCAGCCGAGCGGATGCACCCACCGCTGCAGCGCCAGGGCCGGCACGGCGAAGGCCAGGCAGACGAGGCCGGGACGCACCATCCCCTCCCAGATGTAGCGCCGCACGGGCAGCCCGAGCGCTCGGCAGCCGAACACGAACGTCGCGATGCCGCTGACCAGGCCGAGCGGGATGGCCGTGCCCATCGCGACACCCATGAGCCCGTACGGCCGCACCCACCACAACGACAGCGCCAGGTTGAGCGCGGCGTTCAGCAGCGCCAGCATCACGACGCCCTTGTGCCGGCTGATGCCGAACAGCACCGACGATGTCGCCGACTGCGGCAGCGCGAGCATGGTCGGTATGGCGAGCACGGTGATCAGGCGCGCCGATTCCGCGTAGCGGTCGCCCACCCACGTCGTCATGAAGTTGCCACCGAAAATCACGAGCCCGATCAATACGGGCCAGCTCAGCAGCACCGAGTACTTGGTGCCCGCGATCATCATCTCGTGGAGGCGCGCCCCCTCGCCGCGCGTCTCCAGCTCGCTCGCGGTCGGCGACAGCACCCACGTCGCCGAGTGGACGAGCGTGCGCACGTTGTCCACGAGTCCCGAGGCGAGCGCGAACGGCGTCACCGCGGCGGCGCTCAGGTACGCGGTGATCACGAGCGCGTCGGTCTGGAACGCGATGCTCGAGGCCAGCGCCCCGATCAGCGCGATCCCGCTGTAGCTGCCGACGAGCGCCAGGTGCTCGCGGTCGACGTGCCGGACCGAGAACCGGACGCCGGGCAGCAGCCGCCGCGCGAACACCCACGACAGCACGTGCCCGACGAGGCTCATGCCCAGCGAGACCCACCCGAGTCCGACGATGCCGCCGTGCGCGTGCAGCACGACCACGAACAGGGCGGCGCGCACGACGCTCACGGCGACGCCGATCGTGTTCGCGATGTCGTAGCGCTGGATGCCCGACAGCGCGGCGCCGAACACCCCGAATGGGAAGCCCAGCGCGAGCGACGCCCCGGCGAGCAGCAGCGTCGCGCGCGCCTCGGCCACGTGTTCGGGCGCGAGATGGAACCAGGCCGGGAATCCGGCCGCGACGATGAACGTCGCCGCGAGCGTGACCACGCCGGCGATCGAATACAGCGCGACGGCGCTGCTCAGCGTCCGCGACAGGCCCTCGACGTCTCCACGCGTATGGTCGCGCGAGACGTAGCGCACGAGCGACGGCCGGATGCCCTGGTCGAACAGCCCAAAGTAGCCCGTGACCGAGAAGATGGTGACCCACAGCCCGTATTGCCCGTCACCGAGCAGCCGCACCATGAGCGGCGTGAGCACGAACCCGAGCACCCCGGTGACGAAGAACCGGAGGTAGTTCGTGATGATGTTCCGGAGCACGCGAATGCTTCGCAACTCGGGGTCCTTCCCGCGAGGGATGAGGCCGGGCGGCCGGGTGAGCCCCGCGATCAGCCCGGGACGGAGATGCGCCGTCCCGGCGCGGCGCGGCGGTCCGATCGCGTCAGGATTCGCCACCCATGGCTTCCGTCGCGTGCCCGTACGCGTCGTGATAGCCGTAATAGTGGGGCAGGATCTCGCCCGCATCGTTGAGCAGCACGCCCAGCAGGTTGTCCCGCGCTTCGCGCTGCACCTTGACGCCGTATTCCGCCGCCTTGCGGATCGTCTGTCCCGCCTTGACGACGTAGATGACGCCTTCCACGGCGCGGCCGAGGATCAGGGGATCGGGTACCGCCAGCGTCGGCGGCGAATCGAGCACGAGCATCGGGTAGCGCGACGACGCCTCCTGGATGAACCAGGCGACGGACTCGGTGTCGACGAGCTCGGAGGCCGGCTTCTCGCTCTTGCCGGCACCGAGGAAGTCGAGGTTCTTGAGCACGGTCGAGCGCACGAAGCGCTCGTCGAACTTGCGCTGCGCGAGGATCTGCGCGAGTCCCCAGCTCGAGCTGGGCACGCCGAGCGCGCGGTGCAGCGCGGGGCTCCGCAGGTCGAAGTCGACGAGCAGGATGCGCTCCTGCAGCTCGCGGGCGAGCGTGATCGCGAGGCACGCTGTGGTCGTCGTCTTGCCTTCCCCGCGCGTCGAGCTGGTCATGAGCAGCGAACGGGGCAGCGTGCGTCCCGAGGTGTGCGACAGCTTGAGGAACAGTCGCCGGAACTCGAGGCCGAGCGGCGATTCCGTCTTGAGCCGGTGGAGCAGGCCCGGGTCGCGGGCGATCTCCGCCGGATCGCTGTTCTTGTTGCGCGAGCGGCGCCGGCGGCGGTCCAGCTCGTCGACGCGCGGAATCGCGCCGAGCACGGGCATCCCGAGCAGCGTCTCGATCTCGTCGGCGTTCTTGACCGACTGGTCGTGGCGCTCGACGAGGAGCACGGAGCCGACGCCGACGACCCCGCCGAGTACGAACGCGAGCAGGATCAGCATCGGCCGGTTCGGACGGCCGGGCGAGCGCGGGCGATCCGCCGGCTCGAGGATCGTGAAGCGCCCGCTCACGCGCGCGTTCTCGAATGCCTCGGTGATCTGCGCCGACGCCGACTGCTGCAGGAACGAGTTGTAGAATGCCCGGTTGTTCTCCACCTCCTGCTCGAGCTTCTTCACCTCGGACTCGGCGACGGGCGTCGACATGGTCTGGTGCTCGTAGCTGCCGACCTGGCCGCCCAGGAACGCGCGTCGCGCCTCCTTGGCCTGCAGGTCGATCTCGGCGAGACGGAACCGCACGAGCGCGTCGCGCACGTCCGGCGTGGCGTTCGGGAAGGTCGTCGCGGCGTTCTGGCTGAGCTGCATCTCGAGCTCGCCCATCTTGCGGGCGCTCGCGGCGCGCGCGGAGATGCCATCGTCGCCACCGGGCTCGCTGTTGAGCATCGCCGAGGCGATCTGGCGCTCGAGCCCCTTGATCTGGGCCGCGATCAGATTCACCTCCGAGCTCGAGATCTGGCGCGGGCTGAACTCCGAGAACTTGTCGCCCCACTGCTGGCGCAGCATCGACACCCGGTTCCGCTGCTCCTCGACGTCGAGCTGCGCCTGGTCGGCCAGTGTGCGCGCGCGGCCGAGGTTGCCCGACGTCACCGAGCTGCCCGCCAGCGACGCGCCGATCGCGCTGCGGCGCGCGTTGTCCAGCCGCCCCTCGCTCTCCTCGAGCTTGCGCTTGTAGATCTGCTGCTGCTCGACGCTGAACTCCTGGGTGGCGCGCACGGCTTCGAGCTGGGCCGCCTTGGAGGCGAGCACGAACTGGTTCGCGACCGCCTCGGCGAACCGCTGCGCGCGCGCGGGCTTCGAGTCCTCGACCGTGATCTGGAACGTGTTGCCGCTCTTCGGCCGCTTGATCACGATGCCGGTGCGCAGGTGCGCGATCAGGAATGCTTCGATCCGGTCGTCCTCGGTCTCGCCTCCGTATCCGCTCGCGAACTTGGACGCCCACGCCCGGGTCTCGGGCTCCGACTTGATCCCCGTCGCCGTGACCACGCCGCGCAGGAACACCGTGCTCTGGACCTGGTCCCGCATGAGGTCGGCCTGCCGGTCCGGATCCATCGGGTTGACCATGTTGTTGAGCGAGCCGCTCAGCGCCTGCGGGCGCTCGAGCAGCATCGTCACGTTGCTCATGTAGACCGGCGGCAGCAGCAACGCCGCCGCCACACCCAGCGCCAGGGCGATCGCCCAGGGCACGAGCAGCATCTTCTTCCGGCGCACCAGGACGCGCAGGATCTCGCGAGGCTCCGGCGGCGGTGCCGGCGCGGGGTCGAATGTCTGAGTCGTCATCCGGGAGTCCTAGGGGTTGTTCTGCAACACGCGCACCACGGCCACCAGGTTCGCGGCGTCGCGCGTGACGCCAAGCAATTCGGTGAAGCCCTGCCAGAAGGAGATACCCTTGGTGTCGACGAACACGATGTCGCCGGGATGCACGATGAACGGCGCCTTGTTGCCGCGCTGGAGCGTCTCGAGCAGGTTGACGCTGACGGCGGTCTGCGCCGACTGGTCGCGCGTCAGGACGCGCACGTTCGAGAGGTTCCCGCGGCCGGTCGGCCCGCCGGCGAGTGCCAGGGCGACCCACAGGTCCTCGTTCGTGCTCACGGGATAGAGGCCCGGCCGGTTCACCTCGCCGAGCACGCCCACGGCTTCCTCGTTGCCCGCGCCGCCGACGAGGCTCACCGACGCCGGCACGATGACCATGTCGCCGGCCATCAGCGCCGGCAGCGACGCGGTGGTGCCTTCGCGCAACGCCTTGGCGACGTCGACCGTGAACTGGTGCGGTCCCGTCCCGGCGCGGCGGATGATCGTGACGCGACTGAGATCGCCGTTGGTCTGCGCACCCCCCGCCTCGTTGATCGCCGAGAAGATCGAGAGCGGTGTCTCGGCGCCGTAGCGGCCCGGGCGCGACACATTGCCGGTGACGTAGACGCTCTGGCTCAGGTGGTCGCGCACGATCACGGTGACCGTGGACACACCCTGGCGCAGGTACGTCGACAGGCGGTCCGCGATCCGGTCGGAGAGCTGGCGCGCCGTGAGCCCCGTGGCCTTGATCTCGCCGATGGGCGGGAAAATGATCGTACCCTGCGGCCCGACGTTGACGGTGCGTTCGAGTTCCGGATGGGCCCACACCGACACCTGGAGCACGTCCTCGATCCCGATCACGTACTCCCCGGTCGGGGCGGCGGCCTGCGCCCGGGCGACCTTGGGAGTGGCCAGGGGCAGGGCCAGGGCCAGGCACAGCAGGACTGCACTGCCTCTCGCGACGCGGCGCGAGACATGCGACCAGCGCATCATTGGGTCACTCCTTTGACGTGTGTTGCCCGGGACACCCCGTAGCCCGCCGCGACGCCGTCGGCCGTCTCGGCTCCCGCCACGCGCAGACCCGATTCCGCGGCGACCGTCGTCATCGACGGCGTGACGGACGGACGGCCGCGCACGATGGACAGCAACGCGCGGGCGATGACCCGCACGTCGAGCAGCAGGGAACGATGATCGACGTAGTAGAGATCGTATTGGGCGCGACGCGCGATGCCGCGCGGTTCGGTGTCGGGATACCCCGACACCTGGGCCAGCCCGGTCAGTCCGGGCAGCAGGGAGAAACGCCGCTCGTAACCGGGCAACACGTGCCTCCAGCGCAGCACATACTCCTCGGTTTCGGGACGCGGCCCCACGAGCGCCATTTCGCATCGTACCACGTTCCACAGCCATGGCAGGCCGTCGAGGCCGCGCGACTCGACCCACCGTCCGAGCGGTCCAGCGGGCATCGTGAGGCGCGAGCACGCGAACGGCTGGCCGAGCAGGTCCTGGGTGCGCCGCTCGATGCTGCGGCGGTCGATCGTGATGCGCGAGCGCGCGGCACGGCGGTGATGCGCCCGTCGCGTGCGCCCGAGCCGCGTCTCGCGCGTGAGCCACGGACCGAGGCGCAGCAGGCGCGATTCGATGTCGAGCGCCACGAAGAGCGGGCTCGCGAGCACGAGCAGCACGGCCGCGGCAACGGCGTCGACGAGCTGGCGGGGCGTGCGCTTCCACGCGCGCGTGCGCGGCGGGATGTCCCGGCGGGCCCCCGGCAGCTCGATGATGGGCGTCTCGGGCACGGGCACCGGCGCGAACGGATCGTGCTTGGGCTCGCGGTATTCCGGCACGATGCGCTGGAGCTGGCGCTTCACGGCGTCGGGATCCCCGCGATGCGCGAACGCCTCGAGCTCGGCCACGTCGGCGATGACGCTCGCTTCGTCGGGCGCGTCCAGGTCCCACACGAGGATGCGCTCGTGGCGCGTCATGCGCATGCGTTCGGCGTCCGAGTGCAGCTCCTCGTACAGCTTCTCGCCCGGACGCAGGCCCGTGAAGGCGATCTCGATGTCCTCGCCCTCGCGCAGCCCCGACATGCGGATGAGCTGGCGCGCGAGGTCGACGATGCGCACCTGCTCGCCCATGTCGAGCAGCAGCACTTCACCGCTGCGGCCGATCGAGCCGGCCTGCAGCACGAGCCGCACGGCTTCGGGGATCGTCATGAAGTACCGCCGCGCCTCCGGGTGCGTCACGGTGATCGGGCCGCCGCGCTGGATCTGGCGCTGGAACAGCGGGATCACGGAGCCATCACTGCCGAGCACGTTGCCGAAGCGCACCGCGACGTAGCGCGTGCGGCTGTGGCGCGCGTGGCTCTGGAGCAGGATCTCGCAGACGCGCTTGGACGCGCCCATGACGCTCGTCGGGTTCACGGCCTTGTCGGTCGAGATGAGCACGAATTTGTCGACGCCGGCGCGGTCCGAGGCGTGGATCAGGTTGCGCGTGCCGACGATGTTGTTGAGCACGGCCTCGCGCGGGTTCGCCTCGAGCAGCGGCACGTGCTTGTGCGCCGCGGCGTGGAACACGACCTGCGGCCGGTACATGGTGAACACGCGCTCGAGTCCCTCGAGATCCTTCACGTCGCCCACGACCGGATGCAGCGGGAGCTGCGCGTGCTGCCCCGCCAGCTCGTTGTGCACGAAGTACAGGCCGTTCTCGGCGTGGTCGAGCAGCACCAGCTCGGCCGGCACGAACTCGGCGATCTGGCGCGCCAGCTCGGAGCCGATCGATCCGCCGGCACCCGTGACCAGCACGCGCTGGCCGCGCAGGAACTCGCGCATCTGGTCCATGTCCAGCTCGACTGGCTGGCGGCCGAGCAGGTCTTCGATCCGCATGTCGCGCATCTGCGCGAGGGCGGGCCGGCCCTGCTGTAGATCAGACAGCCCGGGCAGCGTCTTCACGCGCACGTGAGCCTGCGCGCAGAAGCTGGCGATCTCGCGCACGACCTTGGCGGGCATGCCGGGATCGGAGATCACGACGATCTGGACGCGGCGCTCGACGAGCACGCGCGGCAGCTCGGCGATCGTGCCGAGCACCGGCACGCCCTCGACGAGATGGCCCGTGAAGCGCGCCTCGTCGTCGATGAACCCGATCGGCGTCAGCCGCTCGGGGCCCTCGGCGCGGCGCATCTCCTGGATCAGGTGGACCCCGGTATGGTCGGCCCCGATGACGAGCGTCCGCAGCGAGCGCCGCGGCGCCGGACCGAGCAGGCGTTCGCGCGAGAGACGCCAGCCGAAGCGCAGGCCCCCGAGCATGACGAGCTGGGTGAGCCAGACAAGGGCGATCTCACTGCGGGGGAACAGCGGCTGCGAGGTGAAGACGGTGATCAACGCGAGCGAGATCGCGGACAGCGTCACGCCCTTGAACACCTGGAACAGCGTCACGGTGCTCGCGTAGCGCCACAGCCCGTGATAGAGGCCGGCGAGCAGGAAGCCGAGCAGCGTCATCGCGGTGAAGACCGGCGCCACCTGGATGTAGCCCTGGATGTAGCGCTGAGGGATGTCCCCCTCGAAGCGGAGCAGCAGCGCGAGGAGATAGGACCCGTTGACGATCAGGCCGTAGCCGAGCGTCAGAAACAGGTAGCGCGGTGTCCTCTTGAGCCCCATGGACCGCTCATTCCCCCTGGACGAGGATCACGGACGCCGTCGGCGCGGTGGCCCGTCGGGAACGCATCATCACCGGCACGCGGCCTGTGGAAAACCCGATTTCGATGGGTGTGCCCGGTAGTCCGGCCGGCCCCAGGGCCAAGAATCGCTTCCTCATCGCGGATTGGTGCAAGTTCTTCATACTAGGCAGCCACCCCGTGCGCAGTCAAGCGATTACAACATAATGATTTACGTCGGAAGATCGGGCGAAATTACGCAACGGCGTTCGAACCCGATGACATGTCTGGGGATACATCGGCAGATCAGGCCAGCGGATTGAGCGAGGCAAGAGCCGCGCCGGGGGGCCTTTTACAGCATCGCGTCAAGACTCGCGGACCGCGCCCTGTCAGGACTGGTGTGGGCGCGCGAGAATCTTGAGGAGGTCGTTGATCGGGAGGTGCGCGATGGCCGGATGCCGGAACTTCGCATCCGGGCTCACGACGTAGTGGTTGCGGCGGCCGATGCGGTTGCGCTGCAGGTATCCGTTGGCGACGAGAGTCGCGAGGATACGGTGGGTGGCGCGCTCGGTGATGCGGGCGCGCTCGGAGATCTCTCGCACGGTGAGGTCGGGACTCTGCCACACCTCGAACAACACCATGGCGTGATTCGTAAGGAAGGTCCATCGGCGCTGGGGAGCCATGTCGTGCGCCAATTTACAACGATCGGAATGGAACGCAAACGGCGTTTTCTGGACCCCCACCCTCGGCCGGGCTCTATCTGCTCAAGGCGACGACGCCGGGGGCGACTGCGATTCGGAGGGTGCCCGTCGTTCGGTAGGACTCGCGCCCGGCGATGATCGCGATATTGAGTTCGGGCCCGCGGT
>JANLWK010000087.1:0-18722 GCA_031364505.1 Candidatus Eiseniibacteriota bacterium | reverse complement strand
GTCTGCGCAGACACCTCGCCCCCATGCAACCCTGAGAGTCAACTGTCCTCGAGGACAGTTCCGTTTCATCGCATTGAACGGCGCGTGGTCGAGATGTCTGCGCAGACACCTCGCGATCATGCAACCCCGCAAGCCAACTGTCCCCGGGGACAGTTTCGTTTCATCGCATTGAACGGAGCGTGGACGCCGTCCGCGAACGCCGTCACGCGGACGCTGAAACCCCGCCGCGCGGACCGCGCTGAGCGCGCATCGTTGACGACCCGCCGCCCCGACGCTACTGTGCCGCGACCATGGCCGACGTCATCCTTCGCTCGTACGTGTTTCTCGACAGTCTCCAGCCGCAGCTCGCCGCGTTCGTGGGCACCACCGCGCGCGGCTTCCTGCCCGTCGCGGGCGACGCGTCGATGTTTATCGAGACCGCGCCCGGGCTGATCATCAACCGCATCACCGACGTCGCGCTCAAGGCCACGCAGTGCACGCCGGCGATCATGGTGGTCGAGCGCGCGTTCGGCCTGCTCGAGATCCACCACCGCGACCAAGGCCAGGTTCGCCTCGGCGGGGCCGCGGTGCTGGAATACCTGGGGCTCACCGAGAGCGACCGGATGAAGCCGCGCCTCGTCTCGGACCAGGTGATCCGCGCGGTGGAGCCCTACCACGCGCAGGTGATCAACAAGAGCCGCTACGGGGACCAGTTGCTCGCCGGCGAATCGCTGCTGATCCTGGAGACCGAGCCCGCGGCCTACATCGCCTTCGCCGCCAACGAGGCGCTCAAGGCCGCGCACGTGAAGCTGATCGACGCGTCGCTGTTCGGCGCCTACGGCCGGCTCTACCTGTCGGGCTCCGAGGCCCAGATCGACGCGGCCCGCGAGGCCGCGGTGCGCGCGATCGCCAACGTGAAGGGCACGGAAGCCCCGCGCGCCGGCGGCCCGAACTAGCGGACCACCGCGACCTTCCGGCGGATGCGCTCGCCGGTGCCGTCGTCGTAGTCGACGCGAATCTCCGCGACGTACGCGCCGTTCACCACGGTGCCGCCGTGGCCGTTGCGCCCGTCCCACGTGACGTCCTGGTGCAGCCCGGCCGCCAGCGGCGCGCCCGACAGCAGCGTGCATACGCGGTCGCCGCGCAGCGTCCACAGTTCGAGCGTCACGCGGCCCCCCGTCTTCATGTAGAAGACGAAGCGGCTCTGCTGGCGTCCCGCCGCAAAGGGATTCGGGAAGTTCGAGTAGCTGTCCTCGAGCGTGAGGCCGGTGGGTCCGCCGAGCCGTGTCCAGAACGGGAACGACTGGCCCTCGGCGGCGGTCACGGCGATCGTGAGCAGCGAGCTGCCGGGCTGGATGACGCCGATGCCATCGGCGCGGCACCCGAGGCGATAGCCCGCCGCGCCGGCCCCGGGGCGGGCCGCGTGGCGGAGCTGGACGGCGATGGCGGCATTCGGCCCCAGCACGAGGGGCGTCACGGCGGTCAGCACGGCCGTGGCGTTGCCCGTCGTGAGCGGGCCCGATGTGGCCCACAGGGTGTCGGCGATCCAGGCCTCGAGCCGCGTGGACACGCTGCCGGTCGCGAGTGTCGCGTAGGCGCGGTCGCTCGCCAGCAACTCCAGGTGGTCGAGCATGATGTCGCCCGAGGCGGCCGGGTTGCGCAACGTGAGCGCCGCCACCGGCTCGGCGCGACCGTCGGCGGCGAGCACCGCGGGCATCGATTCCGTGAATGCGGCGATCAGCTCGCGCGCGGGCGCCTGCAGCTGGGTGAGCCCCGAGGTGAACGGGAACTCCTGGGCCCCCGCGCCCACCGCCACCGCAGTGCCGAGGTTCTCGTCGTGCGCCACGACGCCGTCTGCGCTCAGCGTGAGCGCGAGCGACGCGGTGGGCGCCGACGTCTCGACGTCGACGCGCAACTCGAGCGTCGTCTGCGTGCCGGGATCCAGCGTGATCCCCGTGAGCGGGATCGTGAACGACTGCGCGGCCCCCGGCAGGTCGGTGACGACGCCGGCATCCACGCCGCCGATGACGACGCGGGCGCGATCGACGTACGCGGCCGGCGCGAGCGGCGCGCTCGCCGCGTTCCGGCACCACAGCGTCAGCGCGTCCAGGCGCACGCGGCCGGTGAGCGGGCCGCCGGGATGCGTGAGCGTCACCGACAGTGCCGCGACCCCCGTCGCGCCCACGGCCGTGGCGCTCGCGAATCGCGGCGTTCCTGTCGCGGTGATCGAGTCCGCCTGCGCGAGCACGGTGACCGGCCCGCCGTCGAGCGGCTGGCTCGCCAGCATGACCGGCAGCTCCTCGCCGGTGTTCGCGTTGCGCGCGACGAACGACGAGGTGTCGGCGATCCGGATGCGCACGACGCCCAGGTCCGCGTCGGCGGCGAGGTCGGCGGAGATCGTGACGGCGGCCGCCTGGTTGAGCGGCAGCGCCAGCACGGGCGACAGTGACAGCGTGATCGTGCTGTCCTCGTCGACCGCGACGGCACGATCGAGCAGGTGCTGCGACCCGGCGGCGAGCTTGATGCGCTCGATGACGCGCGAGGGCTGCGCGATCGTGACGCCGTTCGCATCGATCAGCACGACGTCGAACCGGCTGAGCCGGATGTCCGGGCCGATCGCGCCGGGCCCGGGGTTCACCATCGACGCGTCGAGCAGCGTGACGTCGTTCTGCCCGCGGCCGGCGTATGCGGGCGCCGTCGAGGCGACCGACACGTCCAGCTCGGTGGCGTTCGCGACGACGCGCGCGAGCCCCGTCTGGATGGGATAGCTCTGGGGCGACGCGGGCGCGATGGCGACCGGCGCGCCGCTGACGGCGTCCTGGGCCGTGAACGCACCGGCATCGATGATCGACATGCGGAACGTCGACACCGTGGTCGTGTCCGAGACGTCGAGCGCGAGGCTCAGCGTGACCTGTCCGCCGCTCGAGCCACCGCTCTCGATCAGCACGGGCGGCGACAGCACGAGGTCCACGGTCGAGCCCGAGGACGGGAACGAGGTCTGGTCCAGATACGCCTGCACGCCCTCGTTCACGGCCATCCGCTCGAGCAGCCGCGACGGCGTGACCCCCGCGCCCGACTCGTCCTCGAACCGGACGGTGATCGTGCGCAGCAGCACGTCCGAGGCGTCCCCCGCGTCGTGGCTCGCCAGCGTGAGGGTGAGCGGAATGACGCGTGCCTGCCCCGGGATCACCGAGAACGGCATCGACTCGAGCGCGTACAGGTCGAGGCTCCCCGCCTCGTTGAAGATCTGGTGCACGTCGCTGCTCACGATCAGCGACCGTTGCTGCGCGCCCGTGCCGAGCTCGGTTCCCGTCGCGCCCGCGGCCAGGGCGACGGTGCCCGCGCCCGTCGCGACGTAGCGCCACGTGAACGTGCCCTGCGTGCCGGGTGCCAAGTCGAGGATCGCGGGCGAGGCGCCCGTCGCGGGAGTGATCGCCCCGGGTCCGGACACCGCCGGCGTGGCCGGCGTGACGCCGGTGATGGAGAGCCCGCCCACGTTCCGCACGGTCATGAGCGCGGTCACGGTGTCGCCGAGCACGCTCGCCGCCGGCAGGACCGCCACCGTCGCGAGCAGGTGCGACGTGCTGAGCAGCACCGATGACGTCGCGGCCACGGCCTGGTCGGCGGGGCCATCGTCGCCGGAGCTGACGACGATGCCGCCCACCGGGATCTGCAACCGCACGCTCGCGGAATCGACCGGCGACGCCGACGCCGAGGCGGCAGCGAACAGCCGGAGGCCGGCGCTCCCGATCGCCTCGGCCAGCGTGCGGCTCAGCCAGACACCGCCCGCGTACGACAGCGCGCCGAGGTCCTGGTCGTCCGAGACGCCGGCGTCGAACGCGCCGTTGCCCCCGTCCTTCCACAGGTGGAGCTCCGCCAGGTCGGAGGGCAGCGCGGTGCCCGCATTGACGAGACGCACGCCTTCGAGCACGTCGTCCCGGTACCCGTTGCGCGGCACCGTCCAGTCCAGCGCGAGCGACGGCCCCTCGCCGGGTCCCAGGGTCGCGGCCGGTGCCGGGCGCAGCGCGATCTGCGCCGCCACCATGCCGTCGATGGTCCAGGCCGCGCCCGAACCGAGCGGGAATCGCGCCGACAGGGTGACGTCGCCGCCGAGGACCAGGTCTTCTTCCTCGGCGATCGTGACGCCGATCACGTCGCCGTCCGCGGCGGCGCTCGAGGACACGTCTGCGGTGACGTAGAGATCGCGCTTGCCGCCCGGGGGAATCGCCCAGCCGAACCCGCCGAGCACGGCACGCCCGCCGGAGAAGAAGCCGGTCGCGAGCAGCGGGCCCGACGGCGTGTCCGCGTGGAGCGCGAGCCGCCGCACCTCGGCATCCAGGCTCACCGGGGACGGCGCGCCGGCGCCGTGCGTCTGGTTCGTCACCGCGAGCCCGCGCAGCGTGCGCGCCGAGTCGGCATACGAGTTCGTGGCGACGAGATGCAGCACCACGATCTCCGTGTCGCCGGGTGTTGTGACGCCCGGCGCGACGTCGAGCGCGGCGAACGTCATGCGGTTCAGGGTGCTGATCGTCAGCGTCACCGGGTTCAGGGCGTCGGCGTCACGCGGGCCGTCGTTGGGGCTCGACATGCCGATGCCCGGCAGCGGCGACGACGGCACACCGAGCCGCACCGTGCGGCGCTCGGTCGCGCCGGCCGCGATGTCGCACGAGACGAACAGGCGCTGGCCGGACGCGGCGATGGGCAGCGAGAAGCCCCCCAGGGTCCAGCCGCCGCCCGTGTAGACCATCGTGCCGAGCAGATGGTCCCCGCCCAGCGATGCCGGCTCGAACACGCCATCGCCGTCGTCGCTCCATGCCTCGAGCCGCGAGATGTCCATGCCGGGGGCCGCATCGCCCAGGTTCCTTAAGCCCAGAGACTGCAACGTGTCGGGCTCGTAGCCGTCGCCCGGTACGCCCAGGTCGAGCGCGAGATTCCGGACCGAGCCGGTGAGCAGCTCCGGCGCCTTCTGCGGCGTCATGACGAGCTGCGCGAGCGACATGCCATCGACCGGGAACACCCCGCTCGGCGTGAGCGGCCACGTGCCCAACGGGTTCACGCGTCGCGAGAAGCCGACGTCGGTGACCGCCGGGACCTCGAGATCGAGCAGGTCGCCGTCGCGCGCCGTGAGCGATGCCCCCGATTTCACCCGCAACGTCACCGTGTCGCCGGGCGACACCACCACATTGAGCCCCGTGAGCGTGGCGCGTCCCGACGCGAACGACGCGGTGCTCGTGCGCGTTCCATCGGACAGCGACACGGGCAGCCAGTCGGCGCCGAGCTGCGCCGCAGTGCCCGGCCCCGCGGCGCGATTCGCGAACGCGACCGACGTGAGCGTCTCGGCCTCGGCGCCCGAGTTCACGATCTGGAACCGCAGGACTTCCACACCCGGACGGCCCGGCAGCAGCGACACGGGCGTCTGCGGCTGGACGGAGATCCGCAGCGTGCTCGGGGCCCTGAGGATCGTGATCGCGGCGACCGCCAGCACGGAATCGTCGGCGGGGCCGTCGTTGGCGCTGGCGACCGTCATCGCGGGCAGCGCGCCCGGGATCCCCAGCCGCACGAGCCGCCCGGCGCGCGCCGACGAGGCGAGGTCCACCGACGCGAATACGCGCTGTCCGGCGGCGGGAATCGGCATCGACAACGCGGTCAGCGACCAGGCCGCACCGTCGAAGCCCATGGAGCCCAGGCGCTGGTCGTCCGCGTCGCCGGCGTCGAACGCCCCGTCGCCACCGTCGCGCCACAGCTCGACGCCCGCGATATCGGTCCCGGCCGCGGCATCGCCGTAGTTGCGGAACTTGAGGCCCTGCAGCACGTCGGATGCGTACCCGTTCGCCGGCAGCAGCACGTCGACGGCGCCGATGCGGGTGACGCCCGGTTCGGCCAGCTTCGCGGCGGCCGAGGTCACGGCGCGCGTCTTGAACTGCGCCGCGGCCGAGCCGTCGACGACGACGCCACCGGCCGGATCGACGGGCCACGAGTTGAGCACCGTCGTCGCGGTGGCGAAGACGACGCGGCTCGCCGCGTCGATCGACACGTCGAGCGTGTCGCCGTCGCGCGCGGTGAGCGCCACGTCGCTGGTGAGGCGCAGCGTCACCACCGCGCCCGCCGGCAGCGTCACACTGAACGGGCCGAACGCGATCAGCCCGCCGCTCGCGGCAGCCTGGGCGATCGGCGTGTCGGGGCCGCCGTTCGACGCCACCGACCCCAGACGCAGCGTGCCGAGCTCGGCGTCGCGCTGGGCCTGCGTGCCCGTGCCTCCGGTGCGATTCACGAACGTGACCTGCTGCAGGGTCACGGACGTCAGGCCCGAATTGAGCAGGGACAGGGAAACGATCGTCGCCGCCGACGCTGCCGGCCGCGTGACGCTGCTCCCCTGGGTCGCCGTGATCGTCACGCCGCGTTGCCCCTCGACGAACACGGCGGCCGTATCGGCGTCGTTCGCGACCGTGAGATCGGCCTGGTCCGAATGGGTGACGCGGGCGATGTTCCGCAGCGTCGTGCCGAGCGTGCCGGTGTTGACGCGCCACTTGAGCTGGAGCGTGGCCGAATCGCCCGGCGCCAGGGTGCCCAGCGTCCACACGCCGGTGTTCGCGACGAACGTGCCCCGGCTCGGCGTGGACGCGAGCCGGGTGAAGCCCGCCGGCGTCGGATCACTCAGCGTCACGTTTGTCGCGGCATCCGGACCGTGGTTCGCGATCGAGGTGATGAAGTCGAGGGTGTCGCTCTCGGTGGCCACCGAACGGTTCACGATCGCCGTCACGCTCACGTCGGCGGTCGGCACGCGAAGCGATGCGGCCGCCTGGTCGTTCGCGACGTCGAGGTCCGACTGGTCCAGGCCGGAAACGGCCGCGGTGGTCGTCGCGGACTGCCCACCACTGCCGGACTTCACGGTCGACTGGAGCGTCAGCGTGGCCGTGTCGCCCGGTGCGAGGGTACCGAGCGTCCAGACGCCCGTCGCCGAGTCGAACGTACCGCGGCTCGCGATGTGTGACTGGTACTGCAGCAGCGCGGGCAGCGTCTCCGTCACGTTCACGTTGGCCGCGGATGCCGGCCCCCGGCCGGCCACGCCGACACGCAGGGTCACCGGGTCACCGACATCGGGCAGCGAGTCGCTCACCGTCTGGGTCACGGCGACGTCGACATTCGGCAGGTCGCGGAACGCCTGCCAGAAGTAGACCTTCGCGGCGAGATTCGTTCGCGTGTCGGTCCCCACCTGGAAGCCCGCGCCCGAGAACGACTGGATCCCGTTGGCGAACGCGGCCGTCGTCATGGGCAGCGAGAGATCGCCTCGCGTCGCCACCGCGCGCACGACGTCCTGCCCGGTGTCCTGGCGCTTCACGATCACCGCGCCGGGCCGGAAACCCGCGCCCGGGATGGTCCGGTCGTCCGTGCCGTCGCCGAGATAGAGACCGCCGGCCGCGCGCGAGGCGACGGGCGCCCACGCGACGTAGTGGTACGCGGCGCCCGCCGTGTTGACCTCGGCTGCGGTGCCGACCTGGAACCCGTCGGGGTCGAATCGCTGGATGCGATCCGCGGTCTCGGTGGACGAGGAGAACGAAAGGCTCGCGTCCCCCGCCTCGCCCCCGAATCGCTGGTACGCCGACTTGCTCGAGTTGCCGGCCACGATCACGTACGCGGGTGCCAAGCCGAGCCCGGTGATGCCCCGGTCGTCGGCGCCGTTGCCGGTGTAGCTTCCGGTCTTGAGCTGGCCCGGGGCCTCGAGGAACGCCGTCCAGTAGTACGTCGTGCCGGCGGTGTTGACCGCGGCGTCCGAGCCGACGGTGAATCCGTCCACGTCCAGCGAGCGGATGCGCGCCGCGAGGAACGGCGAGTTTGCCGCGAGGTCTTTCGCGGCATCCGCCGGCATTCCCTTCACGCGCAGGACCGCGGAGGTCGCGCCGGCGCCCTTCACGATCACGACGTCGGGCTGGAATCCGAGTCCTGAAACGGCACGGCTCCCCGTGCCGTCGCCGACGTAGCTGCCGGAGAGCACGCGGAACTGGGCGGCCTGGACCATCACCGTCGTCGAGTCGGCGTCGTTCGCGAGCTGGGGATCGTAGGTGGCGCGCGCCGTCACGCGGGCGCGCGCGAGGCTCGTCGCGCCGGCCGCACCCGTGACGGCATGCGCGCGCAGGGTGAGCACGGCGCTGTCCGACACGGCGATCGATCCGATCGACCACGCCCCGGTCCCCGTCGCATAGGCTCCCGTGGTGGCGGTGAACGCGTCGAATACGAACAGCGGCGGCGGCGGCGCGTCGATGACGATGCCGGAGGCCAGCGTGGGCCCTAGATTCTTCACCGTGATCGTGAGCGTCAGCGGCTCGAGTTCGGTGGGCGTCCGGTCGTCGACCGCGAGGGTCACGCGGAGGTCGGCGCGACGCACGCTGATGCTCGCGGACGCGACGTCGTTCTCGGGGATCGCGTCGGCACCCACGGGTGCGGTGATCTGCGCCGTCTCGACGATCGTGCCTCCCGCGGTGCCGGCGTTGACCGTGGCCGACAGGACGAGTGACGCGGAGTCGCCGTTCGCGATCGTGCCGACGGACCAGACGCCGCTTCCCGGAACGTAGCCGCCACGGCTCGCCGTGAACGAGACGAACGTGAGCCCGGACGGAATCGGCGCGGCGACGGCGGCGGGCCCGGAGTCCTGGGGGCCGAAGTCTCGCAGCGTGTATCGCACCGTGACGGTGTCGCCTTCGTTCGGCGTCGGACGGTCGAGCTGCGCCGACAGATCGAGGTCGGCCCCGACGCCGCTGCGGAACGCGGCGTAGTAGTGGAGCTTCGCCGCGGAGTTCACGGTCGCGTGCGTGCCGACCTGGAAGCCGCGCGCCGCCAGCGCCTGCACGGCGTCGGCGAAGCCCGCCACCGGCTCCACCGGCAGCGTCAGGTCTCCCGGCATCGCGCCGTTCCTCTGCACGGTGCTGGCGCCGGGGCGCGTGACCAGCAGGAGTCCGGGACGGAAACCGGGCGCTTCGATGGACCGGTTGTCGATGCCGTCGCCCACGTAGGATCCGCTCGCGGCGATGCCGGCGATGGCGCCCCAGGCGGCGTAGTAGTACGTGACCCCGGCGCCATTGATGTCGCCGCTCTGGCCGAGCTGGAAGCCGTCGGCATCGAGCCTCTGGATCCGGTCGGTCTGCTCCGTGCCGCCGTTCAGGTTGAGGCTGGCGTCACCTGTTTCGGCGGCGTAGCGCTCGAAGGAATGCTTGTTCGTGGCGGGCGCGACGATCATGTACGCGGGCGCGAGCCCGAGGCCCGCGACGGCACGGTTGTCGGCGCCGTCACCGACGTAGCTGCCGACGCGCAACTGCCCCGGGACCTCGAGGAAGCCCGTCCACGTGTACACGGCCCCGGTCTGGTTCACCGAGGCGTCGGACCCGATGCTGAATCCGTCGAAGTCGAGTGACTTGATCCGCCCCGCAACGAGCGCATTGTTCTCTCCGAGCTCCTTCGACGCGTCGCCGCTCATGAGCCGCGTGCGGAGCAGCGAGGGCGTGGCGCCGGGTCCCTTGACGATCACGAGGTCCGGCTGGAAGCCGACACCCGTGATGGCGCGCAGGCTCGCCCCGTTTCCCGTGTAGCTCCCCGACACGACACGGGCGCGCGCATCCAGGATCCGCAGGCTCACGGCTGCCGTGTCGTTCGCGCCGGCGGGATCCGACTGTCCGCGCGCGACGATCGACGCCGAGGGCCGTACCACCGTCCCGGCGGATCCGGCCCCGATGGTCGCCGTGAGCGACAACGTGGCGGTCTCGCCCGAGGCCAGGCTGTCGATCGACCACGCGTGGGTGCCCGGCGCGTACGTGCCGCGCCCGGGCGTCGACGAGCCGAACGCGAACCCCGCCGGCAGCGCGTCGCCGACCACGAGATCGCGGGCGACCGCGGGGCCATTGTTCGTCGCCGTGATGGACCAGCCCCACGATTGGCCTTCCGTGACCGCGAGGTCGTTCGCAACCACGTGCAGCTCGACGTCCGCCGACGGGACGGTGAGCACCACCGCGTCGGCGTTGTTACCGGAGTACAGGTCCGTCTCGCTCCCCGCCGCGGCCGCGCCGACGGCGATGAACTGTCCCTCGGACCCGGGGTTGACGGTCACGGTCACGAACAGCGTCTCGGCTTGGGCGGCGGCGAGGCTGTCGAGCTTCCAGGCGAGGCCCGCCGATGTCACGGTTCCCCTCGTCGCCCTCCCGTACTGAGCCGTCATCGCCGCGGGCAACACCACGGACGCCTGGACGCCGTTCGCCGTCTGCGGGCCGCGATCCGCGACCACGACCTCGAACCGCACCGAGTCGCCCGCGTTGGCGCGCAGCCGATCGGAGCCAAGCGATAGCGCCACATCGCGTCCGGCCGCGTTCTGGAACGACACCCAGTGGTAGGCGGCCGGCGACGCGTTGACGGCGGCGTGCGTGCCCAGCACGAATCCGGTCGACGTGAGCGACTGCACGCCGTTCGCGAACCCCGAATCGGCGCTCGCGAACCAGGTAAGGCCCCCGTGCGAGACCGGCAAGCGAAGTGCGGAGGCCGAGCCGGCCCCGGCGCGGGCGACGATCATCGCGTAAGGCTGGAGCCCGGCGGCGGACACGCCGCGGTCGTCGACGGCATTGCCGAGATAGGATCCCGTGAACGCGCCGCCGCTCGCAAAGCTCCACGCGACCCAGTGGTAGGCGGTCGTGCTCCGGTTGACCTCGGCGCTCGCGCCCACGGTGAACCCGCTCGGGTCCAGCGACTGGATCCAGTCGGCGTGCTCGACGTCGTCAGCGAACGCGCGCGACGCATCGCCCGTCTCGGTGGCGAACCGCTGGACGGCCTGCACCGTGTGGTCCGAGAGCAACAGCACATACGCGGGTGTGAACCCGACGGTGATCGAGCGGTTGTCGCCGCCCGTGCCGGTGTAGCTCCCGGTCGACATCACGCCGGGCGCGGCGTCGAACGCCACCCATTCATAGAGCGCGCCGGCCTGGTTCACGGCCGCGTCGCCGCCCACCGTGAAACCGCCGGCAGCCAGGGACTTGATCTCGCCGCCCCTGAACTTGGTGAGCGCGCCGAGCTCCTTCGCATTGTCGCCCGTCATGCTGGCGCTGCGGGCCACGGCAGGCGTGCGGTTCGAACCCTTGACGATGACGAGGTCGGGCGTGAACGGCAGGCCCGTGATCGCGCGCGTGCCGGAACCATCCCCCACGTAACGTCCCGACACGAGGTCGGCGCGCGCCGGCAAGGCGAGGCACGCGGCGGCCACGACCCACGCGGCACACGCGAGCCGGGGAACGCTCCATCCTGGATGGGTCCCGATGCGGATCAATGGAATCTCCGTGGGATCGAACCCCGCCACCGCTTCATGCCGCGGCGGCGGACCGGTCATCCGGCCGGTCCTCGTGCGCCTCACCCGCGCACGGGCGATCCGCCCGCGTCGCGGCAGGACGCTTGCTCCGGGAGTTATCGAATCCTCCGGGCTCCGAGTTGATGCTCATTCCTACAATGCGACGGACCGGGATCGGGCGATCCGCCCCAGCGCGCCCGCCCCCCGCCGTATCCCCCCGTCCACCTCAAGGGCGGCGGCGGCGGGGCCGATATCGCAGGAGATGAGGGCCACCCGATCGAACCCTGGGAATCATGCGTCCGCGCCGTGGGCCGCGGGGCTGCTGGCCGTGCTGGCGCTGGCGGCGCCCGGGACGGCGGGCGCCCAGTCGGCCGGCGAGCGCTCGCTGTTCGCCGATGGCGCTGGCAACCGTGCTCTGTCCATGGGCGGCGCGTTCGCCGCCATGTCCGACGACGCGAGCGGGCTACTGTGGAACCCGGGCGGTCTCGGCCGCCTGTCGCGCACGGAGCTGCAGGCGGGTCAGACCCGCTTCGCGTCGAGCGGGAGCAGCGAAACGCACGTGCTGGCGGCGATGCCGAACTGGCGCTGGGGCTCATTCGCCGCGGCGTTCCGCAGCATCGGCACCGACGGCATCGAACAACGTGACGACCGCAACTTCGTGGTCGGCCCGCCGGTGTCGGACGGCCAGATCGAGCTCGGCTTCGGCTATGGACGCGCGATCAGCGAGGCATGGAGTGCGGGCGGCTCGTTCAAGGCGAGGCACCAGAGCGTGGGCGGCTACTCGGCCGGCGGCTTCGGGCTCGACCTCGGGGTCGTCGCGCACCCGTTGTTGTGGCTCGCTCCCGACCGCGCCGACGCGCGAGACGTGAGCTTCGGATTCGCGCTGAACAACTTCGTGCGCCCGTCGCTCCGGCTCGACCAGGAGAGTGTCTCCGATCCGACGATCGTCCGCACCGGGTTCGCCTGGCAGCGCATCGTGGGCGGCTTTCGCACCCTGACGCTCGCGACCGACATCGAGTCCGGCGGCGGCGTGTCCCGCGCGCACACGGGCGCCGAGCTGCGCCTGCTGCCGCAGCTCGCGCTGCGCATGGGCTTCAACGGAACGACGCTGACCGCGGGCACCGGGTTCACGATGCGCGACGTGAGCGTCGACTACGCCTTCGAGAGCCGGGCGCTCGAGCCGATCCACCGGGTCGGGCTCGGCTTCGCGTTCGGCCACACGGTGATGGAAGCACGCGCCGCCGCCGAGCGCGCCGAGGAGGAGCGCCTGCAGGCCCGGCTCGAAGACGGCTTCAAGCGTCGCCAGGCCGAGCAGGTGACCGCGCTGCTCGAGCGCGCGGGGGAACGACGCGCGGCCGGCGCGTACGACGAAGCGATCGATCTGCTGGCGTCAGTGGTGGCGCTGGACCCGTCCCGGGCCGACGCCACGGCGTTGCAGGCGGCCTGTCATCGAGACCGTGGCCGCCAGCTCGAAGCGGCTCTCGACTTCGCCGCCGCCACGGTCGCCTACGGCCGCGCCGTCGCGATGGCGCCGGGCGACACGGCCGCGGCGGCCGGTCATGCGCGGTGCGAAGCGGCGAGTGACTCGCTCGCGGCGCGCTCGACCGAGTCGCGCAAGGCGTTCGCCCGGGCGCTCGACGCCTTCGGCGCAGACGATCTGCCGACGGCGCGGCGCGGGTTCCGCCAGGTGCTCGAGATCGAGCCCTCCGACCGGGACGCCGCGGCGATGCTCCGGCGCACCGACGACGCCATCGCGCGCCGGGTCCAGAACCTGCTGCGCGAGGTATCGCATGGTCTCGAATCCGCTCGCGTCGACGACGTGGCGGGCCTGCTCGACGAGGCCACGCTGCTGGATCCCGAGGCGCCGGGCCTCGCGGCCGCGCGCTCGGCGCTGTCGCGCGCGCGGGCCCAGCAGGCGCAGCCGGCACGAGACTCCGACGTGGCGCGTCGCGCGGCACCGGCGCGCACGGCGCCCACGATGTCGGCGAAGGAGCTGGACCTGCTCTACAAGCGCGGACTCGCCGCCATGCAGGCCCACCGGTCGGACGACGCGTTGCGCTACTGGGAACTCGTGTGGACGGCGGACCCGAACTACGCGGGCGTCGCGGACTGCCTCAAGCGCGAGTGCCTGACGCGCGGCATGGAGGCATTCGCGGCCGGACGCCTCGACGAGGCCGCCGGATTCTGGCGGCGGGCGCTGCGCGTCGATCCGCGCGACCCCCGCGCGATCGCCTATCTACAAAGGGCCCAGCAGCAGCTCTCGCGCACGCGCGAGATCCTGGGCGGCAACTAGCCCATGCATACGAACGCGAACGCGGAGCGCATGGGCGCGGAGCGCGTGACGGCGGCGGAACCGATGCGCGGCCCGGTGCTGTCGATTCGATGGATCGTGGCTTGCACCGCGGTCGCGCTGATCACGCTTGCGGTGCTGGCGGTCGGCACGGTGTCCGAACGCAACACACGCGAGGCGCTGACCCGCGAGGTGCAGGGCCGCCTGCTCTCGCTCGCGCGCAACCTGGCGCTGTCGGGCGGCGAGGCGCTGCTCAGCGATTTCCCCGAGCTGACGTTGCATCCGCTGGCGCTCGAGATGCAGCGCCGCCAGCCCGAGCTGGCGCGCATCGTCGTGATCGATCGCGCGCGCAAGGTGCAGGGCGACGTCGACCCGCGCCGGCTCGGCACGGTGCTGGTACCGGATCGTTCACTGGACGACGTGGACTCGCGCGCGCCTCTGCGCGCCGGCGAACGGATGCAGAGTGACGGCCACACCCTCGTGGCGAGCGTGCCGATCACCCACCGCGACGGGCGATTCATCGGCACCGCGATGGTGGGATTGCGGCTCGCCTACGTCGAGGCCGTCATCGGCGCGGCCCGCCGCCAGCAGTCGATCGCCCTGATCGTGGCCGTACTGCTCGGCGCCATCGTCGCGGGGGCCGTGATCTCGCAGCTACTGCGCCCCATCGCGGCCCTCCGCGCCGGCATCGAACGCATCGGCCGCGGCGACCTGGGCACGCCGGTCCGGCTGCGCGACCGCACCGAACTGGGCATGCTCGCGGACGCCGTGAACCACATGGCCGCGCGACTCCGGCAGGCGCAGGTCGAGCTGGTCGAGCGCGAACGCCTGGCCCACGAGCTGGAACTGGCCCGCCAGATCCAGAGCTCGCTGCTGCCCAGCCGCCGCCGCGTCGCCGGGCCGTTCGTCATCCAGGGCTCGAACCGCGCCGCGCAGGAAGTCGGCGGCGACTACTTCGACTTCTTCGAGCTGCCCGATGGCCGCGTCGGCATCGCCATCGCCGACGTCTCGGGCAAGGGCCTCGCGGGCTGCATGGTGATGTCGATGCTGTCGGCGCTGCTCCGCGCGTACCGCGACCGCGAGTCGTCGCCGTCGGCATTGCTCGCCACGCTCGACGCGCGGCTCTCCGACACGCTGCAGCCGGGCTCGTTCGTCACCATGTTCTACGGCGTGCTGGACCCGCGGACCGGAGGGCTCGTGCACGCCAGCGCGGGCCACAGCCCGTTGCTCGTGTACCGCAGCGCGACGGGCACCGTCGAGACCATTCGCACGCGCGGCATTCCGCTCGGCGCGATCCGCGGCGGCGCGATCCGCCGCACGCTCGAGGACCGCACGCTGACGATCGGCGTGGGCGACGTGCTGCTCCAGTACACCGACGGCGTCAACGAGGCGTTCGAGCCGTCGGGCGGCGAGCAGTTCGGCTTCGAACGGCTGGAGCGCGTGGTGAGCCAGTCGGCGCCCGACGGCGGCGGCGCGGTGCTCGCGGCAGTGCACGGCGCGGTCGATCGCTGGGTCGACGGCGGCCCCGCGTTCGACGACGAGACGATGCTCGTCGTAGCACACGAGGCCGGCACCGCCGGCGACGACGTGCCGGCGCTGGAGCTGCTGGCCGCGGCGCGGACACACGGCCGCAAGCTCGAGCTGAGCGGCCGGCTGCAGGACCTCGATACGCTCCGCCCCTGGCTCGAACAGGAACCGTCGCTCGGCGTGCTCGAGCCGTCCGAGTTCGAAGTCGTCCTCGCCGCGCTGCACGAGGCGCTCGCGAACGTGGCCGAGCACGGGCTCGGCTGCGATGCCGCGAGCCGGTTCGAGCTGTGGTCGGTGCCGGCGGTCGCGTGCGCCGGGCTGGCCGACGACGGCGAGCTGGCGCATGGCTGCTTCGTGATCCGCGACGAGGGCCGCGCGTTCCGGCACGACCGCTGGACGCCGACGGACTTCACCGATCGCGAGACGTGGAAGCGCGGCCGCGGCATCGGCCTCGACATCATCTACCTGGGCGCGCGACAGGTGGCCTACCGGCCGGGGACGGCCGAGGGCAACGTCACGCTGCTGGCCTTCGATCCCGACCACCTCCGCCACCACCTGAAGGAGCGACGTCATGCCTGACGGGTTTCAGATCACGAACGGACCCGAGCATCCCGACACCGTGGTGCTGCGGGTGAATGGACGCCTGGATTCCGGCAGCGCGCCGCTCCTCGCCCAGCGCTGCGCGGAGGTCAACGCCGCCGGCAAGCACCTGGTGCTCAACCTGGAACAGGTGAGCTTCATCGCGTCGAGCGGCGTGGGCGCGCTACTCGCCGTCGCCGAACAGTTCAATGGATCGCACCGCACGCTCGGGCTCGTGGCGCTCTCCCCCGCCGTGGACGCCGTGATCCGGCTGCTCAACCTGGACCAGTTCCTGTCGATCCACGCCACCGAGGCGCAGGCCCTCGACGGCCGTCAGGCCGCCTAGGGCATCCCGACCGAGGCACGACGCATGACCATCAACGCGGCCCGGGCGTTCCCGCCCGGCGACGAACAGGAGCCCGGGCTCCACGACGCGAACGAGCTGTCGCGCGCGCTGCATCTCGCCGCGATGCGCGAGCATGGCCTGCGCTCGCTCGCGGAGCTGGGACAGAACCTCAGCGCCTCACCGGATCTGTTCCACCTGACCGACCTCGCGCTATTCAACCTGATGGGCCACTTCGGCACATCGAAGGCCGCGCTCTGGGTGCGCTCGGAGGTGCCGGGGGCGCCGCTCGTCCTGGTCCGCGCGCATGGCGTCCCCGACAACATCGCCCGGACGCTGGGTGCCGCCTGCTCCCACCCCCTACTCGAGAAGGCGGTGGGGCACAAGGATCCGATGACGCTCGACCAGTTCCGCGAGCTCGGCGCCGACGTCCAGGCGACGATGGCCGAACGGTCCGGCTTCGCCGTGATCGCCCCCGTCCCCGCGCGCGAGGACACGCTCGGCATGGTGGCCCTCGGCACGCGCATCGGCGGTCTCGGCTACGGCCCCGTCGAGTTCCAGAGTCTGCATGCCGCGCTGTCGGTGCTCGGCGTGGCGCTCCAGAACCGCGCGCTGCTCGCGCGCCTCGTGGACAGCAACCGCCAGCTCCGCCGTGCCAACGAGGACCTTCACGACATCGGCCGGATCAAGTCGGAGTTCATGTCGAACGTGAACCACGAGCTGTGCACGCCGCTCGCGGTGATCATCGGCTACGTCGAGGCGCTGCTCGGCAACGGCACGCTCCGCGAGCGGGACCGCGAGGTCCTCGACGTCGTCCTGAGCCAGGCCAGCAAGCTGCACGGGCTCATCCGCAACCTGCTCACGTTCTCGGAGGCGACGCAGGGCCTGCTCACGATGGAGCTGGCGCGCGGAGACGCCGGCGCCTGCGTGCGCCGCTTCTGCGAGGAGCGCCGCCCCGGCGCGAGCGCCCGCCTGCGCGAGCTGATGTGGCACATCGACGAGGGGCTTCCCGTCGTTCAGTTCGACGACAAGCGCCTGACCCAGGTCGTCGACGCCCTCGTGGACAACGCGATCAAGTTCACGCCCGAAGGCTCGCGCGTCGACGTGCATGTGCGGCACGAGCTGAATTTCGGCGGCTCGTGGCTCGCGATCGACATCTCCGACAACGGTCCGGGCATCCCCGAGGACCGGGTGCCCGTCCTGTTCGAAGCGTTCCGCCAGGCCGATGGATCCAGCACGCGACTCGTGGGCGGACTGGGCATGGGCCTGTCGTTCAGCCGCCAGCTCGTGACCGCGATGGGCGGCAAGATCGCGGTCGAGAGCATCCCCGGCCAGGGAGCGCGGTTCACGGTACTGCTGCCCGAGGTGTAGGCGACGGGGGCGCGCGAGACGCGCGGGCGTGCCGATGGGCACGCGATGCGGCGGGCGGGCCGCTGCGCCCGCGATGCGGCGGGGCGTGCGCGCTGCGGGGTGCGGGGCCGCGGCGGGGGCGTGCGACGCGAGGGGCGGCGAGTGCGCGAACCTCGCGGCGCGGTGTGGGCTCGGCGATCCGGGGCAACCGCGTGCGGCGCGCGGGTCTCAATCGCGCGCTCGATCGTGCGGTTCGAGGACGGACCGCGTGTCGCGGCGGCGGTCACGAGTTCGGCGCCACTCCAACTTGCGCCGGCGCAAGTCCGCGTCGCACTCGCGCGACAGTCTTTTCCGAGTTGAGCGAGAACGCAATTCGCTCGCGCGAACATCTTTTCTCCTGACAGCCTTCTGCGACCCATCGCGCCCCACACCCGCGCGTTGGCACCGAGTGCGCGCTATTGCGATCACGCTCCACATGGCGCCTCGATCGATGGCGATCGCGTTCGCGAACTCATCGCGCGTCGTTTCGTTCGCTCTCCGCGGATCTGCGTGCGCCTAAAACACGCGTGATAGAAGTAACGTGCCCCATCGCGATCGGACGCGGATCCGATCACTCAGTTCCGGTGCGCCCCCGAAGAAAGCATGTGTCCCATGCGCACCTACGATCTGTCGCAGCTCGGCGATGCCGTCGTCGTTCGTCACCTGGATGCGGTCGTCGCAACGCATCGTGCCTCGACCGCTGAGCTGCTCGCGTACATCGCCGAGGCCGACTCGCGCCGGCTGTACGCGCCCGCCGGCTACCCTTCGATGTTCGCCTACTGTGTCGGGCACCTGCGGTGTTCCGAGGATGCGGCGAGCAAGCGGATCCACGCCGCGCGGGCGGCGCGGCAGTTCCCCGCGATCTTCCCGGCCGTGGCGGACGGTCGCCTGCACCTCAGCGCGGTGTGCCTGCTCGCGCCGCACCTCACGCCGGCGAACGCCGACGAGCTGATCGCCGCGGCGTTCCACAAGACCAAGGCAGACGTCCGGTCGAACGACGCCGCGGACGTCATCGATCGCGCACTGGATGCGCTGGTGACGAAGCTCGAGAAGCGCAAGTGCGCGGCGACCACGAGGCCGCGGAGTCGAGCCGCGCGCGTGCCCGACACGAGCCACAATCCGCGACACGTCCCCGCCGAGGTGAGACGAGCGGTCTGGGAGCGCGACAGCGGCCGCTGCACGTTCGTAAGCGACAGCGGCCATCGCTGTGACTCGCGCACGCTGCTCGAGCTCGACCACGTCGATCCCGTCGCGCGTGGCGGTCAGGCAACGGTGGATGGGTTGCGACTGCGTTGCCG
>JANLWK010000236.1:0-17115 GCA_031364505.1 Candidatus Eiseniibacteriota bacterium | reverse complement strand
GACGATGGTCTTCGGATCGCGCCAGCGCGGCAGGTCGGCGAGGCTGTCGGCGCCGAGCAGCAGCACCAGCTCGTGGCGCGGATGGAGCGCCGCCATCGCGCGCAGCGTCTCGACCGTGTACGACGGCCCCGGCCGCTGCGCCTCGAGATCGGACACCGAGAAGCCGGCGTGGCCGCGCACGGCGAGCCGCGTCATCGCGAGTCGCCGCGCGAACGGCGTCTTCGCGCGCGCGCGCTTGTGCGGCGGGTCGGCGGCCGGCACGAACACGACGCGCTCGAGCTCGAGCTGCTCGAGCGCGCGCTCGGCCAGCGCCAGGTGTCCCACGTGCGGCGGGTCAAAGGTACCGCCGAACACGCCGAGCCGCCGCGGCGCGGCGCGGCCGCGGGCGGCGGCGCGGCGCGGCGTCACGGCTTGTGCCGGCGCTCGAGCCGTGAGCGCTCGCGGGCGGCCTCGATGGCGACGGGCTGTCCGGCGAACCGCTGCTCCACCTCGCGGAACCGCTCGATGGCGAGGTCGTTCTGCTTCTGGCGGACATCGCACATCGCCTCGCCCAGCAACGCGCGCCCGAGCAGCAGCGTGTCCGAGTAGTCGTCGACGACCCGCTGGTAGTACACGCGCGCCGGCCCCGGCAGGTTGAGCTTGAGATACAGGTCGCCCGTCGCGATCATCTTGGTCGCGAGCCGGCTGCGCGCCATCAGCTCCTGGCGCTCGGCCTCGGGGTTCAGCCAGTGGCCGGGATGATCGCGCAGGTAGGTCTTCCACTGTTCGATCGCCCTGGTCGTGTATTCCTGGTCGAAGTCGGGCGGGCGCGCCTGCGCGTACAGCGCCTCGCCCAACCGGAACGACGCCGACGGCGTCGAGTCACTCTCCGGATAGTCGCGGCTCATGCGCTCGAACTCGTTCGCCGCGAGCGCCCAGTCCTTCTGGCGCAGGTAGCAGATGCCGAGCTGGTAGACGGCCTCGTCCACTTCGCCGGAGCCCGGGTTGTTCTGGATGTAGCTCTTGAGCAGCTCCGACGCCGACGCCCAGCGGCGCTGCTCCATCATGCGGCGCGCGAGCGTCATCCGCTCGGGCTCGGAATGCACCGACGGGATGGTGCTCGCGCTGCAGCCCCACACGAGCGACGCGAGCACGGCCACGCCGGCCAGACTCAAACCGCGCTGAAGACGATGCGCCAGGTCGCGCATCATGGACGGTTTTGGAAGAACAGGGCGATCAGCCCCGACACGATCGCGAGCACGATCACCGGTTCGACGAGCTTGTCGACGTTGCGCTGCGGCGTGGCGCTCTTGAGCTCGGGCGAGGCGGCGTCCTCGACCATCGCGAGCTGGTCGCGCGGGAACGAGTCGAGGAGGTTGTAGCTCGCGTCGCCGGTCCACAGCACGCGCAGCGTGCGCGGATCGCGAAGCGTGAGGCTGCCCTCGACGAGCGCCTGGCGTTCGATGCGCACGCGTCCCGGCAGCCAGCCGACGAGCCGGAGGTAGGTGACGCGCGCACTCGACAGCCGGTATTCGAGCAGCGGGTCCTGGTCGCCGGTGACTTCGGCGAGCGTGCTGTCCTCGGTCAGCACGCGACGGCGGACGGTCGTCGAGACCCCCCGCCGGCTCAGCTGCCGGAGCACCGCGTGCTCGACGACGAAGTTGTAACGGTTCTCGGTCACCGGGACGAGCGTCACGTGGCGGCCGGAATCGATGGGTGCCGCCGCGAGCGCGCGCTCGAAGGCGGTGTTCGCGACCATGCCCACGAGCTGGAGATTGGTCGCGGGCACGCGCGGGCCACGCGCGCGAACGATCGGCTCGACCGAGGTCTCGGCGACCGACAGCACCGTGTCGGTGGCCGGCTTGGGGCCGGCGGCGTACTGGAACTTCTTCGCCTGCGCCGGCGTCGCGGCGAGTACCAGCAACAGGACCATCCCCAGCACCGGGCGTCGGATCATGCGAGGATCGACAGTCCGTCGCCGGCGGCCGCCGGCTCGACCCGCGCGAACAGGTCGTAGGCGGAAGCACCGGTGACCCGCACGTCGACGATCCTGCCCGGGCTCAGGCCGTCGCCGTCGACGACCACGCCGCTGTCGACCTCGAACGCCGAGCCGGCGGTGCGCGCCGCCCACTGCCCGCGGCCCGCCTCGCCGTCGATCATCACCGGCATCCGCGTGCCGATGCACCGCGACAGGCGGTCGCGCGAGATGCGCTGCTGGCGCGACAGCAGCCGGGCGCGGCGGTGCCGGCGCGACTGGATCGAGACGCGCGGCGTCATGTCGGAGGCCGGGGATTCCGGCTCGCGCTCGTACGCGAACACGACGACGTGGTCGAAGCGCTCCTCCTCGAGGTAGTCCTCGAGCTCGCGGAAGTGGTCCTCGGTCTCGCCGGGGAAGCCCACGATGAAGTTCGTGCGGAACGCCACGCCGGGAATGCCCTGCTTGATGCGCCGGACGAGCGCCCGCGTCTGGGGTCCCGTCATGCCGCGCGCCATCCGGCGCAGCATGTCGTGGGCGATGTGCTGGAGCGGCATGTCGACGTAGGGTACGACGCGACGCGCATTGGCCCACACCTCGATCAGCCGGTCGCTCCATAGGCGCGGGTACGTGTACTGGACGCGGATCCAGTCGAGGCCCTCGACGCGGTCGAGCGCCTCGAGCAGATCGGCGAGATCGGGATGCCCCGGCAGGTCGGCACCGTAACCGGTCGTGTCCTGCCCGATCAGGTTGAGCTCCTTGATCCCGAGCCCGACGAGCCGCTCGGCCTCGGCGACGATGTCGTCGAGCGCGCGGCTCTGCTGCGCGCCCCGCAGCTTCGGGATGATGCAGAACGTGCAGCCGTGGTCGCAGCCTTCCGAGATCTTGAGGTACGCGAGATGGCGCGGCGTCGACAGCGCCCGGGGCACGAGCGAATCGAGGGCCCCGCCCGGGTAGTCCGTCTGCGCCGCGCGCGGAGCGTCCCCCGCCAGGGCGTGGCGCGCGGCCCCCACGACGTCACCCCAGCGCCCCGTGCCGAGCACGGCGTCGACCTCGGGGAAGTCGGCGAACAGCGAGTCGCCGGCGCGCTGCGCGAGGCAGCCCGTGACGATGAGCCCGCGCAGGCGGCCCGACCGCTTGAGCCCGGCGACGCGCTCGATCATGTCGCGCGACTCGCGGACGGCGCTCTGCAGGAACGCGCAGGTGTTGATCACGGCGACGTCGGCGTCGCCCACGTCACCCACCGTGCGAAAGCCGTCGCGCACCAGCAGCCCGAGCATGTGCTCCGAGTCGACGGTGTTCTTGGGGCAGCCGAGCGTGACGAAGGCGAGCGCCGGAGGATCGGTACGGGTCATGCGCCGAAGCGATCCTCCACCCAGCGCTCGTCGACGCGGACCTCGCGCGCCTTGCTGCCCTGGAACGGGCCGACGACCCCGATCTGCTCGAGCTGGTCCATCAGCCGGCCGGCGCGCGAGTAGCCCACCTTGAGCCGGCGCTGGAGCAGCGAGGTCGAGCCCTGCTGGTGCGACACGACGAGGCGCGCGGCATCGCGCAGCAGCTCGTCGTCGGCGTCGTCGCCCTCGGGCTCCTCTTCCGCCTCCGACAGGGTGGGGCGCGTCGCGAGCGGCGGCGGCGTGGGATGCGTCCCCTCGACCAGCTCGACGGCCTTGAGCTTGGCGCGCCAGAAGTCGACGACCTTCGCGGTCTCCTCCTCCGAGACGTAGCAGCCGTGGACGCGGTACGGCTCGGGCTTGCCCGCGGGCGTGAACAGCATGTCGCCGTGGCCGAGCAGGTTCTCGGCGCCGTTCATGTCGAGCACCGTGCGCGAGTCGGTCTTGCTCGCCACCTGGAACGCGATCCGCGAAGGGAAATTCGCCTTGATCACCCCGGTGATGACGTCGACCGATGGGCGCTGCGTCGCGAGCACGAGGTGGATGCCGACGGCCCGCGCCATCTGCGCGAGCCGCGCGATCGGCTCCTCGATCTCGGCGGGGGCCGTGAGCATGAGATCGGCCAGCTCGTCGATGACGACGACGACGTACGACAGCTTCTCGGGGGCCGCGTCACCGGCCGCGGCGGGCACGATGCCCTGCGCGACCTTGTCGTTGTAGGCCTGGATGTTCCGGGCGCCGCACGTGGCCATGAGCTTGTAGCGTTTCTCCATCTCGGCGACGCCCCAGCGGAGCGCGCGGCTGGCCTTCTTGGCCTCGGTGATCACCGGCATCACGAGGTGCGGGATGCCGTTGTAGGCCGACAGCTCGAGCATCTTGGGATCGATCATGAGCAGGCGCAGCGTATCGGGACCGTGCTGGAACAGCAGGCCGGTGATGATGGCGTTCAGGCAGACGCTCTTGCCCGATCCGGTCGCGCCGGCCACGAGCAGGTGCGGCATCTTCGTGAGGTCGGTGACGAACGGCTGCCCCACGACATCGACGCCGAGGGGGATCTTGAGCGCGGCACCACTGTCGTCATAGGCGCCCGAGGCGAGCACCTCACGGAGATACACCGTCCGGCGCATCCGGTTCGGAATCTCGACGCCGACGGCGCCTTTGCCCGGGATCGGCGCCAGGATGCGGATGCGCTGGGCCCGCAACGTCAGGGCCAGGTCATCCTCGCGCGAGACGATCTGGTTCACCTTGACCCCCGCGGCGGGCTCGAACTCGAACGTCGTGACGACGGGCCCGGGGTGGATCTCGGTGACGCGTCCCTCGATGCCGAAGTCGCCCAGCTTGGCGACGAGCAGGTTCGCCTCGCTCGTGAGATCGGCGGCGGTGATCAGGTCCTCGGGCTGCATGGGCATGCCGAGCAGGTTGAGCGCGGGCAGCGGTTCGGTGGGGGCATCGGCGAGCGCCGTACCGGTGGACGCGAGTGCCGCGATCGCGGCCGCGGGGGCCGGCGCGGGCTTCGGGCGGCGGGACCGATCGGCGACGAGCTTCTCGGCGCGTGGAAGGCCCGGGAGCGGCAGGCGGAACTGGCGGCCGCCGTCGGTCTCGTGCTCCGCCGCGACCGGCGTCACCGCGGCGCTGATGCGTGGCGGGCGGGGCGCCAGCGCGGGCGCCGCGACGGGCGCCGGGGCCTCCTTCGCCTGCGACTTCGTGGACTCGCGCGGCTTCTTCACCTTCGGCTGCGGCTTCGCGGACTCGGTGCGCCACACGGCCCACGCCTCGGCGAGGCGCCGCATCGGCTGGATCAGCACGGCCGAGATGAAGCGGCCGATCCAATGGAAGCCCAGCTCGGAGGCGGCGATCGCGGTGATGCCGAACAGCGCGCTCCCCACGACCCACGAGCCGACCGAACCGAGCGCCGAGTGCAGTGCCATCGCGGTCGCGGTGCCCCACGCGCCCGACCACTCCCAGCGATCGAGCCCGCCGAGCCCGGCGAGCGTGCACAACTCGAACACCAGCACCGCGCCGACGGCCGAGGTGACCACGAGTGCCGCGGCCGGCTTGCTGCGAACGCGGTTGAGCGACCACACCAGGGCGAGCAGCGGGATGCCGAAGGCCGCGATCCGGCCGAAGGTCCACGCCAGGCCGAAGGCGAGCGTCGCGCCGAACGGACCGCAGGCGTTCGCCATGCTCCACGGCGTGACGCCCGGCTCGGGGAGCCGGAACGTGGCGATGCTGGCCGCGCTCAGCAGCCCGAAGGCGCCGAGGAGCACGCCCAGGATCTGGCGCTGCCGTTTATTGGAGATGGAGGTGGCCACTCGGGAGGGATGCCTTCCTTGTCGGGTGGGTTCGCACGAAATCCCGCGGGACGCACGACCTGACACCGGCACCGATGCCGGCGGCCGAGCCCCTATCCCGCCTCCCTGGCGGGAGCGTCGACCGGACATACTGACGCAAAGCGGGCGCCGGCGGCAACGGGCGGTTTGGCGGCCCGGCGGTTACGTCGCGGGCGGCCGCTGCGGCAACGACGTCCGGCGGCCCTGAACGGGGCCCGGGCGGCGACTGGCCGCATGCACCGGACCCGCCCGCCAATCAGGGGATCAGGTCGGGGGCGCCTGCAGCATCGAGCTGAGCATAATCTTGAGAGCCCGTTCACCCCCCGGATACGCGGATCACGCGCGCGGGGTTGCGCGATTACCCGTGGCGCACGCGCGTCACGATCCACGCGGAATTCTTCCGCTCCAGCTCGACGCGCGCGGGCCTCGCCCGCGACCCGGCGATCGAGATCTCGAGCGACAGGCGCGACGCGCCCTCGCCGAGACCGGCGAGCGGCAGCTCCGCACGACTCAGGCGGACGCGCCGGCCCGCCCGGTCGCGCGATCCGGGTGAATCGGCCACGACGTCGTAGGCACGCTCGCCCGTCATCCCCACGTCGACCGCGAGATCGTGGAATCGCAGGGTACCGCGCTGGACGTCGAAGAAGTCGAGCGGGGCCACGCGTTCGAACCAGTGGCGCGTGATCTTGTCGCGCCGCGCGATCAGGTTTCGCACCAGGACCTCGTGGGCCCGCGGGTCGCGATAACGCGCCGCCTCCACCGCGGCCGCGATCTGCGCGTCGGAGAAGGATGCCACGATCTTGGCACCCCAGTAGCCGTCGCGGTCGGTCATCGCGTGGAACGCCGGGTGGGGAACGAGCGTCCTGAAGTGCTCGGGCCGGTACGCCTCGGACTCGAAGTTCCCGACCGACGGGATGCCGGTCTCCTGACGCGCCCGCCGCCAGGGCTCCTCGACGAAGCCCAGCGTCAGCAACCGCCTGGCCATCCACGGGAGATCGAACTCGTTCTCGTAGCCGAACGGCAGATCCTTCGGCCCGCGCGCCGCGGCCCCCAGCGACGCGCCCACGTCGAGGAAGTAGTGCTCGACGTGTCCGAGGCTGTCCCGCGTCTCGACGAACAGGTCCAGGAATTGGTGATCCTTCGTGTCCCAGTCGTTGATCCAGGAGCAGAGCACGAACAGACCCCGCAGCTCGCGTCGATGGGCGTGCGTGTACCAGTCGTTCGAGTCGCCCGGCCTCCGCCGGTTCATGCTGGGCGCTCCGAGCACGTGCCCCGAGAGGAACAGGCTGGCGAACCCCGAATGGCCTCCGCCCGGGAACACGGCGCCGCGCGCGAGCAACGAATCCAGGTCCGCCCCGGTGAACGGCTCGCCCTTCGCCCCGCGCTCGAGATCCGGATCGATGAGGAGATCGTCACGCGCGAATTCGACGGGCTCATTGTGTGACACGTTGTAGCCCGCGGCGTGGAGCAACGTGCGCGCGACCATGTCCGCGCCCGAGCTGAGCTGCGGATACCCGCGCGGATCCAGTTTCACCAGCCACTTCTTCCCCCGGGCGTCCTTGACCTGGAATCCGATGGTCCACCCCCTCCGCTTCACGCTCGTGAGGGTCCACGGCTTCGCCGGCATGACGACGGGATCCGGCCCCTTCCGCAGCTCCGCGACCGGGATGGCGCGCAGGTGGTTGCGATTCGTGAACCACGACGAGTTCGGCGCCTCGTCGAACGCGTTCACGTTCACGGCTTCGCGCTCGGGGCGCGCGCCGAATGCCCGAGCCACGAGGAGGAGCTTGTCCGGGACGTCGAGCGCGTGGGACACGGGATCGATGATGCCCTGGCGCGCGAGCTGTCCCCAGTAGCTCGCCTCCCAGTCCGGCGGCCGTTGGATCGGCCGCCGATCGGAGTCCACCCAGGTCCGCTCATCGATCCTCGTCGTGTCGCGCGCGCCGCGAGACGATGCTTCGTTCGCGCCGCGCTTGCCCCCGGCCCCGGCGGCGGCGGCGGCGCGCGCGGCGGGCGCGGCCGGCGCCGGTGCGGGCGCGAGGGCGAGCAAGGCGGAGAGCAGGCCGATGGCGGGCGCCAGGCGACCCGGGATGCGCTCAAGCGCCGTGCGACCCGCGATTCGGGGGCGCATCAGAAGTCGCCTCCGACGACGAGTGCCGCCTGGTTGCCCTCGACGCTCCGGGCGAGCTCGAACCGAAGCGTGGACTGCTCGTTCAGCGCGAGGCGCAGCCCGCCCCCCCACGCCTCGTGCGCATCGCGGAAGGTGAACGATTCCATGCGCGGCGCCACGGCGCTCCGCTCGTACAGCGCGAGCGCATTGAGTCGGCGCACGATCACCCAGCGGTATTCGATCCGTGCGAGCGCCAGCCTCCGGTCGCGGAAGCGCTCGGTGTGATAGCCCGCGAATCGCGAGGCGCCATCGCTCACGGCGAGCCGGTAGAACGGCAGGATCGACGTGTCCCCCCGCGGCTCGACGCCGGACAGCACGCCGCGCACGACGATCACCCGGCGCTTCGCGAACACCGGGACGTATCCGCGTCCCTCGAGCCACCATTGATCGTAGTCGGGATCGCGGGATCGCAGCCCGCTCGCGCGCTGGAACTCGGCGCGACCGTGGACGCCGCGCGACGGATCGCGTCCCTCGTCGAGTGCCGCGAGGTCTCCGCTGACCCCGGCGAGCAGCTCCCGCGTCGCCCGGTGCTCAAAGGGAACGCTGCCCGGCGGGGACACGTCCTCGAGCAGCGGACGCCCGTGGTAACCGCGGCGCGGGCTCATGGCCGAGTAGCCACCCACGATCCGCAGCTGGCGCAGCGGCGAGGCCCCGACGAGCAGCGCGCCGTCGGCGCTCGCGCGCTCGAGGAGGTAGTACGAGCGGTCGGTCTCGGGCGTGTCGTTGCCGATGCCGAAGTGGCGTCGATTCGGCTTCGAGTCGTAGTCCGCCCGCACCCGGACGCCCAGCGGTCTCCGCGGCGCGCTCGCGACCGTGAGTCGCACGCGGCGATGGTCGACGGGCGACCACGTCCCGGCCAGCTGGAGTCTCGCCGTCGAAGTCGGGAATCCGATCCACGTGACCGCGGGACCGGCACCGATGTCGTCGAGGCCGTCGAACGAGATCCGCGGCTGGATCGACACGCCGGAGGTGCGCGGGCGGCTCGTATCCGGATCGAACCGGCTGCCGGCCACGTCCGCGACCGCCTCGGCCGCCATGGCCACGGCGCGCATGGGCACGAAGACCATTCGGAATGGGGCGCGCAGCGCCGTCTCCCACCCGCGCTCGTGATCGGGAGCGGCGACGCGAGCGTCGGAGGGCTTCGCATCGAATGACGCGCCGGGTGCGACCCACGTCGAGTCGCCGAAGCGCCCCTCGGCGTGCGCGACACCCGTGCCGCAGGCGACGATGACGCATGCCGGCAGCAGCACGAAGCGCCGGAGCCGTGCTCCCCGCCCGCCGTTCACCGCGCCCCGATCCCGGCAGCCGGGGGCGCGGGCGTCTCGGCGGCCACGGGCTGATCGACGAAGAAGCGCGGCTTGCCCCAGCGGTAGAGTCGGATCGTGAGCACCAGCCACAGGCTGCCCAGCACGTAAGCGCCCATCACGTCGCTGAACCAATGCGCGCCCTGGTCGATGCGCGAGAGTCCCATCATCGCGATGAGCAGACCGAGCGCCACCAGCAACAGCGTGCGCCACCGCGATGCCTTGAGCAGCGTGAAGGCGAGGAACGCGAGGAAGCCGGTGAACGCGGTGAACCCGAGCACGTGCCCGCTGGGGAAGCCCGTCGAGTGCAACTCTCGCAGGACGTGCACCAGGTCCGGGGTCGGCCGCGGGCGAGTCACCACCATCTTGACCAGCGCGCCGATGCCGACGGCGCTCGCCGCGAACACCGTGGTCACCGCCTCCCACCTCAGCCCGGCGAGGTACGCGGCCAGCACCGTGACGGCCACGATCACGTCGGCCTGGGGCATGTAGCCGATCCAGCTCATCCCGTACATCAGGCGATGGAACGCGTCGCCATGAATGCCCTGCACGGCGCGCGTGATGGTGAGGTCCATCGGAAAATAGGCGACGTAGTGGGCGATCACCGCCATCGCGATGAACACCGCGGAGGCGCCGAGCACGTACAACTGGAACGCCGCCGCGCGGCGATGCCGGGTCGGCCGTCCGGCGACGGCCGCAGCATCCAGCTTGCGCCGCGGGTCGCGGTGCGCGTTCGCTACCACCTCGGTCACGAGGATCTCCCGGGAAGTGCGCGCGATGGCCGGGAACGCACCACGCTCCCGGTCGTTCGCCCGTCGCATTGCGATAACCCGGATTGGGTCAACGCATCGACCATGCCATGGGCGAGGCAATTGGCAGTGGCCGTGGGACTTGGACTTACGTGGGGTACGCGACTCCGGCGGAGGGCCGTGCCGGACCCGCCAGCGGGAGGCGAGCCGGTTCCTACAGGCGGGAGGGCCAGTCCTACAACCCCCGCCCGCGATCGCGCCGAGTCGCCCGGAGCACGAATTTCCGGGCGCGTTGGCTCGCTATGCGTTTGCCGCGATCGAGCTCCGGGTCTCGTTCTCGGCGGCGGGTGCCACGGTCGGCGCTTCGATGATGCCGCGCTCGAGCCACGCGTATTCGCCGTCGAGCGTCGCACGAGCGACGTCGTACGCCTCGATGTCGGCGTTGTCGCGAATCGCCTCGAACAGCCGCTCGACCTTGAGCCGCGACTGGCGGCAGAACAGGTCGGCCAGCTCCGTCGCATTGGCGCTCGCGGACTGGGCGGCGTCGCGCATCGCGCGCGAGCACACGGCGCTCATCGCGTACAGCTCGGCGCCGATGTCGACGCAGCGGAACAGCTGCGCCTGCTTGCGCTCGAGCGCGGGCCCGTGCTGGACCATCAAGTGGAACTGCTGCCGCGCGAGCCGCCGCGAGGTGCGCTCGATCCAGCGCACGTGCCCGGCGAGCGCGCCGAACTCGCCGTACTGCGGCCAGTGTCCCCAGCCGAGCCAGCGCGACGGGTACCACACCGCGTAGAACAACCCGGCCCGCACGAAGCCGGCGAGCCGCTTGGCCGTAGGCACGCCCGGCATGACGGCGTCGGCCGCGACCCTCAGGTGCGCGTCCAGCGCCTCGCGCGCGATGAACAGGCGCATGACCTGGTTCGTGCCCTCGAAGATGCGGTTGATGCGCAGGTCGCGCATCACCTGCTCGAGCGGCACGGGCGCCTCGCCGCGCGAGGCGAGCGAGCGCGCCGTCTCGTAGCCGCGGCCGCCGCGGATCTGCAGAGCGGCGTCGCACACCTCCCACGCCGCGTCGGAATTCCACAGCTTGGCGATCGCCGCCTCGAGCCGGATGTCGCTCTTGCCCGCGTCGCCGAGCAGCGCGCCGAGATCGGCGACGGCCTCCATCGCGTACGTGCGCGAGGCGAGATCGGCGAGCATCTGGGCCACCGCCTCGTGGCGCCCGACCGGCTTGCCCCACTGGACACGCTCGGCGGCGAATCGCCGCGCCACCTGCAGGCACCACTTGCCCGCCGCCGCGCACGTCGCCGGCAGCGTGAGCCGCCCGGTGTTGAGCGTGACGAGAGCCAGCTTGAGGCCCTTGCCCTCGCCCCAGATCAGATTCTCCTTGGGGACGAACACGTCGGTGAACCGCATCACGGCGTTCTCGATGCCCTTGATGCCCATGAACTCGAGCCGCCGCACGACCTCGACGCCGGGTGAGCTGGTCTCGACGATGAACGCGCCGATCGGACCCGGCTTGCCGTCCTTGCCGGGCGTGCGCGCCATCACGACGAGCAACTCGGCGACCGAGCCGTTCGTGCACCACAGCTTTTCGCCGTTCATCGTGTAGCCCTTGCCGTCGGGCGTCGGCACGGCCGTCGTCGTCATGCGCGCGGGGTCCGAACCGACGTCGGCTTCGGTGAGCGCGAACGCCGAGATCGCGCCCTTCGCCAGCCGCGGCAGGAACCGCTTCTTCTGCTCCTCGGTGCCGAACAGCTTGAGCGGCTGCGGCACGCCGATCGACTGGTGGGCCGACAGTAGCGCGACGAGCGCCCCCGACTGCGTGCCGACGAGCGCCACGGCGCGCCCGTACGTGTATTGCGACAGGCCGAGCCCGCCGTACTCGCGCGGGATCTTGATGCCGAACGCGCCCAGCTCGCGCAGTCCCTGGACGATCTCCGCGGGGATCTTGTCCTCGTGCTCGATGCGCTCGCCATCCACGCGGTCGCGCACGAACGCTTCGAGCTTCGCGAGGAACTCGGCGCCCCGCTTCGACTCCTCGGCGTCGGGCTCGGGATACGGATGGATGAGGTCCAGCACCAGCCGGCCGAGGAACAGTTCGCGGACGAACGACGGTGCGGTCCACGACGTCTCGCGGGACGCTTCGGCGACGGCGCGCGCCTCGACTTCGGACACGTGCCCAGGGGGGGTCGGATTCTGGCTCATCGAAAGCACCTCGGTGGGTTCGATCGGGTTCGTACCGGGTTTTCGGCAGTTCCGCCGCCCGACCCGAGCCCCAGGTGGCGCATCGGCGCTCCACGCGCCGAATGTCGCGCGGCCCGTCGCGATTTGCAAGATGCGCCGTCTGCTAGAGTGAGCGCATGGTCCGCACGCTGCTCTGGGTGGCCGTGGCCGTCGTTGCGGCATGGTTCCACCGCCCCGGAGCGACCTCCACCCCGGCCGGCATCCGCCGCGCCTTCCTCCTGTTCGCCGCGGGACTCGTGGGGTGGCGGCTGCTCGATCTCGCGGCGCCGGGCCTCGGGAATCCGTCGGTCCCCGTCGTGGCGGCGCGCATCGCGTTGGCGCTCGCGTTGTGGACGGCGACGATGACGCTGCTCGCGTGCGACGCGCGCGTCCGCGACCGCTGGACGCGGCTGATCACGATCGGGCTCGGGATCGTGTTCGCGGCGGCGGTGTCCGCCGGGCTGGGGTACGCGTTCGCGGCCTCGGGCATCATCGGGTTCCGCTGGCGCACGCGCTTCGATACGCGGCCGACGGCGGGCTTGGCACTCACCGCGCTCGTGCTCGTGGTGCTGACCGCGTGGCCGATCCCCGCTCCCGCGGCGAAGGGCGCGGCCTCCCCACTCGCCGGCTTCTTCACCTGGACGCATGCTGTCGCGGCGACGTACCTCGTCTACGGGTTCGTCGCCGCCGCCGTCCGCGTGATCCGCGACCCCAGCCTCGGCATCCGCACCGTCAGCCGGCGGCTCGCGCTGTCGCACGTGCTCGTCGTCGGCGTGCCGCTCGTGCTCGTGGGATGCCTGTGGCTCGCGACGACGGTGCTCGGCGTCAACGCCGACCGGGCGATGGTGGCGACGCGCGCGATCGAGGCCGAGGGCGACGCGCTCGCGAGCGGGCTCGAACTCGCGCTCGCGGCCCCCGGCGGCGCGGAGCCGGCGCTCGCGGTGTGGACCGCGTCCGAGGCGACCCGCTGGCCGCGGCTGTCCGTGTGGACCCGGCGCGACAGCACGTGGCGCCTGGCGCTCGGGCCGGGGATCGCGGGGGCCGACACGCTTCGCGGCTGGCCGGACTCGCTTGGCGTGCTGCCCGCCTCCGGGCTGGTGGCACTCGGCGACTCGGTGATCCTCGGCGCGGCGGCGCGCGGCGCGGGCACCGTGTCCGCGGCCATCGCGATCGCGCCGTCGTCGGCCCTGCTCACCGGCATGCCGCGGCGCATTGCCGGCGCGGACATCGTGCTGTACACGAGTGTCGTGCGCACGTCGCGCGGCGGTGTATCCGTCGGCGGCTCGCAGCCCCGCCGGGGACCGGTCGCCGTCACGTCGGACACCGTGAAGACCTCGGGCAACGTCACGCTGTCGGCCGGGGGCGAAACGTACGTCGCCGGCAAACGCGGCACGTCGTTCTGGCAGGTGATCACCGGCGGCTACTCGAACGCCCGCGGCATCGCCCGGCGCAACGGCCGCTGGGAGCCCGCGAAGTATCTCGTCTCGACGCGGCTCGACCCGGCGTCCGCCGTGATGGGACTCCGCGAGAGCGCACGCCAGAACCCGATCGGCATCCTGCCGCTCGTGCTGCTGTCGCTGCTCACCGCACTCGTCGTCACCGTCGTCGGGTTCGACCTCCTGATCGTCACGAACATGGGCCGCAGCATCACCACCGCGATCCGCGCGCTGCGCGGCGGTACCGAGCGGCTGCAGGCGGGCGATCTCGCACACCGCATCGCGGTCGAGGGACACGACGACCTGTGGGACGTGGCCGGCGCGTTCAACGACGCGGCGACGGGGCTCGAGCGCGCGCGGGTGATCGAGCAGGAACGCAACCGGTTCGAGAGCGAACTGTCCGTCGCGCGCCAGATCCACGCGCGGCTGCTGCCCGCCGCGCCGCCTGCCGTCCCGGGGCTCGAGATCGCCGGGCTCAGCGAGTCGGCGCGCGAGGTCGGAGGCGACTACTACGACCACATCGACCTCGGCGACGGGCGCGTGCTGCTCGTGGTCGCGGACGTGTCGGGGAAGGGTGTCCCCGCCGCGCTGCTGATGTCGGGCTTCCGCGCGTCGCTCACGAGCCAGGAGCTCCACGCCACCGGGATGGCGGACCTCGGCGGCCGGCTCAACGACTTCGTGGTGCGCAGCGTCGACCCGGGCAAGTTCATCACCGCGTTCCTCGCCGTTCTCGACGGCCGCGACGGGCGGCTCGAGTACGTCAACGCCGGCCACAACCCGCCGGTGCTGCTGCGCCCGGACGGCACGCACGAGAGCCTCGTTACCGGCGGGCTCATCCTCGGGGTGCTCGCGGGGACGCCGTTCGAGCGCGGCATCGCGACGCTCGCCCCCGGCGACCTGGTCGTGCTCTACACCGACGGCGTCACCGAGGGCACGAACGCGGACGACGAGTTGTGGGGCGATGAGCGCTTGCTCGCGTCGCTGCGGCGCCGCGCGCACGAACCCGTCGCCACGCTCGTCGCCGGCATCGCCGCCGAGGTGCGTGCGTTCGAAGGCGAGCGCGGCCCCGCCGACGACATCACGCTGCTCGCCGCGCGTCGCGTGACGCGCGCGTAGACCGCCGCGCGTGGCGCGGTGGACGGCGCGCCGCGCCCGCGCGTCAGGGTGTGGCGGGCCCCCGGCGCATGCGCATGAACAAGTCTTCCGCGCCCCGGTTCACGGGCTCGACGGTGGGCGGGTCCAGGTTCGCGAACACGATCAGCACGAGCTGGCCCTCGTGCCGCCACAGCGCCGCGATGCCCGGCGCGCCGCCCGCGACGCCGAACCCGGGGGGGCCCGGCGGCCCGGCGACCTGCGGGCCCGGTCTCGGGCCGCCCATCACCCACGCGCTCCATGCCGGATCGACGAGGCGGTGACCCACGAGCGCGTCGTCGATTCGCTTGACGTCGCCGGTCGTCGAGTAGCTGCCGCCCGCCGCACTCCCCCGCGCGGGGCGCGAGAAGATGTTCTCGCGCGCGGGCCCGGCCGAGTCCTCCGACGTGGTGTAGCCCATCGCCACGCCCGGATCCGGCGCGTCGGCGAACAGCGCCGCGGTCGACGTCGCGCCGGCGGGCTCGAAGATGTGGCGCGCGAGGTAGTCGTAATAGTCCTCGCCCGACGCCTTCGCGATGATCTCGCCGAGCAGCGCGTAGCTTCCGTTCGAGTAGCGGCGATCGGTGCCGGGCGCGAACAGGAGCGGCTGGTCGCGGAACAACGGGACGTAATCGCGATTGTGGCGGAGCGTTCCGTGATTCATCGCGTCGTAGGCGTCGTTGAAGAAGTCGCCGATGCCCGAACGGTGCGCGCACAACATCGCCACGGTGATCGAGTCCGCGTGTGGGAAGCCGGGCAGGAATTTCGAGACCGGGTCGTCGAGCGACACCGTGCCCTTCGCCGCGAGCTGCGCGATGCCGATGCGCGTGAAGATCTTGCCGATCGAGCCGAGGTTGAACTTCATCTCGGGCGTGTTCGCCACGTTCCACCGCCGGTCCGCGAGGCCCCACGCGCGAGACAGCAGCACCTGGTCGCCGCGCGTGAGCATCACGGCCCCCGAGAACGTGCCCGCGCGCGCCGCCGCGTCATAGTGCGCGCCGATCGCGCGCACCGCTTCGGCGTCGGTGAGCGGCGGCCCGGCGGGCGCGCGCTGCGCCGGCGAGGCGGTGGCGACGAGCACGGGCGAGACGGCGACGACGAGCATCAGGATCGCAACGTGCGGGCGCATCGATGGGCTTCCTCGTATGGATCGGGACGATTCGGCGGCGCGGGAACGTGCAGGGACGGCGCACGCCAACTTCCGACAGCGCCCGGCATTCGAGGGTTGAAACCGGCGGGCCGAAAGGCGCTTGTCCCACGGTACCCCCTCGGCTATCTTCCGGCGTCATTTTCGGCGCCGCACCGTTCACCGGAGATGCCGGCGCACTCGCATCGCGAGGCGTCGCAACGCGAAACGACCCGGCCGCGAGATCGTTCCGTTCCCGCCGTTCCGGGCCGCTACCTCACGTACTACATTAAGGAGCCTCGATGAGCACGATGCGCACCGCGCGCTCCGCCCGGCGCCGTACCGCGCAGGGCTGGGCCGCCGCACTCTCGGCGGTCAGCGCGTTCCTGCTGCCCGTCAGCGCGTTCGCAAGCGAGCTGGACCTCAAGTTGCCGACGCTCGATCCCGGGCAGCGCCAGCTGCTGTTCTACGGCATCGGCGTATGCCTGCTCGGCATGGCCTTCGGCATGCTGATGTTCAACCAGGTCAAGGCGATGCCGGCCCACAAGTCCATGCTCGACGTCTCGCACACGATCTACGAGACGTGCAAGGCCTACCTGCTCAAGCAGGGCCAGCTGCTGCTGGTGCTCGAGGTGTTCATCGGGGCGTGCATCGTCTACTACTTCGGCTGGCTCCAGCACATGGACGCGGGCCGCGTCATCACGATCATCGGCTTCTCGATCCTCGGCATCCTCGGGTCCTACGGCGTGGCGTGGTTCGGCATCCGCATGAACACGTTCGCGAACAGCCGTACCGCGTTCGCGTCGCTGCGCGGCAAGCCGCTCCAGGTGTACGAGATCCCACTGCAGGCAGGCATGAGCATCGGCGTGCTGCTCATCTGCGTCGAGCTGATCATGATGCTCGCGATCCTGCTGTTCGTGGCACCCGAGAACGCCGGCGCCTGCTTCCTCGGCTTCGCGATCGGCGAGTCGCTCGGCGCCTCGGCACTGCGCATCGCGGGCGGCATCTTCACGAAGATCGCCGACATCGGCTCCGACCTGATGAAGGTCGTGTTCCGCATCAAGGAGGACGACCCGCGCAATCCCGGCGTCATCGCGGACTGCACCGGCGACAACGCGGGCGACTCGGTCGGCCCGACGGCCGACGGCTTCGAGACGTACGGCGTCACCGGCGTGGCGCTGATCTCGTTCATCGCGCTGGCGGTGATGCCCGAGCACAAGGCGATGTTCCTCGTGTGGATCTTCGTCATGCGCGTGCTGATGATCATCACTTCGATCGTCTCGTACGTCGCGAACGGC
>JANLWK010000207.1:0-6215 GCA_031364505.1 Candidatus Eiseniibacteriota bacterium | reverse complement strand
GCGTACCGCAGCTACCACGGCGCCACGGGCAACTCGATCATGCTGACGGGCGACCCGCGGCGCTGGGGCAACGAGCCGGGAGCCGCGGGCGTGGTCAAGTTCTGGGGCCCGTACCCCTACCGCTCCGCGTTCCACGCGACGACGCCGGCCGAGGAGTGCGAGCGCGCGCTCGAGCATCTCGCGAACGTGCTCATGGTCGAGGGCCCGCACACCGTCGCGGCCATCGTGCTCGAGACCGTGGTCGGCACGAACGGCATCCTCGTCCCGCCCGACGGCTATCTCGCCGGCGTCCGCGAACTGTGCACGAAGCACGGCATCGTGATGGTGTGCGACGAGGTGATGGCGGGCTTCGGCCGCTGCGGCGAGTGGTTCGCCGTGGACCGCTGGAAGGTCACGCCCGACCTCATCACGTTCGCCAAGGGGTCGAACTCGGGCTACATCCCCGTCGGCGGCGTGATCATCAGCCGCAGCGTCGCCGAGTCGTTCAAGGACCGCGTGTTCCCGGGCGGCCTCACCTACTCCGGCCATCCGCTCGCCTGCGCCTCGATCGTGGCGAGCATCGGCATCTTCAAGGAGGAGAAGATCGTCGAGAACGCGCGGAAGCTCGGCACCGACGTGATCGGGCCCGAGCTGCAGAAGATCGCCGCGAAGCATCCGAGTATCGGCGAGGTCCGCGGGCTCGGCGTGTTCTGGGCGATCGAGCTCGTTCGCGACCGCAAGACCCGGGCGCCGCTCGTGCCGTTCAACGCGTCGGGCGCCGACGCGAAGCCGATGGCCGAGCTGATGGCCGCGTGCAAGGCGGGCGGCGTGTGGCCGTTCGCGCACTTCAACCGGCTCCAGGTGACACCGCCGTGCACGACCACGGCCGACGAGGCCCGCGAGGGCCTGGCCGCGATCGACAAGGCGCTGGAAGTCGCCGACCGCTACGCCACCGGGTGACGGGCCCTCATCGATAGGGACCTCGCGCGCCCGGAACATCCCCTCTGAAAGGAGCCAGGCTGGCCTGACCGCTTGCCGCCGCCGGCCGAACGAAAGACCGCGCCCCGGTTCACCGCCGGGGCGCTTTCGTTTGGCCACGCGCGTCACGGGCGGCTCTCCGGCCCCGCCGCGTTGCCAGAAAGCGCTGGCCTCATACCCCCCCGGGGCCCTACCCTCATCGAGCACGCAACTCCTTCATTTGCGACGCACTTGCCCGGAGGCCGTTGTGACCCTTGGACGAACGCTGCTCCGCTCGCTTCCCTCCGTGTTCGTCGCCGCACTCGTCGTCATGGCGGCGCGCGCCCAGACGAGTCCGATCCGCATCGGCACGTGGGCCCCGAAGCTCGCCGCGACCGTGGCCGGCATGCGCGGGGATGCCGCGCGCGCCGCCGCCGCGGGGCCGACCGGCACGCTCAGTGGTGACGAACCGCAGGCGTGCCCCGCCGGCGTCGCCGTCGCCGTCAGCGGCACGGTGGTGTACTTCGCCCAGGGCGACCAGCGCGTCTACTGGCGCGCGTCCACGATCACCGCCGACGAGGACGTCAGCATCCAGATCCAGTCGTTCGCGCCGACGACCTACGAGGTCACCCTCGGCCTGTTCAAGGACACGGCGCAGGACCCCACGCTCGGCTCCGTGCCGCTCGCGCGTGCCCTCTGCTTCTCCGTGAATCCCGGCATGCAGTGGCTCGACGCCACGTTCGATCGTCCGATCGTCCAGAAACTCGTGACCGGCGCGGATCCGGTCACTCGCGTCGCGTTCTCCATCGCGGCCCAGGGATCGTCGGTCCCGAGCGGAATCATGTACGACGACAACGGCCCGGCCGACCTGGCCCCGGCGATGGTCCAGACCGGCAGCACGTTCTCGCCGATCCCCGGGACGAGCCCCGTGGTCAACCACCAGGTCTGCTTCTCCAGCGACCATCACAACCCGTCCCTGCGCGTGCTGGCGCAGTCGCTCGCCTCGAACGTCACGGTCACGGCGACCACGGCCCAGTTCGTCCAGACGTTCACGGTGCCGGCCACGGTAACCGTCGAGTGGGTCGAACTCGCCCTGGACTCGTCACCGTCGCAGGGGCCGATCCAGGTCGCGATCGTCGACCCGACTGGACTGTCCGTGCCTGCGTCCTCGCCGCTCCCGACGTCGGACACCGCCGGCCTCATCACGCCGGGACCCGGCCAGCAGTTGTTCAGCGTCTGGGCCGCGACGACCAAGCTGCAACGGCTCGCCCAACTCGTTCCGGGACACACGTACTGGCTGTGCGTCGACACGGGCAACCAGTGGTCGATGCGCACGACGCTGTCGAGCGGCGGCACGAACTATCCCGACGGAACCCTGTTCCGGCGCCCCGGAAGCACGGGCGCATTCACGGCGGACCCGAACCGCGATCTCGCGTTCCGCATCATCGGCGTGCCGGACTTCATCGATCCGGGCCCGCCGCCTCAGTGCGGACCCCTCGCGACCTCCGTGGTGACTCCGACCGTCAAATATGACATCAAGTCGGGCTTCATCATCGCGCAGAGCGTCACGTTGACCGCAGGGCTCGTACCGAACATCTCGCAATTCTCCTTTCCTGTGGTGACGGTCTGGGACAACGCGGTCGAGGCCGCGAACCTGCGCTGGGGTGTGACGGGCACGTCCACGCTGCCGCCCGACGTCTCGACCCTCGTGCTCCGCAGCTCGGGGTGCCGTGATTGCGCCACGATCACCGCCGAAGGCCCGGGCTGGGAGTCGGTAAGCTACGGCAATCCCGTCATCGTGCACTCGGTGACCCAGGCCGCGGACGCGACCGATCGCAATCTCGCCATGGAGCTGATCGGCCGTGACGTGTACGTGCCGGGCACGACCCAGCTCGCGCCCGCCGGCGTCGGCTATCGGTACGAGGCAAACGCCCCGACGCTGACGCCGATCGTCGTCGACGACGGCACCGGATACGTGGCGGTCACGGTCACGTCGGGGACCCTGGGCCGGTCGATGTGCACGGCCCCGGAGCCGAACGGCCGCCAGCTCGAGGCGCTGCAGCAGATCATCCACTGGACCGAGCGGATCGAGCCGACGGCAACCTCCGAGGTCGTCCAGCAGTTCCGCGTGCCGGTGACCGGCGAATTCGAGTGGATGGAGATCGGCCTGCCGTCGTCGCAGGTCGACCCCGGATTCCCGCTCGAGATGGAGTTGATCGCGCCGCTCGAGAACGCACCCGACAACAGCGGCCTCTATGCGGGGCCCGTGATCGCCACCATGACCGCCGGGGCGTCGCTGTTCACGAGCCCGACGACCATCACTCGGACCGCCGGGTTGTTCGAGGCCAGCACCCGGCAGCCCGTCCCGATCACGCTGACGTCCGGCGTCGACTACTGGCTGCGCGCGAAGTTGAGCGGCGCGTACGGCGCGATCTCGGTGACGCATACGCCGCGGCTCGAGAGCGGCAAGTTGTTCGTCCAGAGCGGCCCGCTCTCGCAGTACGCCGAACTGTCGAACCGCGACCTCGCGTTCCGGCTGATCGGCGTCACGCGCTCGCTCGCCGACGCGGCGACGTCCACGGCGCAGACCGTGTACACGTCGCCGCCGTGCACGGCAACGAGCGTGCTCTACCCGCCCAACCTCGCGACGCAGGCGCCGCGGCGGATGGCACAGGGGATCACATGCCCGACGCCGACGGCGATGCGCACGTTCCAGGTCGCGGTCGGCAGCGATGGTGATCCCGAAACCGTGACGCTGACGGCGCGGATCGCCTTTGCCGGCGGTCCGACTCAAACTTCCTGCTGCTACGGCGCCGAGTATCCGCTCGACAACGTTGTCCTGACGGTCCGCGGCAGCAACTTCGGCTACGAGTCCATGACCACGAGCCGGCCCATCGTGGTGTGCCCGATCACCTCGACGCCGACGATTCTCGACCGCTCCGCGGCCTTCATCATCGGCAATGATGCGCCGGTGACGCATCGGACCAAGGTCGGCCTGTGCGCGACGGCTTTGACGATGACGGCGGCGATCGAAGACCGCGGCTTCGGGTGGGTCCCGGTGACCGGCACGTCCAGCGGGTCCATCGGCGGCTGGGTGGACGCCGACGGCGATCCCGAGGGCTACCTGTGGCGCGTGGCCCAGCAGGTCACGAAGGTCGGCGGCATCATCACGGCAACGGTCGTCCCGACGGTGGAGTGCGTGCAGTCGTTCCGTGTGGCGGCGCCCGTCCGCGCGGACTGGATCGAATTGGCCATTCCGTCGGCCCCGTCGCAACCGGCGCTCAGGCCCCGCTTCCATGTCGCCGTCGTGCCCGCGACATCGATCGGCGCGCCGCCGCCGACCGCGATCAACGTCACGACCACCGCGAACTTCGAACAGGCCTACGGGATGGAACTGGGCGACACGTGGGCGGCCTCGTCGCGCTTCACGTCGCCGCCGATGCTCGTGCCCGGCCAGCTCTACTGGCTCGTGCTCCAGGGCCCGGCCGGGTGGGCGTTCGGCACGACCACGCCGGCGACCGCGACGGCCGACGAGTATCCCGACGGCGCGTTCTACCAGCGATCCGCGACGGCCACGGCGTGGAGCGGCGCGCCGCTCCGGGATCTCGCGTTCCGCATCATCGGCGTGCCGAACGGCACGATCTCGGCACCTCAGGCCCCGCGCGTGGCGACCGTGTTCACGCTCCGCGCCGACCCGCAGCCGTTCTCGCGCGAGCTGGCGTTCCGCTGGAACGGCGGCATCGGCCGTACGCGAATCGAGATCTTCGACGTCAACGGACGACGCGTACGCCGGATTCGCGACGCGGGTAGTGCGACCGAGGGCTTCTGGATCTGGCGCGGCGAGGGTGATTCCGGCCAGCGCATGGGCGCGGGCGTCTACTTCGCGCGCGTGTATCCCGGTAACGGCCGGGCGATACAGCGACGCATCGTCTACGTTCACTGATCCCGGTCCATCGCTCCCAAGTCATCGAGCGCCGCGCGTGATCTGGCTCCGCGCGGCGCTCGTGTGTTCGGTCCTGGTCTTCTGGCCGGGGCTGGTCGAGCAGTTCGAGGTGCCGAAAGCGCTCGCAATGCGCGTGATCGGCGCCGGCGCCTTCGCCGCGTGGTGCGTCGCGCGGCCCTGGCGCACCCGCCGGCCCACGCCGTTCGAGTGGGCGCTCGCCGCATGGCTCGGCGTCGAAGCATTGACGACGCTCACGTCCGTCTCGCCGCGCATGAGCGTCTTCGGCGACCGGTATCAATACGAAGGGCTGCTCACCTGCGCGGCGCTCGCGGCGATCGCACTGGCGGCGCGCGAGGCGCTCGCGCCGCCAAGAGCGTTCGAGCGCACCATCGATCTCGCGCTCGTGGCGACGGCACTCGCCTGCCTGTACGCGATGCTCCAGGTCGGCCACCTGGATCCGCTGCCGTGGTCGCGCACGTCGCCCTATGGCGGCATCACGCGCCCGTTCGGTCCGCTCGGGCACCCCAACCTGCTCGGCGTGGTGGCCGGGACCGGCGCCGCGTGGTCGCTCGTCCAGCTCGCCCGTGTGCCGTCGCGGCGCTGGCTCCATGCGCCGCTCGCGCTGCTGTTCGTGACGACCACGGCACTCACGTTCTCGCGTGCCGCGTGGCTCGGCGCCGCGGCGGGCCTCGGCACCGCCGCGGCGCTGCTCGTGATCGCACGGCGATCGCTGCGCGTGCACCCGGCCACCGTGCTCGTCGGCATGGGCGTCGCGGTGGGTGTCGTCGCGCTGTTCTGGAGCGGCGGGTGGGACAGCGTGTTCTCGAATCGCGCGGGTGAGATGGGCGTCGAGTCGGGCGTCGGGGTCGCCGGCAGCCCGCGCGCCGAGATCTGGCGCACGTCGATCGCCGCGTGGCGCGCGCACGCGGTGTTCGGCACCGGCCCGGCGACCTACGAGCTGACGTTTCCGATCTACCAGACCGCCGAGTACTGGCGGCGCGAGTGGGCGGGGCTGCCGTTCCACTCGCACTCGGTGCTGCTGCACACGCTGGCCACACACGGCGCGCTCGGCATCGTCGCCGTGTTCGCCCTGGCGCTCGTCACGGCCGCGTCGGCGCTGCGGGCCTGGCTCGAGCGTCCCGCCGAGCGCGGGCGGGTCGCGCTGCTCGCCGGCGGCATCGCGGCGATCGCCGTGGCCGGCGGCGCGGGCGCACTGGGGATCGCCGGTGCGCTGTGGCGGCTCGTGGCGGCGGCGGCCCTCGAGGCGATCGCCCACGCGCCCGCGACGAGCGCCGCGGCCGCTCGCGCGGCGCCGGCTCCCGCGCCGTCGCGCGCC
>JANLWK010000183.1:0-15228 GCA_031364505.1 Candidatus Eiseniibacteriota bacterium | reverse complement strand
GGGTTGTGGCCGGCGTTGCAGTAACGCAGCCGGCGTTCGCGGCGCGAGGCGATGGCGAGGAAGAACGTGGCGAAGCGGTTGGGCTCGGTCGCGCGCGCGAGCGAGCGATGCATCGCCTGCACGATTTCACGCGGCGCCAGGCCCGGCCGCGCCTCGGCGTGGAACGACGCGCGAAGGTGCGACATCAGCAGCGCCGCCGGCACGCCGTGGCCCGAGACGTCGCCCACGACGATCGCGAGGTCGTCCTCGCCGAGCGGGATCCAGTCGTAGTAATCGCCGCCGACCGCCTCGGCCGGCACGTTGACGCCGAACACGTCCAGCTCCGCGGCACTCGGTGGCCCGGCCGGCAGCAGCTTGCGCTGGATACCGCGTGCCACCTCGAGCTCGCGCTCGCGGTGACGCGTCTGCCGTTCGGTCACCACGCGGCGATAGCCCTCGACGGCGATCCAGGCGACGGGCGAGACGAGCAGGAACGCCGTCGACGGCAGCCCGACGTCGCGCGCCACGAACAGCAGCACGTCGGCGGCACCGACGAACAGCAGGGCCGCGAGCGCCACGAGCGTCGACACGAGCAGCGGCCAGGCCGAGAACAGGGCGCCGAGGCCGGCACCCATCAGCAGCAGCGCGGGAATCACGACCGCCGGGGACGGCCGCTGGAGGAAGCGCGCCTGTACCGCGGCGTTCATCGCGTTCGCGTGGATGTAGACGAGCGGCGCCGAGGTGGCGAACGGCGTCGGGCCGACGTCGGTCGCCACCTCGCCCACCGCCGTGGCGCCCACCATGACGAGCCGGCCGCGGAACGCCCGCGCCAGCGCGAGCGTGTCGCCGTCGCGCGCCCATTGCAGCACGCGCAGCATCGAGTGGGTCTGCGGGAACGCCGCGCGATCGCCGGCGTAGATGATCGACGTGGCGCCCTCGTCGTCGGCCGGCACGCGCAGCTGGCGGCCGTGCCAGTGGAGCCGGACACCGCGGTCGTCCAGCTCGAATTGCGGCAGCGTCGAGTCGCGCCGGGCCGCCACCTCGACGAGACGGATCGCGAGCGACGGGTAGGCCAGGTCCCCGTAGCGCACGAACAGCGGGATCCGCCGCACCACGCCGTCACGGTCCACCGACACGGCGGTGTGGCCGAGCGAGCTCGCGGCGTGGAGCAGCGCCACATACGGCAGCGAGATCCGCCGCGCGAGCGGCAGCCGCTGGTGCGACACGGGCCGGCCGCCGCGGACGAGCAGCGTCGGGTCGGGTGACGGTTCGCTCGCCCCGCTCGCGAGCGATGGGTCGTCGGACAGGAACGCCACGGCGTGAACGACGCGTTCCGAGTGCGCCGTCACCGCGGCGAGCAGCTCGTCGCCGCCGCTCCCCTCCGGACTGTCGCCGAGGAACAGCAGGTCGAAGCCGATCGCCTGGGCGCCGGCCCGCTCCAACGCGTCGATCAGCAGCGCGTAGGTCTCGCGCGGCAGCGGCCAGTTGCGGTAAGCCGACACGGTCGCGTCGTCCACCTCGACGAGCGCGATGCGCGACGAGGCCGGGATCGGCCCGCGGATGCGGTAGCGCCAGTCGTGGAAGCGCAGGTCCGTCTGCTCGAACACGCCGAGGAGCGCGAGCGCCGACACCAGCGCCGCCGCCACGATGCCCACGAGCACACCGTGGAGCACCGGCAGCCGCGGCGAGCGCGGGCGCGGGGCGGCGGCCGAACCGGCCACTACTTCTTCCAGTAGAGCACGGTAGCGGCGTCCGAGAGATCCGAGGCGCGCGGCCCGGCCGACCGCCACGTCGGCGACTTCTTGCGCCCGGCCGGCAGCGGCGGCGCGGTCGTGCGCGCCGTGTCCTTCGGCACGGCCGCGGCCGCGCGCTGCAGCATCGAGCGCACCTCGTCGCGCGTCACGAGCGCCTTGTCTGCGGCCTTCGTAGCCACCTGGGTCGCCACCCGGCTAGTCGCCGCCGTCTTCCCCGCCGCCGGCGTGTCGGCCTTGAGGCCGAGCACGCGCTGGGCGTGTTCGAGCCCGCCCGCGAGCTGGACCCCGCGTGCCGCCGCCGCCTGCGCGCGCGCGTCATCCCCCATCAACATCAGCGCCGTCGCGCGGTTGAGATGAATGCCGGCGTCCGCCGAGTCGCCTTGCAGCGCCCGGTCGTAGAACGCGAGCCCCACCGCCGGCTCGCCGCGCAGCACGCGCAGGTTGCCCAGGTTGTTGAGCGCCCGCGCGTCGCCGCGCGTGTTGGACAGCATCGACACGAACAGCGACTCCGCGCGCTCCGGCTGGCCCGACATCGCGAGCATGACGCCGTACTCGCCGCGCGAGTCCGTCGCCGGCGGCTCGGCCGTCGTCGCGGCCGTCGCCGTGGCCGGGGCCGTCTTCGTGGCCGGGGCCGTCGCCGCGGCCGGGGCGGCCCCTGTGATCGCGACGATCAGAAACGCGGCGACGAGCGCCGTGAACATAGTGCCTCTCATGTGCGTGCTCCTTTCATGAAGACGTCACTCGATCCAGTAGAGATGTCGTTCGAACGGTTCGTCCATCGCCGAGCGCGTGGCCGCGACGCGCAGGCGCGGCGGCCGGACGGGCCGGACCGACGCCGGCCGCGCGCCCGTCGCGGGCTTCGCGGCACTCGTCGCGGGCACGCGGGCCGCGGCCTTCCGCAGCGCGGCCCGCATTCCGGCGCTCGTCACCGGCGCTCCGGCGGCGCGGTCGGTCGAGTCCTCCGCCGACAGCGCGAGCAGGCGGAACGCGTCGGCCGTGCCGCCCGCCGCCGCGACGCCGTGCGCGAGCAACTCGATCGCGCGCGTCGTGTCGCCCTGCGCCCAGCGCAGCATGCCCGCATTCAGCCACACGCCCGGTTCGTCCGCTCCCATCGCGAGCGCGGTCCAAAGGTGATCTTCGGCCTCGGCCAGGCTGTCGAGTCCGGCGAGCACGATGGCGAAGTTGTTGTGCAGGCTGCCCGACTGCGGCGCCTTCGCGAGGGCGTCTCCGAGCAGCGAATGGGCGCCGGCGAGGTCGCCGCCCAGCATCGTCGCGTGCGCCACCTCGGCGAGCGCCCCGGCCGACGCCTCCAATTCGCGCGGGACGCTGCCGAACCGCGCGGCGAAGTACGCGTCGCGCATCGTGCCGACCGCCTTCGCGTCCGCGGCGAGCCGTGCCGAAACGCCCGCCGCGTCGAGCACCACCGGCTTCCGCTCGCCCGGCGGCTGCGCGGGCTCGTAGCGCGTCTGGGCCTCGATGACGTCGACGGTGCCCACGGCACCGCGCGCCGACCACGTCGCGTACTCCTCGGCACCCGCGCGCCACGCTTCGGCGAACCCCTTGCCGACCGCCGTGGTCTCGAGCGGGATCCACACCGCGTCGTCCTCGATTGTGAACATCGTGCTGTCGACGCCGAGCGCGTCGCGGGACTGCTCGTGGAGCCCCGTGTCGACGAGCAGGAAGATGTGGCCCGGCGCGTCGACGAACCGCGTCGCGACGCCGACGTTCGCGAGCAGCGACGCCATCAGCACGGTCGTGTCGTCGCAGTCGCCGCTGCGGCGCGCGAGCGTCTGGTACGGATAGTGGATGGTGTCGACCGCGTGCTCGGTCTCGGCGATCACCTGGTACGGGTTCTGCGGGTCCGGCACGTAGGCCACACCCAGCTCGCCCAGCGCGTCGACGAGTGCCGCGGTGAAGGCGAGATTGCGGTTGCCGAACGGGTTCGACGTGTCGAGCGCGACGAGCCGCGCGGCCTCGCGCGCCAGCCCGTCGACCGCGGGGTCGCGCGGCGTCACGAACGCGGCCGCCTGCTCGGTGCCGGCACTCCACTCGATCGCCCCCGGCGCGTAGGCCATGGCGCGCCCGCTCGACTTCTCGCGGCGCTGCACCCGCTGGCTCTGGTAGGTGGCCGCGATCTGCACCGTCACGGGCTGGTCGCCGCGCTGGAGCAGCGCGCGCTCGGCCAGCACCGCCGTGAGCGGCACCTGCTGCACGGCCCGCGGGCGCAGCACGACTTCCTGCTCGGACGGCGCGTCCATCAACTCGGGCACGAACACGCTCATGCGCGTCGTGATCGGGCGGTCCTGTAGATTGCGCAGCTGCACCGTGCCGAACGGCTCGCGCGCGTAGGACTTGTACAGCGACGTGTAGACGTCGCGGGCCTGGAGCTTCTCGATCCGAACCTGCGCGGGGTTGAAGTTGAACTCCATCGCCAGCGCGAAGTGATCGGTCGACTCGAGGCTCGGCGCGTCGACGCGCGCCCAGTCGACGCGAAACAACCCGGCCTTGAGCCCCAGGCCGTACGTCCACGTCTCGCCGTCGTCGCGCGAATCGTGCTCGGTGCCGACCCGCAGTGCGATGGCGTCGATCGGCGTTACCTCGAGCCCGGCGTGCACGCGATCGTCGACGTCCAGCGCCAGCGTGCCACGTCGCGGCAGCGTGTACGAGGCGCCGAGACGCAGGTTGCGCGGGTACGCCATGTCGCGCTCGCCGCCCGTCGCCTTGACCCGCGTGTCGAACGCGTCCTGCGCGACCAACCCCAGGCGCACGCGATCGATGGGCGTGACGAGCACGCCGAGGTCGGCGCCGGCGCCCTTCTCCTGCCGGAGGCTCGTGCCGTCGAGATCGGTGCCGCGCGTGATGAACTTGCCGCCCGCGCCGACCCACACGTTGCGCCGCAGCTTGAGCGCCCACGCAACGTCGACGCGGTTCTCGCTGAACGCCAGCTCGTCGTCGTCGAAGCCCGATCGGTACCAGTCGACCGCCGTCGCTTGGTCCGGCGACAGCGGCAGCACGAACGAGGCGAAGTTGTCGCGGATGCCGGTCTTGAACAGGTCCGCGTGGCTGAACGTGATCTCCTGGTGCCCGATCCGCGCGAGCCCCGCCGGGTTCCAGAACACCGCGGTGGCGTCGTCGGCGATGGACGAGAACGCCCCGCCCATCGCGATCGCGCGCGGGCCGATCGGCACCTGGTTGCTCGGCGCCGCGTGGGCGGCGCCCGCCGCGAGCATGGCCGCAAGGACCGGCATCACGGGAACGCGTCTCATCGCACCACCGCCAGCGTCTTCGTCTGCGTCTCGCCCAGCGCCTCGACCGTCACGAGATAGAGCCCGGCCGCCACGATGTCCCCGTCGTCGTCGTGGCCGTCCCAGCGCACGATGTTCGCGCCCGCGCCGGCCGAGACACTTCGCGCGACCTCGCGCACCAACCGTCCGGCGCGGTTGTAGACCTTCACCGTGACCGAGCCTCCGCGAGCCAGCGTGAACCCGATCGCAACGTCCGATCGCGCGTAGGCGCCGCGCGGCGAGAACGCGCGCGGCGTGAGCGACAGCGCGGAGACACCGCCGGCGACCGGGCCCGGCGTCGCGTCGGCGAACAGCGCATACCGCCCCGGCGCGCTGAGCGGCAGCTCGAGGCCCCACGTGCCCTCGACCCGCGTCCCGCCGAGCCGGCGCCACGTGTGATCCGGTTGCGCCACGTAGATCGCCGATGGCGGAGGCGGAGGCGGAACCGCGAGCGAGGGCCCCACCTTCGTCGCCGACGGGTAGGCGACCGCGCCCTGGCGCAGCTCCAGCACCGCGTCCTTCGCGAGCGTGCCGCCGCTCCACCCGATGTCCCAGATCGCGCCGACACGCACTCCGCCGCCAGGCACGTTGTCCGGCAGCGACGCATCGACGACCGCGTCCACGTTCACGATCGCGTCCCGGTCGAAGCCGTCCGGCGGGAAGTAGAGATGCACCTCGGCGTTCGTCGTGTAGACGTCGCCCCCGTCGCGCGCCACGATGCGCACCGGCGAGGTCACGCTCGCGAACGGCGCCACGTTGTCGACGATCACGCGCACGCGCGAAATACCCACGAGCCCCAGCGTGTCGGTAACGCTCAGCCGCAGCTCCCAGTCGCCGTCGGCGAGTGCGCTCGTGTTCCACACGGCGAGCGTGTCGTCGGTGACCGCGATCGCCGACCCGCCGAGCGGCTGCCACGCCGTCGCTCCGAACGGGCGCGCTTCGACGTCGAACCGCTTGAACCGCGCATCCGCCGTCGTGCCGCGTACCGCGACGACGCCGCGCACCGGCTGGCTGAACGAGGGCGAGGCGATTTCCGCGGCGGGCGGCGTCGCGTCCACCCGGAACGTGTACGTCGCCGCGGTGGGGTCGACATTGTGCAGCGCGTCCCGTGCACGCACCTGGAACGTGTGCGTGGTGTCCGTGACTCCGCTGAGGTCGTAGGTCGCCTGCGGCGTCCACGACGAGAACGACGACCCATCCCACGACGTCGAGAACTCGAGATCGTTCGCCTCGCCATACGCCGCCCCGAACGCAAACGAAGCATTCCGCGACGCCGACAACACCGGCGGCGCCAGCACGAACACCGTCTGCGGCGCAACCCGGTCCGGCTCGTGCTCCGAAAGCCCGCCGCGAGTCGCGAACCACAGCCGGCCCTGGGTGTCTTCGGTCATCGCCAGCACTTCATTGAACGAGAGCCCATTGCCGTGGTCGTCGTAGGCGAGCCACCGATCGCCCGTGTAGCGGCTGACGCCTGATTGCGCGGTGATCGCCCATTCGGTTCCGGAGCGGTCGCCGAAGAACCTGACGACGGGAGCGCCGCCAATCGTCGAGGCGTTGAACCCGCGCCAGGCCACACCGTCGAATCGTGCCGCTCCGGAGTAGCCCACGCCGGCCCATATCCCGCCATGCACGTCCTCACCCAGGGCGCCCACTCGCGGATCTGCGGGCAGGCCGAACGTGCTCCAGGTCGTCCACGATCCCGCGGCGAAGCGGCTGGCACCCGCATCGGTGCCGAACCACATGGCACCGGACGTCGCGAACAAGAGTGCATGCACATTATCGTTCGCGAGCCCATCGAGCGCGCTCCACGCCCGCACTTGCGTTCGGGACGGATCCACCGAGTAGAGAGGGAGTTCGATCGCTTGGTCGGCTGGACCGAGCGTGGTGCGAATCCAAATTCGCCCGTCGGCGTCCTCCGCGAATTCCTGCACGTGAACCGACGTTCCGCTCACGCCACCGCGGAGATATTGGCTCCACGCCACGCCGTCCCACCGGCTCGCACCATTCGTCGTCCCTACCCAGACGTGTTCGGCATGGTCTTCGAACACCGTGAGCACGCTGTCGCCGGCCAGCCCGTCCGTGGCGCGATAGAGCGTCCAGACCGTGCGCGTCGAATCCAACGTCGTCACGCCGGCGCGCGCCGAGCCGAGCCACAGCCGGCCGCGACCGTCTTCGACGATCGAAGTGATGGAGTCGGAAACGGGAACGCCGGCGGCCCGTCGGAGCTGTGTCCATGCACCGTTCGCTCGCAGGCGCCCCGTGCCGCCTGACTCCGTCCCGAACCAGGCCTCGCCGCGCCGATCGATGCATGCCGCGGTCAGACAGTTGCTTCCCAGCACGTCCTGCCACGGAATGTTGGTGGGACGCTGGGCAGGGCAGTTCTGCGTCTCCGCGTTGGAGTACCAGTGTCGCCACGTCGTACCGTCGTAGCGAGTGACTCCCGCCGAAAACCCTGGCACGCCGATGCCGATCCACGCATTGCCGCTGCGATCGACGCGAAGCGCGCTCACGGGGCCGAGCGAGCGTCCCACCGCATCGGACGTTCGCACGTCGGCGCGCACCGTCGCGCCATCGAACCGCGCGAGGCCGCCGGTCGTACCGATCCAGAGGTGCCCGAGCGAATCACGTGCGAATGCAGTGACGATGTTGGAGGGCAACCCATCCGTCACGCCGTAGTGGGCCCACGTGTTGTCGCGATACCGATACGCGCCCTGATCGGTGCCGAACCACACGCCACCCTGCGCATCCTCCCCGATGGCGAGCACGCTGTCGCGCCCCAACGCCTGCGGGTCGGCCGTGAACGTCGTCCAGACCGTGCGCGTGGCGTCGAGCCTTCGGACGCCCGGAATGGTCGAGACCCAGAGGTTGCCGCGTGAATCTTCGAACAGGCTCTGAACGTAGAGGCGGCCCGGCGCGTCTGCGCGATAGATGCTCCAGCGGTTCGGTCCGGATTCGTATCGCGAAAGTGCCTGATCCGTTCCGATCCACACGTCGGCACGCGTGTCCTCGAGCAGCGCGTTGATTTGCGTGCCCACCATGTGACCCGCCGTGTCCACCGGCGACCAGTGTCCGCCCGAGTAGGTTATCAGTCCCTGGCGGGTACCGAACCACCATCGTCCTTCGCGATCTTCGATCAGTGCGAAGACGTTCGGGATAGGCAGTGAGTCCACGAACGTGGTCCATGCAACGCCGTCGAATCGACTGACCCCCGCCGGGGTCGCGAACCACATCGCCCCGTCGCGCGCCTCGACGATATCGAGGACGTAGTCGTCGACGAGACCCCCCGCCTGCTTGCGGAAGTTCTGCCATGCCGCATGAGCGGGCGATACCAGAAGCGCCGCGCATGTAACGATCAGCGCGGCGCAACGGATGATTTTCGAGCAGGATGCGTGAACCACGTCGATTCGACTTGCCTTTCCGAGCGTGCGGTCCGCTAGAGCATCACCAGCCGGCGGACGGCACGATACTCCCCGGCACGGAAGCGATAGAAATAGACCCCCGCGCGAGGCAGCCGTTCCAGCATCACCGAGTGGTCCCCCGCCGGGAATCGCTTGCCGTCGAGCAGACGCTTCACGAGGCGGCCCTGGATGTCGAAGACCTCCAATGACACCCCGCTCTCCTGCGCCAGTTCAAAGTGGATCCTCGTCGCCGCGTGGAACGGATTCGGGGCGTTCGGATGCAGCATCGTGACGCGCGGAGTCGGATGTCCCGGCACCCCTACCGTGCCGGCCGCGACGACGACGTCAGGAGCGATCTTCGTGCCCTCGGTGTTACCCGTGTGGTCGTTCGCCAGCGTATAGAACGCGTATCGATGTCCGGGTGCGACCGGCAGTGTGAGGCCGTTGCCGGTCAATCCCGAGCTGACCAGCGAGTAGGGACCAGAGTCCTGGAGCATATACAGCGAGAACGCTTCCAACCCGACACCCGTCGCGTCGTCCGAGCCCGACCAGTTGAGCGACACCTGCGTCGAATCGATGACCTGTGATTGCAGCACCTTGCTCGTCGGTGAACGCCTGTCCACGCGATTGCTCGCCTCGGCGGTTGGGATCGGGGCGTTTGCGTCGAAGATGATCGCGCCCTTCGCACGTACGATCGAACCGGAGCCGCCCGCAACGATCGGCCGCACGGAGTACGTGACGAATCCCTGGCCCAGCCCCGACGTGTTGTTCACGGGCAGGAACCCGATGAACGGGTTCGTCGGCTGCTGGCCGGTATTCGGATCGATCGACGTGAATGTCCAGTTCGCAGTGCGCGTCGCGAGATCGATGCCACAGACAATGCGCACGCGGAGTCCAACGTCGGAGAAGAACGGCTCGGTGCTGAAGCTCGTGCGATCGGACGGCACGCCGATGGTGTGGCCGCTGAAGCCGAGATTCCCGAGGCGGAAGGTCGTGGCCTCCAGCGTGGAGTCGAGCGGCACCGATACCTTGACCACCTGGGCCGGCGCGCTTGCCACGCCGGGTAGGTTCTCGAAGTTCACCGTGTAGGGCATCGCGTTCGCGGCATTGACCCAGTGCTGGTCGCCGTATCCCGCCGGCCCGGTGAGGATGTTCGGGTCGCAGGGGGCGACGATCTTGGCGTTGGCGGACAGCGTGGCGGAGTAGCCTCCGACGACGCTGCCGGCGATGTCGGCGGTGACGCCTCCGGCGACGTTGATCGCGACCTCTTCTCTCGCCGGGAACACGACGACGCAGCCGGGGAGCGCGCTGCCGGCGACCGAGACGTCGGGCTGGCAGTCGGGCACCGCACTCGGCGGGACGCAGTTTGACGACGTCGCGGCCTCGTCGAGCAGCACCTGGGGGCCCGTCGGGCCGGGTGCCACGGGTGACGGCAGCGTGTTCGGCGGCAGTGCCGTCAGGTACGCGAGCACGTCCGCGGCACTCAGCAGGCCGGTGTCGACGAAGTTGCCGTCGAGTGCCGCGTCGCGGAACGCGAACGGATCGCTCGCGAGCGCGAGCGCCTCGGCGGGCACGCCGGCGGGACTCGCGAGCAGCGCCAGCCGCGCGGCCTCGTCGCGGGCGACCTCGCGGTCGAGGAACGCCTGCAGCTCCGAGCCCTCGGCCATCGCGCGCACCGAGAACGGGCTCGTCGCGAATCCCGCGACGCCGACCGTGACGCGGCGGGTTTCGCCCGGCGACAGGTTCGTGCCCACGAGATCGACGATGGCGAGCGAGTCGTCGCGGTCGAGCGCGTGGACGATGTCCACGTCCCCGGCGATGGGCGCGAAACGCGCGGGCATCAGCTCGCTGCGCGAGTAGAGTCCCGGTCCGGTCTCGATGCTCTTGAGGATCGAGCTGGCGGGGAACAGCACGCGCGCCCTCAGCACCGGCACGTCCTGGTTGGACGTGTTCGTGAACGACAGGTCGAACGCGCCGGTCGCCGTGCGGCGCAGCACGTCCTGGTTCTGGGCGCCGATCTGCACCGCGATCACGCGCGGGTCCTCGACCGCGAACGGCCGCGGCGCGACCACGGACTCGATGCCGTTTGTGGCGACCAGGTCGTAGGCGCCGGTCGGCACGCCGGCCAGGTCGAAGCGCGCGAGGATGTCCGTGCTGTTCGTGAACTTCGCGAGCGAGGCCGTCGCCGCGGGCAGGCCGCCCTGCTCGAGCCGCACCTGCGTGAACGGCCGGAAGCCCGCGCCGCGCAGCCGCACGGTGACGCGCCCGCCCTGGCCGCCCGCCTCGGGGCTGAACTGCGTGATCGAGAACGGCAGCGTCTCGGCGATGAGCGTGCCCGTCTGGGTGAAGTTGAGCAGGCCGAGATCGCGCGCGAGCACCATGACGTAATAGGTGCCGGCCTGCGTCCCGGGCACGAGTACGGTGGGGCTGGCCGTGAATTCGGCCGGGCCGGTGAAGTCGAAGTCCGACAGCGTCGGCGCGCGGCCGAATGCCACGTACACCTCGTTCGTCGCGTCCGGCACGTTGGTCGTGAGCCGGAACGTGAGGTCGAGCCCGTCGGCGACCGTGACCTTGTAGAACCGCGCCTGCAGCCGCTGGAGCGGGAAGTCGACGGGCACACCCAGGGTGAGCGCGGCGACGTCGGCGGCGAGCGTCGTCGGCGAGGCGGCCTCGTCATTCGAGAAGTCCAGCTCGCGGATGCTCGAGCGAATGTTGGCGCGCACGATGGCGAAGTAGTTGCCGGGCGACAGCGGCGGCAGCTCGGCGGTCACGGCACCCGCCTGGCTCACCTCGATCGGCCGGTCGAGCACGACGCGCATCGCCATCTGCGTGTGCCCACCGGGCGGGATGTTCACCGTCTGCGTCTCGATGCCGACCAGCGGATCCTGCGTCGACAGGAACACGTTGTCGGACGACATGTAGACGGCGTTCTGGATCTGCCCGACCGCCGGGTTCACGCCGACGTTTGCGATCGTGTAGGTGATCGTCACCGGCTCACCGGGCGTGGCGACCGGCGGCACGACGATGTTCTGCACCACGAGGTCGGCCGGGTCGGGCAGCGTCACGAACACGGGCGCCGAGATGGCGACATTGTTCGCCTCGGACCCGGCCTCATAGATGTCGTTGCGGCTGTCGTCGAGCACGATGACGTAGTAGGCACCGGTGGCCCAGTTCGGCACCGTCGCGTCCAGGTGCTGCGGCACGCTCGACGCGGACGCCACCGACGCCGGCCCCTGGAAGCTGCCGAGCAGGATGTCACCCGAGTCGAGGTACAGGTCGTGCGACAGGTAGCCGTTCGAGAACCACGTGCCCGTCGCGGGCCCCGGCCCCGTATTGTCGAGCGTCCAGTCGATCGCGATCGGCTGGCCCGAGACGACGTTCGCCGACGCCGTGACCGCGCTCGCCGCGAGATCCGGCGCGGGATCCTGCGTGATCGTCACCGGCGACGCCGCGGCACGCACGTCGTTCGACGTGTTCTGGTCGTCGAGCGCGGCCGGCTGCGTGCGCACGATCGGATGGTACGGGCCCGACAGGCTGCGGCTCAGCGTGACGGTGTACGCTCGCGTGTAGGTCTCACCCGCCGCGAGCACTCCGCCGTGCGTGGTCGTCGTGAGATACGTGTCGCCCCCGTCGAGCGTCGCGTCCGCGGACAGCCACAGCTCCTCGTTCCACGCGCCCGCGGTCGTCTGCGCCTGGCCCAGGTTCTGGAGCGTCCACGTCACCGTCAGCGGTCCGCCGCCGGAGGCGACCGACGGTGCCGACACCGCCGTCACCGCCACGTCGACCGGCGGGTACGGGTTCACGTGAATGACGCCGATCTCGCCGAGATTGTTCGACTCGTCGCCGTGCTCGTATACCTCGGCGTGCGCGTCGGTGTTCACGTACACGTGCCAGTCGCCGCTGATGCCGACCGGCATCGCGAACGTCGCCTGGCCGGTGTAGTCCTCGACCGAGCCGAGCGGTTGCGGGTTACGTGTCGCGGCGACGACCATGCCGCCCGACAGGCTGCCGGCGCCGGGGGCGATCCACACGTCGTCGGTCCAGCCACCCGTCGCGGGCGCGATGCCTTCGTTCGTCACGCGCCAGCTCACCGCGGCGACCTGCCCGGCCAGGACGGAGGCCGGCACCGACACACCCGCCACCGCCAGATCGGGCCACGGCGACAGCGTGATCGCCACCGGTGCCTGCGACACGGCGATGTTGTTCGTCTCCAGCAGCTCGCCCACGTTGCTGTAGGCGTCGGCGCGGAGGAACGCCGAGTACGTGCCGGAGATTCCGACGGGCAGCGTCACCGTGACGCTGTTGGAATAGTCCTGGCCGATCGGCACGTCGCCGGAATGGCCGAACACGCCCAGGTTCAGGTCCGAGCCGTCGAGCACGAGATCGCTCGACAGGAAGACCTGGTCCACCCAGACGACGCCGGGCGTGGTGTTGAAGCCCTGGTTCGCCACGGTCCAGTCGAACGTGATCGGCCCGCCCGATGCCGCGGTCGCCGATACCGTCACCTGCTGCGCCACGAGATCCGACGGGAGCTGGAGCGTCACGTCGGTCGGATCGGCGGTCGTCGCGTTGAGTTCCGTGAAGTTCTCGAACACGGCGCCGCGCTCGGGCGTCGTGAGTCCCGGCGCGTCGAGACGCAGGTCGGACGCCACGATGAAGTACTTCGGTCCCGAAACGCCGTCCGGCACGCGCGCGTGCTCGATGCGGGTGTAGTCCTGGCCGGGCTCGAGGGCGCCGATGTGATGGAACGTGCCGACCGGCGTGTCCAGTGGCTTGATGCCGCCGCCGCCGTCGAGGATGTAGTCGAACACCGGATCGTCGGAATAGAAGATCGTGTCGAACCAGTTGTCGGTGTTCGTGCGGCCCACGCCCTCGTTCTCGACGGTCCAGCGAATCTCGACCAGTTCGCTCGACAGCGCGTTCGGCGGCGCCACGACCTGCGTGACGTGGAGGTCCGCGTAGTCACCGAGCGTCACGGCGACCGCGCTCGATGCGGCGGCGTTGTTCGCCCCGTTCGTCTCGGGCACCTGGTTCAGCGCGTCCGCCACGACGACGATGTAATGCGTGCCACTGACGGCGAGCGGAATCGTGACGTTGGCCGGCACCGTGTAGCTCTCGTTCGGGCTCAGGAACGTCAGGTTCGTGATGCGGCTCAGGAAGATCGCGGTGCCCGGGTTGAAGCCGGGCGTCGGGGACAGGTAGATGTCGTCCGACCACTGCGGCGCGTTCGTGCCGCCGACGGCCTGGTTGCTGACGGTGAACTGGACACCGAGCACCGCGCCCGACGTCGCCGCCCCGGGCGCCTGGACGGACGTGACCAGCAGGTCCGGCAGGTTGAGGATCGCCGCGCCGTTCGACGGCCCGCTGAAGCCGCTCGCGTTCCCGGCGCAGTCGGTCGCCAGCGCGCGCGCGAAGTACGTCGTCCCCGGCGTGCCCGTGACGTCCAGCGTGCCGGCGGCGCCGATACCCAAGTCCGACACGATGTTCGCGAAATCGGGCGCGGTGGCGACCTGGACGCGGAACGACGTGATCCCGCCCGCGTCGAACCCCGTGCACGTGATGCGGAACGTGCTGCCGTCGAGCAGCAGCGTGGTCGGCAGGTTGACCACCGGCGTCGTGTTGTCGACGCGGAACGCGCGCGCCGCCGTGGCGACGTGATCGCGCTCGTCCTTCGCCTGGACGCTCACCGTGTGCGGCCCTTCCGACAGCGACGCGAAGCTCGCCGACTGATCCGTGCCGAACGGCGTGTAGCCGTTCGTGTCGAGGCGCCACGCGAAGCGGATCGCGGCGGGCGCCGAGATGACGTCGGTCGCCGACCAGGTGACGCTCGCGCTCGTCGCGGTGATGCATGCGCCCTGCGCCGGCCCGGAATCGAAGCTGATCACCGGCGGCAGCGCGTCGACGATGAACGCGCGCTCGGCGGGCGTGGCGTCCCGGTTCCCCGCGAGGTCCACCGCGCGCACGCTGAACGTGTGCGCCCCGTCGCCGAGGCTCGACAACGTCGCGCTCGGCACCGAGGCGGGCGACGTGTATCCGAGCCCGTCGCGCTGGTACTCGAAGGCGATCTGCGGTGTCGGCGAGGCGTCGTCGCTGCCGGTGAAGCCGAACGACACCGTGCCCACATCGACGATCACGTTGTCGGCCGGCCCGGAGGTGATCACCGTCTGCGGGCCGACGATGTCGATGGTCCACGCGCGCGTCGCGCGCGTCGGATCGACGTTGCCCGCGGCGTCCTTCGCCACGACCGCGATGGTGTGCGGCCCGGGATCGAGCCCGTTCAGCGTGATGAGCGACGTGGTCGAGTACAGCGAGAACGTGCCGTTGTCCACCGAGTACGAGAACTGGACCGTGCCCGGCGGCGACAGGTTGTCGCCGTACGAGAACTGGAACTGCGGATCCTGCGTTCCCGAATACCCGCCCGCCGGCGGCCCGGCCGTGATGATCGCGTCGGGCGGCGTGAAGTCGATGGTCCAGGTGAAGGTCGTCGAGTCCTCGAGCCCGTAGGCGTCCCTCGCGCGCAGGCGGAAGATGTGAGCGCCCTCGGCGAGATTCGAATACGAGGCCGTCGTGACGTGCGCGTACGCCGAGAGCGGCTCGTTGTCGAGCCTCCACGCATACTCGATCGACGCCGACGGCTGCGAGCTGATCGCGTCCCACGTGAACGACGCCGAGGTCGACTGCGTCCACGGATCCGGCCCGTCGACGATGAACTTGCTCGGCGCGTCGAGGTGGACGGTCACCGAGCGGGTCGCGGGCGTCGGATCGACGTTGTCCGCGAGGTCGTGAGCGACGATTTCGAAGCTGTGCGTGCCC
>JANLWK010000169.1:0-1878 GCA_031364505.1 Candidatus Eiseniibacteriota bacterium | reverse complement strand
TCGTTCGCCGCCGTCGTTGAACTTCCGTATGCTGCGATCCCATGCCCCAGGGATCGATGATCTGTCCGAGTTGCGGCAAGCTGATCAGTGTCTCCGAGGAGCGCTGCCCATTCTGCGGGGCGTGGCGGCCGGGGATGTTCGGCATGGCGCCGAAGCTCCAGCGCCTGTTCGGACGCGGACTCGACCTGCCACGGATCATCACGATCGCCTGCGTGGCCTTGTACGTCGTGTCGCTGGCGCTCCAGCCCGAAGCGATCTTCCAGAACGTCGGGTTCTTCTCGCTGCTCTCGCCGGGGTCGCGGGCGCTCTACCAGCTCGGCATGACGGGCGGCGTGGCGTGGGCGAGCCACTGGTGGTGGACCGTGTTCACCGCCATCTACCTGCACGGCGGGCTGCTGCACATCTTCTTCAACCTGATGTGGGTGCGTGATCTCGGGCCCTCCGTCGTCCACGTCTACGGCACGACGCGCGCGTTCATCATCTTCACCGTCGCCGGTGCTGCCGGGTTCGTGCTCTCCAACATTGCCACGGGCAACCCCTCGATCGGCGCGTCGGGCAGCATCTTCGGACTGCTCGCGGCGCTCATCGTCTACGGCCGCCGTCGCGGTGTGTCGACGATGACGACGCAGCTCTACCAGTGGGCGATCGTGCTGTTCGTGATGGGCTTCTTCATGCCGAGCGTCAACAACTGGGCGCACGGCGGCGGGTTCGCGGGCGGCTGGGTCGCGGCCGAATCGATGCGCTTCGGCGACGAGCAGCGCGAGAGCCGCACGCTCCAGATCGTCGGACTGCTCCTGCTCGTGGCCACCGTGGCGGGATTCGCGCTCTCCTTCATCAAGGTGACCGGCATCCTGCTCACCCACTAGTGCTAAGCCGTCCCGTGACCCGCCCGCTGCGCACGTTCGGCTGGCTGCTGGGGCTCGCGGCGTGCTTCCTGGCCCGCTTCGCGGACGTCGTCCAGCTACCGCTGCTGTTCGACGACTACACGATTCTCGAGAAGGTGCGGCGGCACTCGTTCGCCGGCCTGTGGGCGCCGAGCGAACTGCTCTACGGCTGGTACCGGCCATGGTCGCGCGAGACGTACTTCGCGATCATCGACCGCCTCGCCGCGGCCCACCCGATCGCGTTCCACCTGGCGGGACTGTCGCTCGCGGTGGCGTGCCTCGTCGCCTTCTACCTCCTCGCGCGGCGCGTGAACGGCGAACGCGCGGCGGCCGTCGCCTCCGCGGGACTCGCGGCGATGGGCGCGTGGTCGGGCGCCCTCACGTGGGGCGCCGGCGCGCAGGAGACGTGGATGCTGCTGTTCGCGCTGCTCGCGTTGCACGCCGTGCTGTCCCGCCGTGACGCGCTCGCGACGCTGGCGCTCGCGGGAGCGTTGCTCAGCAAGGAGACCGCCGGCGTCGTCCCCGGCGTCATGATGTTCGCGATGCTGTGGATCCAGCGCGAGTCGTTGCGGACGGCGGCGCGCCGCATCGCCGGCCCCGTTGCGCTCACGCTCGCGTGGGTCGCCACTCATCCCACGCTTCGCGCGCGCCTGCTCGGCCACGCGGCCGCGCCGGAGGCGGCCCCCGCGTCCACGGGCGTCACCGCGATGTCGGTGGCGATCAAGTCACTCGGCGCGTTCGTCAATTGCGAGCGCGTGCCGCGCCCGGACTCCGGGCTCGTCCCGGCACTCTTCGAGGGACTTCCAGCGCTGATCATCCTCGTCCCGCTGCTCCTCACCATCGCGGGGGTGGGTAAGTTCAAGTCGACCGCCGGTGATGCAGTCGATGCGCCCGATGCGTCGTCGCGCACGCGCGCCGCGACGTTCGGCGGCGCCTGGGCGGCACTCGCGCTCGTTCCGTTGTTCGCGCCGGGACTGGCGTGGGCCCCGTACTA
>JANLWK010000077.1:0-2532 GCA_031364505.1 Candidatus Eiseniibacteriota bacterium | reverse complement strand
TGAACTCGTCCGGAGGCGCGTCGGGCTGGGTTTCGCCTTCCATGACCGGGCTGTACGGCACGAACTGCGTGAACTCGTGCCGGAACGTGAGCGGCACATCGCCCGTCGGGCCGTTGCGCTGCTTGGAGATCAGGATCTCCGCCTTGCCGCGGAGCTTGGGATCGTCGCGGTTGTACATCTCCTCGCGGAACACGAACATCACCAGGTCGGCGTCCTGCTCGAGCGCCCCCGATTCGCGCAGGTCCGACAGCTGCGGGCGCTTGTCCTTGCCGGTGCGCTGCTCGACGGCGCGCGAGAGCTGGGACAGCGCGATGACCGGCACATCGAGCTCCTTCGCCAGCGCCTTGAGCGACCGCGAGATCAGCGAGATCTCCTGCACGCGGTTCTCGTTCGGGCCGCTCGTGCGGATGAGCTGCAGGTAGTCGATCATCACGAGGTCGAGCTTGTTCTCGGACTTGAGCCGCCGGCACTTGGCGCGGATCTCGAGCACCGTGGGCGCGGCGGTGTCGTCGATCAGGATCGGCGCCCGGTACAGGTCGCGGAGCTTGCGCGGGATCATGTTGAACTCTTCGTTCGACAGGTTGCCGCTGCGCACGCGGTAGAGCGGCACCTCGGTCTGCGAGCACAGCAGGCGCAGCGCCAGCTGTTCCTTGCTCATTTCGAGCGACAGGATCGCGACGTTGTGGTTGTAACGGATCGCGGCGTTCTCGGCGATGTTCAGGGCGAACGAGGTCTTTCCCATCGACGGGCGGCCGGCGATGATGATCAGGTCGCCGCGCTGGAAGCCGGCGGTCTTCTTGTCGATGTCCTCGAAGCCCGACGGCACGCCGGTCAGGAACACCTTCTGGCCCTTGTTGCGTGCCTTGAGATCCTCCACGTGCTTGACCGTGGGGATCATCAGCTCCTGGATCGACACGAAGCCCTGCCGCACGCGATCGTCGGTGATCTCGAAAATTTTCTGCTCGGCGTGGTCGAGGATCGTTGCGGTCTCGTCGCTCGCCGCGAAGCACTCCTGCTGGATCTCGCGCGTCGCGCCGATGAGCGAGCGCAGCAGGGACTTCTCGCGCACGATCTTCAAGTGCTGCTCGATGTTCGCCGAGGTCACGTGGTACTCGGCGATCTGCGTCAGCGCCGCGGGCCCGCCCACCATCTCGAGCTCGCTGCGCTTGCGCAGCTCCTCGGCGAGCGACACCAGGTCCGCCTTCTCGTTGCGATTGAACAGCGCGACGACGGCGTTGAAGATCTTCTGGTGGGACGTGCGGTAGAACACGCCGGCCTCGACCTGCTCGACGACGCGGCCCACGACCTCGTGGTCCATCAGCATCGAGGCGAGCACGGCGCGTTCGGCCTCAAGGGCCTGGGGCGGCAGGGGCCCCGAGGGAGGACTCGAGATCATCTCCGTCATGGATGTCGTCCTCTTCCGGTCTCGGCACCGCGCGGTGCGCGGGGCGTGACGATTCGTACCTTCAAGTTCCGGTGCGGCGGTCAGTCCGTCAGGTACTCGCGGGCCAGGAGTTGCATGTCCTCCCACACCGGCCGCTTGTAGGTCGGGTTCCTGAGGCATGCCGCCGGATGATACGTCACGATCATCTTCGCGCCGCGCCATGAATACACCCGGCCGCGAAGGCTCGCGATCGTGCCCTTGACACCGAGCAGCAGCTCGGCCGCGAACTTGCCCAGGCAGCAGATGACCCGGGGCTGGATCGTCGCGAGCTGGCGCTCGAGATAGGGCGAGCACTGTTCGATCTCGTGCGGCAACGGGTTGCGGTTCTCGGGCGGGCGGCACTTGAGCACGTTGCAGATGTACACGGTCTCGCGCGACAGCGGCATGCCGGGGATGAGCTTCGCCTCGTCCATGGCCTGGATGATGCGCGTCAGCAGCTGCCCGGCGCGGCCGACGAACGGTTCGCCCCGGGCGTCCTCGTCGGCGCCGGGGGCCTCGCCCACGAACACGATGCCGCTCCGCGCCGACCCCACGCCGGGCACGGTGTTCGTGCGCGTCTCACACAGGCCGCACTTTCGGCACGGCGCGATCTCACCCGCGATGGCCTCGAGCACGGGCAGCGAGGCCGACCAGATGCCCTCGCGCTCGGCCCAGCCGCGCGGGTGGTACTCGATCGGCGCGGCGGGCGCGACGGGCGCGGCGGGCGCGGCGGGCGCGGCGAGCGGCGGTGCGACGGCCGCGGCGGGGGCCTCGACGGCGACGTTTCCCCGTCCGAACAGATCGACATTGGCGGATGCCGCAACGACGGGCTCCTCCGCCGTTGCATTCGTGATCGCGGGGCGCGCCGGTGCGTCCGGGGATGTCGCGCCGGCGGCGCGGCGCGGGGCGCGGGCGTCGCGCGCGAGCAGCTCGCCGAGGCCCAGCGCGTCGTCGCGCTCGAGCGCGCGGCGGAGACCGCGGGCGATCATCGCGACCTCCTTGCGCTCGGTCATGACGCGCGCTTCGGCGCGGCCGCGGCGCGGCGCGCGGGCCGGGACGCCGTGCGCGTGCCCACGGTTCGCGCGGGCTTCACCGCGCGCGGGGGCTTC
>JANLWK010000150.1:0-29117 GCA_031364505.1 Candidatus Eiseniibacteriota bacterium | reverse complement strand
CGCTTCACGCGGCGCAGGAGCCCGGTGAGCTCAGCCCGCCGCATGCGCGACCGGCGCGTCCGCCCCTGCGGCCGCGGAGGCCGCGGCGGCCGCGGCGAACGATTCGGGGCCGAACTGCGCGAGTTCCTCGCGATAGGCCTGGAGCAGGGCCGCCATCTCGTCGACGGTGCGCGTGTGGTTCACCTGCTCACGGACCCGCGCGCAGTGCGGCAGCCCCTTCACGTACCAGGCCACGTGCTTGCGCATCTCGCGCGCGGCGACGTCGGGTCCGACACTCGCGACCATCAACCCGAGGTGCCGGAGCCCCGCGTCGAGCCGCTCATCGGCGGTGGGGGGCGCCAGCCGTTCGCCGCGCTCGTGAAAGGCGCGCAGCCGGCGGAAGATCCACGGGTCGCCGAACGCGGCACGGCCGAGCATCACGGCGTCGCAGCCGGTTTCGCGAAGCATGCGCACGGCGTCGTCCTCGTTGCGCACGTCGCCGGTCCCGATCACCGGGATCGACACGGCGCGCTTCGCCTCGCCGATCATCTCCCAGTGGGCACTCCCCTCGAACTTCTCGGCCCGCGTCCGCGCGTGGATGGCGACCGCGGCGGCGCCGGCGTCCTCGAGGATCCGCGACACCTCGACGACGTTCTGCGAGTTGCCGTCCCAGCCGAGGCGGATCTTCGCGGTCACCGGCAGGCGGCTCGCCTTCGCCATGGCGCGCACGATCGCCGCGATCCGCGGCGGGTCCTGGAGCAGCGCCGCGCCCGCGCAGCGGTTGACGACCTTGCGCACCGGGCAGCCCATGTTGATGTCGAGCAGGTCGGGGCGCTGCGCCTCGGGCAGCTGGTCGAGCACGCGGGCCGCCTCGCCCATGGTGTCGGGATCGGAGCCGAACACCTGGATGCCGATCGGCCGCTCCTGCGGTTCGAAGGCGCAGTAGTCCATCGTGGCGCGGCTGCCGCGCGTGAGTCCGTCGGCCGACACCATCTCGGTGTAGACGGCGGCCGCGCCGTTTTCGCGCGCGAGCTGGCGGAACGGGGAATCGCTGACGCCCGCAAGCGGCGCCAGGACGAACGGGGAGTCGATCTCGACGCCGATCTTCGGCATCAGCAGCCCCCGTTTCTGTGGGGGTTCGAGGTGTTCCCAGTGTTCACGGTGTTTCCGGCGACGGGGGTGTCGGGGGCGTCCGGAGCGGGCCGCCCGGCGCGGCCGGGCGATCGCATCCACGCGGTCAGCCCGGTGAATCCAGAGAACGGCTCGGCCTCGAGCCCCTGCGCACCGCACCAGTCGAGCAGCGAGCCACGGGCGACGACGTGGTCGGCCGCGCGGGCGCCGCAGCGATCCGAGAATCCGTCTCCCACCATGACCACCGTGTACCCCTCGTCGCGCAGCTCGGTCACGCGCGCGCCCTTGCAGTTGCCGCAGCGGCCGCAGCCGCGCGGGTGCGGAAACTCGGGAATCGCACGGCCGGAATCGAAGACCAGGCGGTTCGAGGACAGGGCGAGCCCGCCCAGTCCCGCCCTGCCCAGCAGGTCGGTGATGTAGAAGTCGAATCCCTCGCTCGCGACGGCGACGCGGTGACCGTCGGCCATCGCCGCGGCGACGAATCCGGCGAACTCCGGGTCCACCGCGAACTCCTTCGCGAACGCGAGCGCCTGCGGCTCGGTGACGGCGAGCCGCCCGCACTCGACGCGCGTCAGCTCGCGGTGGCCGATGTCGCCGTGACGCCAGCGCTCGAGCGCCCGCTCGAGCTCGTCGGTCGCCCCGACGCCGAAGCGGCGCACGAATTCCGCGCCGATGTCATCGGGGGCGGCGGTCCCGTCGAAATCGCAGAGAAACGCGAGGGCCATGGGAGTCGAGTGGGGCGTCACTGAACGGGCGTCACAGATTCGGGTGCGTCCGTCGCGCCGGAGGCTTGGGCACCGGCCGCTTCGCGGCCTCGCGCCGGGGCGCCGGGCGCGTCGCCGCGTCGGCCGTGGTGGCGCCGTCGCGCGACAGCGCGAACACGTCGCCCGCGACGTGCGCGCGGCGCAGGATCGCGGCGGCGCGCTGGAACACCTCGTCGTGCTCGAGCGCCACGCGTGCGGCCGCGGCGTCGCCGCCGCGGCGGCGCGCGATCTCGCGCCGGGCGAGCTCGCCGAGACGCTGGCGTTCAAGCATCAGCGAGTCCGCCGGCGGGCGCATGCCTTCCGATTCGAGGAAGCGCGTGAGCTCGGGCCACAATGTGGCCTCGGCCGGCAGCGGATCGGGCGCCGGGTGGGCGGTGTCCCACCGGCGCGCGAAACGCAGCGCCAGGCCCCGGCGCTCGAGCGCCATCGCCAGCGGCCCGAGCGTGTCGGACTTCACCACGACGTCGGGCGTGATGCCGCCGCCGCCGCGCACGGTCCGCCCTGCCGCCGTGTGGAACAGCGCCGCGGGCGCCGAGTCGCGGGTCGCGGGCACGCGCACGGCGGCGCTGTCGGCCTCGTCGTCATCGTCATCGTCGTCGGCGAGCGGGTCCGCTCCGGCCACCCGGCCGCCGCGGTGGATGGAGCGCCCGCTCGGCGTGTAGTAGAGCGCCGTCGTCAGCTTCACGGCGCCGGCTTCGCCGGGCAGCGGGAACAGGTTCTGCACCGAGCCCTTGCCGAACGACGTCTCGCCGACGACGAGCGCGCGGTCGAGATCCTGCAGCGCGCCGGCGACGATCTCCGACGCCGAGGCGGTGCCCTCGTCGACGAGCACGGCCATGGGCCACGCCGTCTCGGGACGGCCGTTATGGGCGGTGTACGACTGCCCAACGGTCGTGCCGCGCCCGCGCGTCGAGACCACGGCCGAGCCGCGCGGCAGGAACCCGCCCGCGACGTCGACGGCCTGGTCGAGCAGCCCGCCGGGATCGCTGCGCAGGTCGAGCACGAGACTCGTGGCCCCGGCCCCCCGCAGGCTCGTCAGCGCCTTCGCCAGGCGCCCGTCAGCGTCCTCGGAGAAGCGGGCGAGCCGCAGGTAGCCGACCCCGCCGGCGGTCACGAACGCGTAGGGAATGCTCGCCACGTTGATCTCGCGGCGAACGAGGTCGAACTCGCGCTCGTCACTGTCGCCCTCGCGCGCGATCGCGACCTTCACGTGGCTGCCGGACGTGCCGCGCAGCGCGTTCGAGACGTCGTCGAGCGAGAAGTCCGCGGTCGAGCGCCCGTCCACGCGCACGATCACGTCGCCGGTCTGGAGGCCGGCCTCCCACGCCGGGCCGCCCTCGAGCGGCGCGATGACCGTGGGAAAGCGGTCGCGCAGACCCACCTCGATGCCGACGCCGGTGAACGAACCGCGCGTCACGTCCTTCAGGCTCGCGTATTCCTTCGGGTCGAGATACTGGGAGTACGGGTCGAGCGTCTGGAGCATGCCCTGGATGGCGCCCCGCACCATGCGCGGAGGATCCACCGGGGTGACGTAGTTCTCCTGCACCTTGTGGAGCACTTCGATGAAGGTGTCGAGGTTGGAATACAGCTCGCCGCGACCGCCGTCGCGCCCGCTCCACCAGCCCACGGCAAACAGGGCGGCGAGCAGGACAGCCACGAATATTCGTCGCTGGATCAACGAACCTCCGCGATCGGGAAGGCAGGCGCCGGCGGTGCTCGGCGCGCCGCGGACGTCCCGTGATGGGGTCCTGCGGCCGGGGCACCGACTATATCAGATTCGACGCTCCGCCTTTGGGTTCGCAGCACCCGCCCGCGTTTCGAACGCGTCGCGGATCCGGACTTCAAGCTCGGCCGGCGGGCGGCTCGCGTCGAGCACGACGAACCGCCCGGGCTCGGCCGCGGCCAGCTCGAGAAAGCGCTGGCGCACGCGGCGGTGGAACGGCTCGGGCTCGCGGTCCAGCCGGTTGGCGTCACCGGACCCGGCGCGGCGCTTCAAGCCCTGCCCGGGCTCCAGGTCCATCAGAAACGTCAGGTCGGGTTTCAGCCCGCCCGTGGCAAACCGGTTGAACGCCGCGAGCGTGGCGTGATCGAGCCCGCGGCCGCCGCCCTGGTAGGCGAGCGTCGAGTCGTCGAAGCGGTCGCACAGCACGACGCTGCCCGCGGCGAGCGCGGGCCGGATCACCGTGGCGACCAACTCGGAGCGCGCCGCTTCGAGCAGGAACACCTCGGTCTCAGGGCTCGGCCGGTGCTCGAGATCGAGTAGCAGCGTCCGCACCGCCTCGCCGATCGGCGTGCCGCCGGGCTCCCGCGTGACGATCGCGTCCAGGCCCCGCGAGCGCGCGAACGCCGCGAGGCGCTCGATCTGCGTGGATTTGCCCGTCCCTTCGCCGCCCTCGAAGGTCACGAACAGGCCGGGCATCACGTCCCCGTCGCCAGGGGTCAGCGCGATCGAGCGGGCGTGCGGCGCTTGCGCGCCGGCTTCGCCGCGCGCGAGCCCGAGCGCTGCGTGCCGCTCTTCGGGGCGCTCTTCATGGCGGACCTGGAACCGCGCTTACCGCCCTTTGAGCCGCCCGGGGACCCGCCCTTTGAGCCGCTCATGGAGCCGCTCATAGGGCCGCTCATAGGGCCGCTTTGGGCCTCGCCTCGAACCGCGCTCTTCGCGCTGCTGGCCGCTCGCACCATCGCGCTCGCCTTCGTCCTGCCGTAGCCGCTGTCCCGCGTCACGGTGGGCTCGTGATCGCGGAGCTTCTTCTCGGTCGCCTTCGGATCGCGGATGTAGGCCTCGGTCAGCACGCGCGCCTCGTCGTCGGGAATCTGCACGGGCGGCGACTTCTTGAAGTACGCCGACGGCGCGACGAGCGCCCCCTTGAGCCCGTGGTCGAGGCCGAGCTTGGCGCAGCGCACCGCGTCGATCACGACGCCGGCGGAGTTCGGCGAGTCCCACACTTCGAGCTTGAGCTCCATATTGAGCGGCACGTCGCCGAACGTCGTCCCCTCCATCCGGATGTGGCACCACTTGCGGTCCTTGAGCCACGGGATGTAGTCGCTGGGGCCGACGTGCACGTCGCCCTCCGCGAGCTGGTAGGGAATGATGCTCGTGACGGCCGAGGTCTTGGAGATTTTCTTGGATTCTAGACGTTCGCGTTCGAGCATGTTGAGGAAGTCCGTGTTGCCACCGAAATTGATCTGGTAGGTGCGGTCGATGCGCACGCCGCGCTCGACGAACAGCCGCGACAGCACGCGGTGCGTGATCGTGGCGCCGACCTGCGACTTGATGTCGTCGCCGATCACGGGCAGGCCGCGCTTCTCGAACCGGTTGCGCCAGTAGTTCTCACGGGCGATGAACACCGGGATGCAGTTCACGAACGCGCAGCCCGCTTCGAGCACCTGCTCGACGTACCACTTGGTCGCCTCTTCGGAGCCGACGGGCAGGTAGTTGACGACGACGTCGGTGCCCGTGTCGCGGAGCAACTTGACGATGTCCACCGTCGAGCCGGGCGCCTTCTCGATGATCTTCGACAGGTACTTGCCCAGGCCGTCGTGGGTCATGCCGCGCTGCACGATGACGCCGGTCTTCGGGGTCTTCGTGAACACGTAGGTATTGTTCGGCCAGACGCCGATCGCGTCGGCAACGTCCAGACCGACCTTGTTCTTGTCGATATCGATCGCGGCCGAGATCTCGACGTCGCGGATGTGGTAGCCGCCCAGGTTCACGTGCATGAGCCCCGGGATGCGATCCGTGTCGCGCGCCGCGCGGTAGTAATGCAACCCCTGCACGAACGACGAGGCACAGTTGCCCACGCCGATGATCGCGACTCGCACCTTACCCACGTTCCGCCTCCTCTTGATCGTCGATGCGCACCGGCGAACCGGGACGCGTGATCGTGTACACGTGCCGGATCCGCTGCGCGGCCGTCACGAACGACAGCACGGCGAGCAGCAGCAGCGCCCCCGGCATGACCGGTCCCACCCCGAACGCTCCGGCGATCATCAGCAGCACCATGCGCTCGGGCCGCTCGAACCAGCCGACCCTGCAATCGAGCCCGAGGCCCTCGGCCCGCGCGCGGGTGTAGGAAACCAGAAACGAGCCCATCGCCGCCACCATGGCCGTGAGGGCCACGACGGCCCAGGTGCGCGGCTCCAGGCCCCGCGACAGCTCCAGGAGCACGCGCGAGGGGCTGTGGGCCAGCTCGACGAGATTCGCGATGTAGAAGCCCGCGATGCCGAGCAGCACGGCGCCGTCGGCGATCCGGTCGAGCGTCGAGTCGAGGAACGCGCCGAACGCCGAGTGGATGCCGCGCTCGCGCGCCACCTCGCCGTCGAGCACGTCGCACAGGCCGGCGGCGAGCAGCAGTGCCGAGCCGGTGCGGAAGGCGCCCTCGAAGAACAGCAGTCCGGCCGCCAGGCTGATGGTGAGCCCGATGACCGTCACGGCGTCGGGCCCGACGCCGACGGCCACGAGCCCCCGCACGATCGGACGGAGTGCCGCGTGCGCGAGATCCTTCGCGCGCTCCTTGAACCGCGCGAGCGCGGTGCCGCGCGGCGCCATCGCCTGCGCCGCTCCGGGCGTCTGCATCATGCCTCCCGCTCCTCCTTGCGTGTGCGACCGCCCAGCACGAGCACGATCTCGCCGCGGCGCCGGTCCGGCGTCATCGCCGCCAGCACCTCGCCCGCCGTGCCGCGGAGCACCTGCTCGTGCACCTTCGTCAGCTCGCGCGCGAGCGCCACCGGGCGCCCGCCCCACACCGTTTCGAGATCCGCGAGGCAGGCGTCGATCCGGTGCGGCGATTCGAATACGACGATCGTCTCGGGACGCTCATGCAGCTCCTCGAGCCGGCGTCGCCGGGCGGCCGACTTTACCGGAAGAAACCCCGCGAACGTGAACGCGTCGGTCGGCAGTCCGGACACCTGGAGTGCCGCCAGCACGGCGCTGGGCCCCGGCACGCTCTCGACTCGAATCTCCGCCGCCAATGCCGCGCGCACCAGCGGATACCCCGGATCGGCGATCCCCGGCGAGCCCGCGTCGGTGACCACCGCGACCGACTGGCCAGCGAGCAGCCGCGCGACGATCCGGTCGCTCTTGCCCCGCTCGTTGTGCTCGAACAGGCTCGTCGTCGGCACCGAGATGCCGTAATGGTCGAGCAGCCGCCGCGTGTGCCGCGTGTCCTCGGCCGCCACGAGCGCCACCTCGCCGAGCACGCGCAGCGCCCGGCGGGTGATGTCCTCGAGATTGCCGATCGGCGTGGCGACGAGATACAGCGTGCCCGCCGCCGCGGAGGGCTCGTGCGTCACTCGGTTCCTTGGGCTCGAGGGCTGCCTAAAAAAGCGGGCCGCACGGTAGCACGCGGCCCCAACGGCGTCTAATGCCAGCCTCCATGCCGGCGTTCAATGGCTGGGCCTACGCGCGCCGGGCCCCGGCCGGATCCGCGGCCACGACCGCGCGGAACGCCTCGATCGCGCGTTCGATGCCGGCGTCGTCCACGTCGAGGTGCGTGATCGCGCGCAGCCGCCGCCCGCCGAACGACACCATCCGCACGCCGCGCGCCTCGAGGGCCGCGAGCACCGCATCGGGTGCGGGCCCCGCGGCGTCCAACTCGGCGATGACGATGTTCGTTTCGGGCGGGATCACCGTGACGCCCGGCGCCCCGGCGAACCCGGCCGCGAGCCGCTTCGCGCGCGCATGGTCGTCGGTGAGCCGCGCGACGTGATGGTCGAGCGCATGAATGCACGCCGCGGCGATGATACCGACCTGGCGCAAGGCGCCGCCCCAGCGCTTGCGCGTGCGGCGAGCCTGCCGGATCACGTCCGCTTCACCCACGAGGATCGACCCGATGGGTGCCCCCAGCGCCTTGGAGAAGCACATCATCAGCGTGTCGGCGTGCGCGGCCCAGCGCGCGATCGGAACGCCGGTCGCGGCACTCGCGTTCCACAGCCGCGCGCCATCGAGATGGACGCGCATGCCGCGCGCGCGCGCCGCGGCGGTCACGGCTTCGATCGCCTCCAGCGGCACGACGGCGCCGCCCGCTCGGTTGTGCGTGTTCTCGACGCACAGCAACGCGAGCCGCGCCACGTGCTCGTCCGCCGCGTCCCGCCACGCCGCCTCGACGTCCGCGGGCGCCAGCGCTCCGCGACGCCCACCGACCGGGTGCGCCATGACCCCTGAGTTCACCGCGATGCCGCCCTGCTCGTAGCGCCGGATGTGCGACTCCGCCTCGAGCAACACCTCCTCGCCCGGCCGCGTCAGCGTGTTCACGGCGAGCTGGTTCCCCATCGTGCCGCTCGGGACGTACACCGCCGCCGGCTTGCCCGCCAGCTCGGCGACACGCGCCTCGAGCGCCTTCACGGTCGGATCATCCCCGAACACGTCGTCCCCGACCTCCGCGGCCGCCATGGCCTGCCGCATGGCTTGCGTCGGGCGGGTGACGGTGTCGCTGCGAAGATCGACGACGGCGGGGCCGGACATGGCGAACCTCCTCGTGGGACGCGCGTTGCGGACGAAAACGATAGCACGTCCGCCCCCCACTTGCCCCCGAACCCCGCATGCGCTCAGATGTTGGCCGGTTCGGCGCAACGCGCCGGGCGGGTGCGCATCCAAATGTCGTACATGGTTTGGAATCACCGGTTTCCGCACCGGACCCATGCGGGACTCTTGAGGAGCCTTCCATGCCGTTCGGATTCTTCGACCCCACGATGTTGCTCGTCCTCCCCGCCCTCGTGTTCGCGATGTGGGCGCAGTGGAAGGTCCAGCACACCTACCAGAAGTATTCCCAGATCCGCGCCGCGAACGGGCTCACGGGCCGGCAGATGGCGCAGGCCATCATGACGCGCAACGGGGTCACGGACGTCACGATCGAAGAGGTCGGTGGCGTGCTGAGCGACCACTACGACCCGCGCGTAAAGAAGGTGCGGCTGTCGTCGCACAACTATGAAGAGGCCTCGCTCGCCGCGATCGCCGTCGGCGCGCACGAGATCGGGCACGTGCTGCAGCACGCGCAGGGCTATGCGCCGCTCGCGATCCGGTCGGCCGTGGCGCCGGTGGCGGGCTTCGGCAGCATGCTCGCCTTCCCGCTGTTCTTCATCGGCTTCATCTTCCACGGCGGCATCGGCGGCATGCTGATGGATTTGGGGATCCTGTTCTTCGCGGGCGCGGTGGCGTTCCACCTGGTGACGCTGCCGGTCGAATTCGACGCCTCGAAGCGCGCGCTGCAGCAGCTCACGGCGAGCGGCTCGCTGGCGCCGCAGGAAGTCTCGGGCGCCAAGGCGGTGCTCGACGCAGCGGCCCTGACGTACGTGGCGGCGGCGGCGATGTCGGCGCTCCAGCTCATCCGCCTCGTGCTGCTCCGCAACAGCCGCAACTAGGCGTCCACCCGAAATACTCGAGGGGCGGCGGGATCACTCCCGCCGCCCCTCGTTCGTTGGGTCCGGACTACTGAACCACGACCAGTCGCACCGTCGCCTTGCCGAGCGGCGACGTGAGCCTCGCGAAGTACACGCCGGGCTCCACGGGACGTGACGACGACGCGCGGTTCCATACCAGCTCGTGTTCGCCGGCCGATCGCACGCCGTCTTCGACGGTCGCGCGGAGGCGGCCCGTCACGTCGTAGATGCCGAGACGCACGCGTCCGCCCTCGGGCAGCGAGAGCGCGAAGCGAGCCTCGCCGCGCACCGGCTGTTCACTCGACAACCGGAACGCGAACCGCGACGGCAGGTCGCCACCCGGCACCGACAGCGGCTGGGCGTTGATGCACTTCGGCGGCGCGGCGTTGCCAGCCGGGTCGATCTCGGTGAAGCACACAGTGTGTGTGCCCGCGCTGAACCCGAACGTGAATCCTTCGGCGACGCCGTCTTCATCGGCGGTGTCCACCGTCGGCTCCATGCCCGGGTCCGACGTGGCGTCGGCAAGCACCGTCGATCCCGGCTCGAGACCGGTGAGCGTGAAGCCCACGACCCCTACGGCGTCGCCGGGCTCGGCGGGCTGCTGCGCGATCGTGAAGGCACCCGGCGGCGGCGTGCTGTCGAACGCATCGGTCGGCGGGCACGGCAGCGTGAGGTGATTCACGAACGGCTGCTGCGGCGGGCTGTACGTCGTCGGCGTCATGTCGACCGTCACTTCGCCGCCCTGGCCGAGCCCCGAGTCGTACCACGGATACGTCACGACGCCCGCGAACGGATGCTGGTACATCTGCTTGTTGATCCGCGGCAGCGTCGTGAAGCTCGGATAGGTCACGGGGTTGGCCGACCGCAGCTCCAGCGCCACCATCTCGGTCTGGATTCCGGGCACGACGTCCACGTGGATCATCGCCTTCCGCAACTGGGTCAGGAACACGATGTCGTCCGTGGCCTGGGCGCTGTTCGGGTACGGCAGGTTCACCACCTGCGACGACCCGGGAGCGCCACTCGTCCACTTGAACAGGTCGATCCAGTAGACGCGCGGCCCCTGGAGGGCGCACACGAGGTACTTGTTCACCCGGTCGATGAACAGGTTGCCGCGGATCGGGAACGGCGTGTTGATCGTGAGGACGAACGCGTTGTTCCACAGGTTGCGCGCCTGGATGATGTTCGTGCCGAGCCGGTAGACCTCCCAGCCGTCCATCGAGTCGAACTGCGGGTAGCCGTAGGGCGCCGCCGAGAGTGTGATCCACTGATTCGTCGGCGGACCGCCGAACACCATGGGATAGAGATTCATCCACAACTCGTAGTACGTCGTGGGCGAGCGGTAGAAGCCCTTGCAGATTTTGTTATAGCAATCGATCTGGAGCGGGCCCATCGGCGTGTAGGGCAGGATCGGGCTGGTATAGCGCACGAGCCCGTTCGCGTTGTCGAGGATGCAGATCTGCGGCCCCGAGAGCTGCAGCACGGTGTGGTGGTTGTAGAAATCGAACACCGGGTCCGCGACGATGTGGCCCGGCAGCACCGGGCTCTGCCACGCGTACAGGTTGTACGGCTGGCCCGTGCGGAAGGCGTGCGCGTTGAAGTAGAACATCGTGCGGTTCGCGAGCGGCAGGCAGAGCGTCTTCCGCTGATCGTCGAACACGGGGCGGCGGATGCAGCGCGCCGGCAGCGTCAGCGTGGTGACGAGGAAGTTGCTGGCGTGATCGTAGACCCACAGTTCGCGCCCGCCGCGGCGGACGACGAATTCCCACCCGTTCATGCGGTCAATGATCGGATACCAGCGCACGTACGAGCCGTACGTGGCGAAGGTGATCGCCGGCGGGTTGCCGTAGCCGACCGGGGTCAAGTTGACGATCATCTCGAGCTGACCTTGCAGGCGCAGCTTGCAGATCTTGTTGTCCCAGTCCCAGACCAGGCCGCCGATCGGGAACCCCGGGAACGGGATGTTGTAGAGCGGCGACCCGAAGTGGTTCAGGATCGTAAGCTGGTTCGAGCAGACGATGACCTGGTCCCGGTTCATGATGTCCCAGCCGATAAGCGCCGGCGGGCCGAACACGCCGTACGGCAGGTAGTGCGGGTAGTAGGCGGGAATCGTCCGCGAGTACCAGTAGGGCCAGCGGTTCATCGCGTACTTGTACTCCCAGCACTTGGTGACGAAGTCCTGGTCCACCTCGTCCACCGAGAACCTGGGCTCGGGCGGGAATCCCGCGTTGAACAGCGGCTGTGCGTCGCCACCGCGGTACGTCATCGAGCCGGGCGCGCCGAGCAGCGCGTACGGCATGAACTCGACGACGGCCATGGCGGCCAGATCGACCACTTCGAGCCCGTTGGCGACGGTGACCACCCAGTCGTTCGGGCCGAAGCCACCCACCGCGATCATGCCGCCGATGGTCGGTTGCATCAGGTAGTTGCCGAACTGGGGCCCCGGCTTGTGATCGACGTCGGTGCGCAGCGGCCCCGCCCCCGGCGTGCGCGGGATGGTGCCCATGAAGAAGGTGCCCGGCGCGTTGTAGACATTCGTGCCGGCCGAGGTCGCGATCGACACGATGTTGCCGTAGGGCGGCGTGTCGCTGAACGCCGGGTCGACGCCGTCGTAGGTGACGCCGGGATTCGGCAGGAAGACCGGCCCCGGCGCGAACAACATGTCGTCGCCGATGACCATCGTCCCCTGCATCGCATAGACCCACTTGCGCGCGCCGAAGCCGAGCGGCACGAACACGGCGTCCTGGTTCCGCTGGTGGGCGGCCGGCGGGAGCCCAATGAGCATCATGCCGCCCGGGATCGTCGGATCGAGCTGGACCATGAACGGCAGCGTCGGCAGGTAGCCAAAGGTGACGTCGGGGTTCCACTCGAGATCGTTGCCCTCGATCAACTGGCCGGGCAGCCCGACCGGGGTGCCCGCGATCGGCAGGCCGGCGCTGCCCGCCGTGTCGTCGAAGATGTGCAGCAGGTAGTTCGTGGGCAGCCATGCGAGCGGCGCCCCGGGTCCCAACAGGCCGCCGCTGAAGCGCACGTCCACTTCGCGCACCGGAACACTGCCCAGCGCCGTCGTGGACTGGATGGCGCCGGCGACCGGATCGATCACGGTCATGAACCCGACGCTCGTGCAGAACAGGTGACCGTTCGGGCTCATGGCCGGATCGATGGCCTCGACCATCGGCGCCGGCAGGTAGAGATCCCAGCGCACGAAACCGGCGGGGATCGTCCGGCAATGGAGTCCGGTGCCGGTTTCGAAGATGACCGACTCCCCGCTCGGCGAGCCCGGGTCGGCGAAGATGATGGGATCGATGTCGCGCCGGATCGGCACCGGCCCGGGCAGGAACCCGGAGCTGGCGAGCACCGGTACGGCGCCGGTCAGGTCGTAGATATAGAAGGCGCCGAGCGTCTGATACACGCCGTACGTCGCTGCCGGATTCGCATAAAAATCGTTGCCGGTGATGCCGGGGGTGAAGGTCGGGATCGACGCGATCAACCCGGGCGTACCGAACACGGAGAAGAAGTACACCGCGCCCTCGGTCGGCCACACGACGAGATCGGTATAGCTCGGATTCGTGGTCGCGACCTCGACGGCGTCGACATCCTCGATCGGGATGTTCGAGATCGGGAAATAGAACGACGGGTGGGCCGCGGCGGCGGCACCGGCGTGGGTCCACGTTCGCGCGGATGCCTCCACGCGCGGTCCGGGTGAGAGGGCATCGATCGCGGTCGACGTGTCCGCCATCGCGCGAACGGGCGACGATGCGGCGAGCGCGCACAGCATGAACAGGGTCAGTGTGGCGAACGATGACGCGGAGCACACACGCGCTGCGAGCCGTGCACAGCGAACGCTCATGATCGGCCTTCCTTCGAAGCTCCGTCCGGGGGGTGCGGGCGGAAGGAACGGTGCGGCGGGGGACGGGGGAAAGTCTCCGCCCGGCTTAACAGAGAGTCAACGAGTATCGCCGGGGCCGCACCGCTTCGGCTGGAATCGACGCGGTGCTCCGGCTCCCTCGAATTCGCCGACCCGCCCCGATCACCAAAGAACGAGGGGTGGGCGCTTGCAACGCCCACCCCGCGAGCAGCTTCGGCCGGCGCGAACGCGTCAGCCCTGAGCCACCATGTCCTTCAGTTCCTTCGACACCTTGAACACCGGCACCTTGCGGGGCGGCACCGGAACCGCTTCTCCCGTACGGGGATTGCGGGCGATGCGTGATTTGCGGTCCTTCACGCGAAATGTGCCGAACCCGCGGATTTCAATGTGATGCCCGCTCGCGAGCGCGCGCGCGACCGCGTTCAGGAACGAGTCCACGGTCTCCGCAACGTCTTTCTTCGTCAGCCCGGTTCGTTCCGAAATCTGGTCGACGATATCCGCTTTCGTCATCGAGTCCTCCTCGCACCGACGCAATCCCTTACCCGAGGGACCGGTGCGTTTCTTGGGAGGCTAGGAGCCCCGTCGAAACCTGTCAATCACCTTTTTGGACAAGGCCTTGCGGCAGGTCACCCCGCCGGGGCCGGCGGCCCGGGATCCTCCCCCAGGGCCAGGGCCCGCGCCCGCTCGATCGGGTGGGCCGCGGCGGCGGCTTCCAGCGCCTTCAGGCGGGCGGCGCCCGAGGCGACCTCGTCGCGCCACTCCCGGGCGAAGCGCCCGTCGCGAATCTCATCCAGCATACGGCCCATTTCGGCCCGGGTTTCCGGCCCGACGACGCGCGGACCGCGCGTCAGGTCCCCGAACCGGGCGGTACCGCTGATGGCGGCGCGGAACCCGGCCGGGCCGCGCGCGTGCAGCAGCTCGGCCAGGTAGCGCAGCTGATGCACGCACTCGAGATAGGCGACCTCGGGCGAGTAGCCGCGGGCGACGAGTGTCTCGAACGCCGCGAGTACCAGCGCGTTCATGCCGCCGCACAGCACGGCCTGCTCGCCGAACAGGTCGACCTCCGTCTCCTCGGCCACGGTCGTGTGGCGCAGCGGCCCGAGGCGGAGCCGCTCGGCGTAGGCGAACGCGAGGTCCCATGCGCCCCCGGACGCGTCGCGGTGAACCGCGATGTAAGCGGGAATACGCTCGCCCCGCTCCCGCGCCTGCGCGAGGACGAACCCCGGTGCGGTCGGTGACACCAGCACGACGTCGACGTCTCCGGGCGTCTCGACGCCGCCGTAGAGCAGGTTGAACCCGTGGGCGAAGACGAGCGTCTGGCCGGCGCGCAGCCGCGGCGCGAGCCCCGGCCAGATGGCCGGCAGCGCCTCGTCGGGGAGCAGCACGGCCACGACGTCGGCGTGGTCGATCGCCTCGGCCAGCGCCCGCACCTCGAAGCCATCGCGCGTCGCGCGATCGGCGCCGGCGCCGGCACGCGCGCCGACCACGACCGGCGTACCGGCGCCGCGCAGCAGCGTGGCGTGCGCCGCGCCCTGGTTGCCGAAGCCGAGGATGGCGACGCGTCGGTCGCGGAGCGGATCGCTCACGCCGGCGCCATCATCGGAGCTCTCACGTGAGCCGTCTCGGCAGTCCTTGGGAGTCCTGGGGCGGGCGTGGGCGGCCTCCGAACGCGCGAACGCCGCCGGCGCACCCGTTGACCGGGGCGCCGGCGGCGTTGCGGATCACTTGGCGGCGAGTGCCGCGCTCCAATCGGACTTCTCGAGCTGCGCGCCACCGCCGAAGTGGTACGCGAGCCCCTTGGCGAAGTAGAACCAGGTCTCGTACTTCTGGCCGTCGGCCTCCCACAGGATCATCTGGTCCGGCTTGCCCGCGGCGGCGAGCAGCTTGCCGCCCGCCGCGCCCGACGCATCGGTCGCGGCCTCCACGGGCTTGCCCTTGTCGAGCGCCAGGTACGCGAGCAGCGACTGCTTCGAGCGCAGGTTGTCCGACGCCTTGCTGTAGATCGATCCCAGCTGCCGGTGCGCGTTCTTGTCCTTGGGGTCGAGCACGAGCGCCCTCTGGCCGGCCAGGATCGCGTCGGGATACTTCTTCTGGTCGGCGAGCACGGTCGACAGCTCGGTCAGGGCCTCGCGGTCGTCGGGATGGATCCGGAGCACCGAGTGCCATTGCGCTTCGGCGTTCGGGAGGTCACCCGCGTTCTGGTAGCAGATGGCGGCGTTGAACGCGAGCTCCGCGGCGGTGGTATTGATCGCGGCGGCCTTCGCGTACGACTCAGCGGCCGCGAGGAACGCCGGCTTCTTCGCGTCGCCCTCGGCCACGCGCGCCTTGCTAAACTGCGCATCCCCGACGCCGGCCCACAGGTCCGCGTCCTTCGGGCTATCTTTCAGCAGTTCCTGGTAGTACGTGATCGCCTCGTCCACCTTCTTCTCGCCGATCAGTTGACCCGCGCGGTTCGTACGCGCCGCGCGCAGCGCCTTCGTGAGATCGCTGTCACCGGGCGCGGCCGCGAGCCCCTGGCGGAAGTAGATCTCCGCCTGCGTGTAGTCGCCCGTGAGCCCATAGACGGTGCCGACGTTGCGCAGCGTCAGCGCGTCGCCGGGCTTCAAGGCCAGCGCGCGGTTCAGGTTCAGCAGCGCCTCGTCGTAGTTCTGGCGGGCTGTGGCCTTCTTCGCCTTCTCTTCGTCGTTCGCCGGCTCCTTCGAATACGGGTTCCACAGGTCCTGCGCCGTCGAGATCTTGGCGATCGCCAGGTTGAACTTCGTCGCCCAGAACGACTGGCGGTTGTTCTGCACCTGCTCGAGCTTCTTCTTGTCGCCCTTGGTGCCGAGCCCGTCGATCGACGCCTGGAACGCCTTGCCCGCGGGCGCCATGCTGTCCATCTCCGCGTACGCCCACCCGAGGTAGCCCATCGCCTCGTAGTCGGCCGGGTCCTCGGTCGAGCACTGGTCGAGCTGCTGCACGGCCTTGTTCAGCTCGCGGTGGTAGTCGTCCATGTTGTTCTTCTGCTTGTCGCCCAGCGCCTGCGTCAGGTACTGGATGCCGCCCGCGCAATGCGGGTTGCGGGCCCAGGCCGGGCTGACCACGAGCAGCGCGAGCAGCGCGATCGCCTGCCCCACCGCCCCATGGATCGCAAATCGTCGCATCGTCACGAATCCTCCTCGTCAGGTCAGGCGGTTGCCGTTCACCGTGACACCGAACGTGGTGCCCAGGAACTTCGCCGCCTTGCGGGACGCCAGCATGCGCGTCATGAAGATCTCGAAGTATTCCATGACCTGGGAAATGCTGGTGTCGATCGTGAGCTCGAGGACGATCTGCTTCGTCCCCTCGTCCACGTTGAGAAAGCTCTTCTGGACCGCGTAGTTCACGCGGTCGTGGATGTCGAACTTGATCATGTCCGGGTTGCGCACGCGGGTGCGATGCACGTCGCTCTTGTCGGCCAGGATCACCGCCGCGGCGACCGCGCTGACCGGGTCGCCGTCGTTCTCGTGGTGATTGCCGATCGCGCCGATGATGCGCACGACCTCCTCGTCGGACATGTGCATGTCGTTCAGGATCTGCATCGCCATCGTGGCGCCCGTCTGGGCGTGATGATCGCGGTTCACCGCGTTGCCGATGTCGTGCAGGTAGCCGGCGATCGCCGCCAGCTCGGCCTCGCGCTCGGGATAACCGAGCCGCGTCAGCGTGTTGAACGCGATGTGCGCGACCAGGCCGACGTGGCGCTCGCCGTGTTCGGTGTAGCCGATCTCGGCGAGGGCGGCGTCGGCGTTCCGGACGTACACCTTCACGCGCGGGTGGTTCTTGACGCTGTCAAAGGTGACCCCGGCGCGCGGGGGGCCGTCGGCGGCGCCGGCAATCGCCTGGAGCCCCGAGGTGTGGCTGGAACTGCGTGGGTTGGCCATATCCTGCTTTCATAAGCGGGAAGGATGCCAGCGCGCCCGCCAGGGCGGCCGTGGTGTGTCTTGCGACTCTAGGTCGCGTTTCGAAGGGGCGTCAAGGACCAGGACGCCTCGGCGCGGGGCCGCGATTGACAAGGCGCTGTCACCGCCGCCGCGACCCACCGCGACGCCACCGCGACGGTGTGGCGAGCGCGCCGCGGCCCTTCACAAAGCAGTTGCCGCGGCGGGCCGGGTCGGCTATCGGTCGCCCCAGCGCACACCCATCCCCATCGGAGGCCGAATGAGCACGTCGTTCGTGATTCGCCGCGTCGTCCCCGTCCTGATGCTGGGCTCGATCGCCGCATCCGTGGCGGCGCAGTCCGAGATGAAGCCGACCAACCTCAAGGTGCTGCCCCAGGACATGCCGCGCGAGAAGGTCGTCGAGATCATGGGCGGCTTCACGCGCGCGCTCGGCGTGCGCTGCGTCTATTGCCACGTCGGCGAGGAGGGCAAGCCGCTCAACCCGGCCGACTTCGCGAAGGACGACAAGCCGGCGAAGGAGAAAGCGCGGGTGATGCTGCGGATGGTGCAGGACATCAACGACAAGTACCTCACCCAGCTCGAGACGCGGGCCACGCCCGCCGTCGGCGTCCAGTGCGTGACCTGCCACCGCGGCACGACCCAGCCCCGCATGCTGCAGGACGTGCTCAAGATCGCCTACGACCAGGGCGGCCTCGACTCGACCGAGGCGCGCTACCGCGCGCTGCGCGACCGCTACTACGGGCGGTCCACCTACGACTTCGGCGAGGTGCCGCTCGCCGACGTGGCGCGCGGACTGCGCATGAGCGGCCACGGGGCCGACGCCGTGAAGCTCCACGCGCTCAACATCGAGATGAATCCGAATTCCGTGTTCGCGAAGCGGCAGGGCGCGACGTCGGCGATTCTGGTCGCGTACACGACACAGGGCGCCGACTCGGGCGCTACCGCTTATCACGCCTACCAGGCGCTGTATGGCCCCAAAGTCGTCGGCGAGGAGATGCTGAACCAGGTCGGCTACGACCTGCTCGGCGCCGACAAGAAGGACGTGGCCCTCGCCGCCTTCCGGCTGAACGTGGCCGAGAACCCGGCGTCGGCGAACGCGTACGACAGCCTCGGCGAGTTCTACGCCGAGACCGGTGACACGAAGCAGGCGCTCGCGAGCTACCAGAAGTCGCTGGAGCTCGATCCGACGAACGACAACGCGAAGCACGAGATCGAGCAGCTCAAGGCGAAGCCGAAGGAGAAATAGCCGACCTGCGCGGGCGCGCGACCCGAGCCGTGCGCGCCCCGCACCAACGGATCAGCGGTCCTTCTCGTCTCCGGCGCGCCGACTTCTCTCGAGCCACTGCACCAGTCGGTGCGCGTCCTCGAGCCACTTGAGTTTCTCCGCCAACGGAAGCTTCGCGAGCCGGCGGCGCTGGGCGAGCTGGTGCCCGTCCCAGCCGACATCCCACTGCCGATCGTCGCGCCCATGCGTCATGACCGCTCCCGCCCCAGCGCCTCGAGGCCATCGGCGTCTTCCAGATCGTGCGGACGTCCCGCCGCGCGTTTCATGTCGATGAGATCGCGAAGCCCGACAAAAGTCGCCTCCACGCCCGGCGCGACCTCGAAGCGCGCGGCGCGTGCGTGGGCGGCATCGAAGTCGAACGGCGTCTCGACGAACAGGTCGACCTCCGTCGACGGATGCGCGGGACTGTGCACGGAGAACACGGTCAACCCTTTGTCGCGCACCCAGCGCACGCGTGCGTCGGCATTAGCGAACTCGGAGAAGTGGACCGGAGCGCGCGGATGATAGCCGAGTCCCTCGAGCGCGGTGATCGCCGCCAGGCGAGCCTTCGGAGACGGATCGAGCACGAGATCGATGTCGGCCGTGAATCGCACGACGCCATGGGCGACGACCGCGAGCCCCCCGACGATGAGATATCGGGCATGCGACTCGTTCAACGCACGGATGATCGCTTCGACGCTGCTTCGCTCCATGGACGCGGTTCCTCGCGGGTCGCTTCCCATATTACACATCCCCGCGCGGGGGACCGCCTCACTACAGTACGTCGACCGGGTCCACGTCGATGCCGAGGCGTACGGAGCGGGCGTAGCGGCCGGCCTCGTGTGCCTCGAGCGCGAGATGCGCGGCGGCGTGGAGTGGCTCCGAGCGCGTGCTCTTGAGCAGCAGGTGCCAGCGATACTGCGCGCGGACCTTCGCCAGCGCGGCGGGTGCGGGCCCCAGCAGTTCCACGCCGGTTTCGTCCCCCGCCTCGCGCAGCCGGTCCGCGATGAGCTGAGCGGCGGCTTCGACCTCGGCCTCCTTCGGCGACGAGAACCGGATCACCACGAGCCGGCGGAACGGCGGGTAGCCGGCGTCGCGGCGCTGTTCCAGCTCGTGCTCGAGGAACGCGTGCTCGTCGAGCGTGACCGCGGCGGCGACGGCCGGATGATCGGGCGTGCAGGTCTGGACGACCACTTCGCCCTGCGTCTTGCCGCGGCCCGAGCGACCCGACACCTGCACGATGAGCTGCCACGTGCGCTCGGCGGCGCGGAAATCGGGCAGGTGGAGTGACACGTCGGCGTCGAGCACGCCGACGAGCGTCACGCGCGGGAAGTCGAGCCCCTTCGCGATCATCTGGGTGCCGAGCAGCACATCGGCCTCGCCGCGCGCGAACGCCCGCAGCGTATCGCCGCGCGACCCGCCGCCACGGGCCACGTCCGTGTCGAGCCGCAGCACGCGCGCCCCGGCGAGCGTCCTCTGCAACTCGCGCTCGACCCGCTGGGTCCCGGCGCCCCCGAATCGCAGCAGCTCGGCGCCGCACGTGGGGCAGTCGGCGCGGAACGGCTCGGCGTGGTCGCAGTAGTGGCAGCGCCAGACGCGCGGGTTCGTATGCAGGGTGAGCGTGATGTCGCAGTGCGGGCATTCCGGCACCCAGCCGCACGCGCGGCACTGCGTGTGATGCGAGTGCCCGCGCCGATTGAGGAACAGCAGCGCCTGCTCGCGTCGCTCGAGCCGCGCCTCGAGCGCGATGAGCAGCGGCCGCGACACGAGCGATCCGCCCGCCGGCTCCTCGCGCAGGTCGACGAGCCGCACGCTGGGCAGGCGGCGGCGGTCGACCCGGTCCGGGAGCCGGACCGCGCGGTACTTGCCGCGCGACACGTTCGCGAGCGTCTCGAGGCTCGGCGTCGCCGAGCCGAGCACCACCGGGATGCCGAGCATCTGCGCCCGGCGCACGGCGGTGTCGCGGCCGTGATACCGAAGCCGCTCGCTCTGCTTGTACGCCGGCTCGTGCTCCTCGTCGACGACGATCAGGCCGAGCCGGGTCAGCGGCGCGAACACCGCCGAGCGCGCGCCCACCACGACGTCGAGCGCGCCGCGGCGCGCGAGCTCCCAGTTGCGCCGCCGCTCGCCCACGCCGAGGTACGAGTGCAGCACGCCGACGCGGCCGCCGAAGCGGTGGCGGAACGACTGCACGACCTGGTCGCTGATCGCCACCTCGGGCACGAGCACCAGCGTCTGGTGTCCCGCGGAGCGCGCACGGTCGGCGGCGCGCAAATAGATCTCGGTCTTGCCGCTCGCGGTGACGCCGTGGAGCAGCAGCGGCGCGAAGCGGCGCGTGGCGAGCGCCTCCTCGACGGCGGCGAGCGCCGTCTTCTGCCCGGCCGTGAGCGTGACGCGCTCGGGCAGCGCGAGCCGCACGACCGGATCGTCGGTGGCGCGCTTGCGCGCGCGGCTCGCGGCGAAGCCTTCGAGCCCGCCGGGGAGTGTCGCCGCGAGCACCTCGCCGAGCGGCGCCAGGTAGTAGTCGGCGATCCACCGCGCGAGTGCCAGCAGGTGCGGCGTCACGGCGTCGGCGTCGAGCAGCGACGCGATCGATTCCGTCTTGTCGCGCGGCGAGGCGTCGGCGAGCTCGACGACGAACCCGCGCCGGGGCCGTCCCCGGAACGGCGCGAGAATCTGGGCGCCCGGCCTCACGCGCCCGGCCACGTCGTCGGGAATGCGATAGGTGAACGTCTGGTGGAGCGGCAGGGCGAAGGCGACCTGCGCAAATGCCGGTCGGCTCATGCTCGAATCAGGCGGGGACTGCGACGCGGGGGCCACGGGGACGGGGCCAAGATGCGTCGCCCGCCGCAGGAATGTCAACGGCGGGGCGTTAAGGCCTCACGAATTGGGCGCTGCGCGGTCCCGGGGCCGCGCCGCCTCGACGGTGCCCGCCAAGAGCGACCATCTCGTCGCGAGCCCCCGGGACCGCGCTTCCAGGTCCGGGCGCTGCGCGACCCACTCGTCGCGAGCCCCCGGGACCGCGTTTCTGGTCCGGGCGCTACGCGGTCGGTGGGCCGCCTAGGCCTGCATCCGCTGCGAGCCGAACTGGCCGAGCAGCGTGTTGATGCGCTCCACGAGCTTCCGCGGGCTGAACGGCTTGGTGATGTAGTCGTCCGCGCCCACTTCGTAGCCGATCTTCTGATCGGTGTGGCGGCCCTTCGCCGACAGCAGGATGACGGGGATCGCCCGCGTCTTCTCATCGGCCTTGAGCTGCTTGCACGTCTCGTAGCCGTCGAGCTTCGGCATCATGATGTCGAGCACGATGAGATCCGGCTGCTCGGTGCGCGCGACTTCGAGCGCCTGCTCGCCGTCGAGTGCCGTCAGCACCTCGTAGCCCTCCATGCCCAGACTGAAGTCCAGGATGTGGACGATGTAGATCTCGTCGTCGACCACCAGAATCTTGCCCTTCGCCATGTTCGGTTCACCTCCTCGGAGCGTCATTCGGGGTTCTTGGATTCGAACGCGGAGGACTCCACGTCCAGGGATTCGAGTTCCTCGAGCGCCGCGGAAAGCCGCTCGACGACACGGGGGTCGAACTGCCGGGCCGACAGCCGCGCGATATCGCGCAGCGCGTCCTCGCGGGTCATCGAGGCGCGGTGCGCGCGCCCGACGGTCATGCTCTCGAACGCATCGACGATCGCGAGAATCCGGCCGCCGAGCGGAATGTCCTCGCCGCTCAGGCCCCGCGGGTAGCCCGAGCCGTCCCACCACTCGTGGTGCGACAGCACGAGCTCGCGCACGCCGCCGGCCGTTTCGAGCGGGGCGAGCATCTCGACACCGGCCTCGGGATGGCCCTCGACGCGCCGGCGTTCGTCGTCATTCAGCGTTCCGGCGCCCTCGACGATCTGCTCGCCCAGTTCGTTCATGCCGACGTCGTGGACGCTCGCGGCGAAGCTGATCTCGGCGATCTCGGCCTCGGAGCAGTCGAGCGAACGGGCGAGCGAGCGGGCGAGCCGCACGCGGTCCGGGGCGCTGCGCCGGCCGCGCTCGAAGTGCCGCAGCAGCTGCCGCAGCGTCTGCGCCGTGCCGGCCACGCCGGCCTGCTGCTCCTGCGCCTCGAGCGTCTGCTGCCACGCCGCGGCGAGCCGCTGCGCGAGCTGCAGGAGCAGGTGGCAATCCTCGGCGTCGAAGTGCTCGTGGGACACGGGGTCGGTGGCGTTCAGCACGCCGAGCAGCACGCCGTCGTGCTCGATCGGCACCGACATGAACGTGCGGCTGCGGTAGAACGGACGGCCCGATCCCGGGACCTCCGGATTCGACTCGTTGCCCGACACACACACCGGACGCCGGTGTTCGGCCACCCAGCCGGCGACACCCTCGCCGGGCTCGACGCGCGTGCTCTGGACGATGTCGGGATCGACTCCCATCGCCGCGCGAATGACGAGCCGGCCGTCGTCCTCGGGGCACAACAGTGACACGATGCGGGCGCCCATCACCTCGGCGACCATCTCGATCGCGAGGCGCAGGACGTCCTCGGCGGCGGCCTCGGGCGTCGGCCCCCGCTGCACGATGACCCGCGGGCGGGTCTTGCGCGGCAGAGATACCATGAAGCGCGAGCCCTGGCCGGGTGCGCTCTCGGCGCGGATCCGCCCGCCGTGCCAGTCGATGATCGACTTGCAGATGGCGAGTCCGAGCCCGGTGCCGCCGTAGCGCCGCACCAACGACGAGTCCACCTGGTAGAAGCGCTCGAAGATCCGCTCGAGCGATTCCCGGGGAATCCCAATGCCCGTGTCGACGACCTCGAGCTCGAGCTCGCGGTCGTCACCCGTCAGCACGAACGTCACGGAGCCTCCGGCGGGGGTGAACTTGACGGCATTGCTGCCCAGATGCAGCGCCAGCTGCCGCATCTGGTCGCGGCTTGCATCCACACGGGTATCGGCGCAGCGAACGTCCACCTTGAGGCTCACCCGGCCCACCTGGGCCACGGGTTCGATGAGCTGGAGCGTCTCCTGGACGATCTCGCTCAAGTCGACGGGCTGGCGGGACAGGCGCGTGATGCCGGAGTCGAACCGGTTCAGGTCGAGGAGCGACTCGATCAGGCGCGACAGCCGCTGGGTCTCCTCGTTGATGATCGACAGGAAGTGGCGCATCTGCTGGTGCGAGATCTCGCCGTAGCCCGCGCCCAGCAGGGTGTCGACGAACGCCCGGATGGCGCTGATCGGCGTGCGCAGTTCGTGCGACACGGTCTGCAGGAAGTTCGACTTGAGCTGGTGCATCTCGTGATGCTGGCGCTGCGACTCCTCGAGACTCCGCGTGTGGCGCTCGAGCTCGCGGTAGAGCCGCGCGTTCTCGATCGCCACGACGGCGTGGTGGCCGTAGATCTCGAGCGTCTCGATGACCTCGTGCGACGGCACGAGCCGGTCCTCGGGATCGTCCACCGAGACGTAGCCGATCAGGTCCTGATCGCGGTTGAAGAGCGGCACGAGCAACACGTCGTCCGGGTGCCACTCCGAGTCCTCGCGATCTCCCATGCCCGGCGAATACCCGGCGGGCAGCGTGGCGTTGAACGCGCTGGTGTGACTGATGAAATACGAGTGGCTGATACGGAACTCGTCCTTGAGCCACGACAGGAAGGCCTCGACGTCGACGTGCTCGGACTCGAGCCGCTGCCGCGGCTCGGCGTCGATGCCCGCGAACGCGCTGGCGCGCAGCTCCGAGGTGCCCGGCTCGCGCAGCCGGATCAGCACGAGCCCGAACCCGAGGCTGTCGCGGATCGTCGAGGCGAGGCGGCCGAGCAGGGCGTTCAACTCGAGCTCGGCATTGATGCCGCTGATGTTCTCGAGAATGAGGTGCAGCTTCTGCGCGCGCCGGCGGTTCTCGTCGAGCTGCTGGAAGTAGAGCCGGCTCAGGCGCTGTTTCGCCGCGGTCAGGTCGGCGATCTGCCCGATGAGCGGACCGGGATCGAAGTGCGCTTCGTCATCCGCCTCGGGCTCGATGGCCGGAGGGAGGTCGTCCGGGTTGAGCGACAGGAACGGATTCTCGAGCGAGAGGGGAGATGGCGCCGCCGGCTTCGCCGTCTTCGCGTCCACACCCGGTGCGGACTTCGGATCGGCGTCGGGGTCGACCAGCTTGCGCAGCCGCTGCACTTCCCTGCGCAGGAAGTCCAGCTCCGACTTCGAGCGGAGATCGCGGGCCATCTGGTCCGACGTCTTCCCCCCGCTCTTGCTCTGTCTCCTCATGACCGATTCCGCTCAGGCCGCGTGACGCGCGGGGCGGGGCGCCGCCGGGCGTCGGCGGCGCTCGCCGACGAGCACGCTGCCCGGGATTCCCTTGCCGTGCGCCTTCAGCTCGCCGGCGATGTCGAGGAGCTGGCCCACGTGGTTCACCGGCATGCGATCGGTGCTGACGAGCGCGATGGTGATGCCCATCAGCGGGAATCGCTCGAGCTGGTGCTGCCGGTTGCGCACCTCGATGTAGCCGCGTTCGCGATCGGCCGGCGCGTACAGGCTGACGATCTGGCGGTCGAACTCGGCGATGATCTCCTCGCCCAGGTCCTCGCCGTGGTCGGGCGTCGTGACGACGACGAAGTCGTCGCCGCCGATGTGTCCGACGAAGTTGGCGCCGCCGCCGTGATGATTCGCGCTGTCGACGAGCACCTGGGCCAGCGTGCGGATGGCGCCATCGCCGCGCGAATAGCCGTAGAGGTCGTTGAACGCCTTGAAGTGGTCGATGTCGAGCTGGAGCAGCGTGAACGGCTGGCGCGCATCGAGCCGCCGCTTGATCTCGTCTCCGATCGAGGCATTGCCGGGGAGCCCGGTGAGCGGGCTCGCCGAACGCTGCTGGCGGCTCCACTCGAGCACGTTCCGAACGCGCAGCATCAGCTCGCGCGCCTGCCACGGCTTCGTGACGTAATCGTTGGCGCCGCCCTCGAGGCCCTGGATCTTGTCGGCCTCCTCGGTCTTGGCGGTCAGCATGATGATCGGGATGTGGCGGGTAACGAACAGCGCGCGCAGCCGCCGGCACGTCTCGTAGCCGTCCATGTTCGGCATCATCACGTCGAGGAGCACGAGATCGGGCGCCTCGCGCTGGGCCAGGTCGATTGCCTGGGCGCCGTCGCACGCTTCCACGACGTCGTACCCGGCATTCTCGAGCTGGAGCTTGAGCACCTCACGCAGGTGCGGCTCGTCCTCGGTGATCAGGATCCTGGGATTGTTCACGTCCCTCTCCGGCGCGACATGAAACGGCGGTCCGCGTTGTGCGGACGTGAAACGCAATCGGCGTGCCCTCTCGCCCTGCGGGAGCGCCCGGCGTGCCGCGCCGCAACATGCGGCGAACACATCCGATGCGGGCCACCTCAGGACTGCCCGGGCGCGCGATCTCCCCGCCTCTCGGGAACCCTGTTGCAATCCGCACGGCCGGTGCGCCGAAGCGCGCGAGTGGACGGTGCGGACGCGGGTGTCCCCGAAGGGGATGGGAGATCGCTGCCTTTCAGGGAGTGATCGGCCGCGCGCGGCCCGACCTCAAGCCCTTACGCGCGCGGGACCGGAGTCTCGACGGCGAGCGGGACAGGGAGTCCCGATTCCTCGAGCGAGGCCACCGCGTCGAGGCTCGCGTCCGACACCTCGCCGCGATCGAGGCGCCACGCGCCGACCAGGCCGATCATGGCGGCGTTGTCGGCGCACAGCCGCGGCGACGGCGCGCGCAGCGGCACGCCGCGTTCGGCGCACGCGGTGGCGAGGCGTTCGCGCAGCGCGCGGTTGCACGCCACGCCCCCGCCGAGCGTCAGCGCCCTGGCCCCCGTCTCGTCGAGCGCCTTGAGGGTGCGCGCGCACAGCGTGTCGACCACCGCGGCCTGGAACGAGGCCGCGACGTCGGCGACGAGCCCGGGCCCGAGCGGAGCCGCCTGCGCCGCGACCGCCTGGGACACGGCGGTCTTGAGGCCCGAGAACGAGAAGTCGAAGCCCGGCCGGTCGAGCAGCGGGCGCGGGAAGTCGAACGCGCGCGCGTTGCCCTCCGGCGCGAGCCGGTCGATCGCCGGGCCGCCGGGAAAGCCCAGCCCCAGCAGCTTCGCCACCTTGTCGTACGCCTCGCCCGCCGCGTCGTCGAGCGTGCTGCCGAGCCAGCGGTAGTCACCGAACGCCCGGATCTCCACGAGCTCGCTGTGCCCGCCCGACACGACGAGCGCCACCGCGGGCAGCGGGCTGTCGCCATGTTCGAGTGCGGCGGCGTGGAGATGCGCCTCGATGTGGTTGACGCCGATCACCGGGATCCCGAGCGCGTACGCGTAGGCCTTGGCGAAGGCGAGGCCGACGACGAGCGAGCCCACGAGCCCCGGCGCGCGCGTGACCGCCACCGCCGTCAGGTCGGAGGCGGCGATGCCGGCCTCGTGGAGCGCCCGCGGCACCAGCCGCGGCAGCAGATCCAGGTGCGCGCGCGAGGCCAGCTCGGGCTCGACGCCGCCGTAGAGCCGGTGCACGTCCTGGGTCGCGATCAGGTTCGCGCGCAGCACCGAGCCGCGCTCGAGCACGGCGACCGCCGTGTCGTCGCACGAGGTCTCGATCGCGAGCACGAGCCGGGCGGCGGGCGAGCCGAGCGGCGTGGGGCCACCCGTCACGCGGGCTCCGGCGCCAGGCTCTCCTCGAGCCACGCCAGGTACTTCGGCGCACCCGAGGCGATGCGCACGGCGACGCACTCGGGCGTCTCGTACGGATGCAGCTCGTGCAGGCGGGACATCAGCGCCGGCCAGTCCTGCTTGCGCGTCTTGAGCACGACGAGCACCTCGCGTTCGTCGGCGACCGCGCCCTTCCAGCGGTAGATCGAGCGGGCCCCGGGCACCACGTTGCCGCAGGCGATCAGCCGCTCCTCGACGAGGACGCGCACCACGCGGGCGGCGTCTTCCTCGGAGCCGAAACTGGTGAACACCATGAGCATGTCGGTCATGACGGACCTCCTGTGCGGAACGGGGGAGCGAGTGTAGCATCGGCGCCGTGAACTCTTCCGCCCTCCGCGTGGCGGGGGCGCTCGCGCTGGCAGCCGCGATCGCCTCGGCGTCCGCATCCACCGGCCCGCCGCGCCCGCTGCCCCCGATCGTGTTCGTGTCACGGCATCCGATCGAGGGCGACGCGTCGGCCGTGCCGGGGCTCGGGCCCCATCACCGCGCCGACATCACCGGCGGCCGGCTGCTGCGCCGCGATCCCGACGGCTCGCTGCGCGACCTGCTGCCCGAAGGCGCGATGCGGGACGTCAGCGATCCGGCGGCCTCCCCCGACGCGCGCCGGATCGCCTTCGCCGGCGTCGCGCGCGGCGACAGCGCATGGCGCATCTACGTGTGCGGCGCCGACGGGACCGCGTTGCGGGCGGTGACGCATGCCCCCGCCGTCGCGGGCGACGGGCCCGGCGCTGGGCCGGGCGCCTGGCCGGCGCGCGCGGACGACCTCGATCCGTGCTGGATCTCGGATCGCACGCTGTGTTTCGCGAGCACTCGGGATGCGGCGCGCTCCGAGTACGCGAATGTCCCCGCACCCAACCTGTTCCTCATCGGACTCGGGGACGATGTTCCGGAACGGATCACCGCCGACCGCAACGGCGCGGATGAGCCGGCGTGGGATCGCGAGCGCCGGCGCATCGTCTACTCGCGCTGGTGGTACAACGCGCGTATGCCCTCGCGTGTCACGCCGGACGGGCTCACGCGCGTGCGCGCCGAGGCGTTGCCGGTCGACACGATCAACGTGTGGCAGGTCGTCGAGATCGATCGCGACGGACAGGGGCTCCGGCTGGCGGCGGGAGCGCCGCGGCCGCGCCGGGGCAGCATGGGCGCGCAGCCGTGCGTACTCCCCGGCGGCGACGTCGCCGCCGTCTACGCGCTCAACATGGGACTCTCGCCGCGCGGCGGACCGCTCGGCATCCAGCGGCTGAGCCGCGCGCTCGCGCCCTCGCGCCGCATCGCGGGGGCGGTGTTCGACGCCGAGAACGACTCGTCCTACGGCACGCCGCGCGGTCTCGCCGCACCGGCCGCATGCTCGCCCGCGGCGCTGCCGGACGGGCGGCTGCTCGTCGCCTACGATCCCGGCGCGCGCGGCGACTTCGGCATCTCGGTCGTGGACCACGAGGCAGCGACCCCGACGCCGGTCGTGGACCTGCCGGGAACCCTGGAGCTGGACCCCGCGCCGCTCGTGCCGTGGCCGGCCGCAGCACGGCGCGACGTCGCGAGCGGGAGGCACTCCGGCGGCGCTTCAACGTTCACGTTCTTCTGCCGGAACCTGTTCGCCACAGGTCCCATCGACGGGGGCTTCGATCCGGCGCCGCCGCTCGCGTGGCCGCTCCGCATCCGCTTCTTCGAAGCGCGGCCGCTGCCGCGCGAGGACGACGCGAACGCGCGCGCCGGCCGGCTCGCGAGTCCGGCGTCCGTCGATCCGCGCGACACGCTGGTGCTGGTCCGCGAAGGCATGGTGCGCGTGGACGGCTCGATCCTCGAGACGGGATTGCCCGCGCGCGTCCCCCTGTTCGAGCAGATCGTGGACGCGCGCGGACTGACGCTCGCGACGGCGCACGGGGGGGCCCAGGTGCCCGGGTTCAACTACGGCGCGGCCGGAGGCACCGCGCGGTGCGTCGGCTGCCACGCGGGACACTCGGCGCTGCCGGCGGACGGGCCGGATGCGCGCTTCCGCCGGGTCGACGTCGCCCCCTCGGCCGAAGTGGCCGCCTCGAGCCGCGCGCCGGGCGGCGCGGGCCCCGCCGCGGCCGTCGACGGGCGCGCCGGTGGCGACCTGAACCGCATCGCCTGGATCGCCGCGGGCGACTCGGCCGAGTGGCTGACGCTCACGTGGTCCGTTCCCGTG
>JANLWK010000072.1:0-4100 GCA_031364505.1 Candidatus Eiseniibacteriota bacterium | reverse complement strand
GCCTGGAGCAGGGTGCCGAGGTTCATGATCAAGCCGAGGCGCTCGCGATCGGAGAGCGTCGCGCGCGCCGGGCCCGACAGGGCCGCCATCATCTCGGGCGTCACGTTCCAGTGGTAGTAGCCCACTTCGTCGGCGTTGGGATGCAGCCACACCGGCGTGATCGCCGGCTCGAGCGCCACGGTCTGCGACGCCTCGGTCAGCAGCACGCGCTGCGTGTACGTCTTCGTGCCGTCCGAGAATCGCAGCACCATCGGGATCGTCCAGCGCTGGTCGGGCGTCGCGTCGGGCTCGCCGAAGGACACGTACCGGCGCTGCGACAGTTTCACCGACGTGCCCGAGACCTCCGCCATGACCGTGGCGACGCCGGGCTGGTCGAGATACGACGTCATCAGCGGGGTCAGGTCCTTGCCCGCGGCCTTCGACAGCGCGTTCCACAGATCGTCTCCGCGCGCGTTCTTCCACTTGTGCTCCTCGAGGTACGCGAGCACGCCCTTGCGGAAGGTCTCGGGCCCGATCCAGTTCTCGATCATGTCCAGCACGGACTCGCCCTTCTGGTAGGCGAGCACGTCCGCCAGCTGTTGTAGATTCGTGTTCTCGTTCACGGGCTGGCGCATCGCGTGCGTCGAGGTGTGATTGTCCTCGCGATAGGCGCGCTGTACGTCCTGGACCAGGCTGAGCGGGATGTTGAACTTCGGGTAGACCTCGTCGGTGATCCGGTTGCCCATCCACTCGGCGAACGACTCGTTGAGCCACAGGTCGTCCCACCATTCCATCGTCACCAGGTCGCCGAACCACATGTGCGCCAGCTCGTGCGCGATGTCCACGGCGAGTATGAGCCGTTGCTGGTCGGTCGCCGCCTTGGGGTCCATCACCAGGACGCGCTCGGCGAACGTGATCGCGCCCGGATTCTCCATCGCGCCCCAGTTGTATTCCGGCACGGCGATGAGATCGAGCTTCGCGTAGGGGTAGGGGCTGCCGAAGTACTTCTCGACCGCGGCGAGGATCTGCGGCGTCATCTCGGCGGCCGTGCCGGTCATGCCGATCTGGCCCTTCACCGTGTAGATGCGGGCCGGGATCTTCATGCCGGGAATCGGCGCCGACTCGAACGGTCCGACCATGAACGCCACGAGGTACGACGGCATCGGCGGTGACTTCTCGAACGTCACGCGGTTCTGGTCGCCCGCCGGCTCGGTCTTCGCGACCGGCGTGTTGCCCACGACGACGCAGCTCTTCGGTGCGGTGATCTCGAGCGTCCAGGGGATCTTGAACTCGGGTTCGTCCCAGCACGGGAACGACTGGCGCGCGTCGTCGGATTCCATCTGGGTGAACGCGTACCAGTCGTCGCCGGCCTTGAGGCGATAGAGGCCCTGCGCCTTGGTGTCGAACGGACCGTTGAACGCGACGTCGAGCGCATACTTGCCCGGCTTGAGCGCCTTCGCCGGCTTCACCGTGACGCGGTCGTACGGCGCCGGGGTCCACGTCGTGGCGATCGTCTTCCCCTTCGAGTCCTTGAGCGCGAGGCCCGTGAGCGTCAGCGTGCGAAGGTTGAACTGGAACGTGTCCACTGCCGCGCTGACGGCGAGGTCGATGTGCGTCGAGCCCGAGAAGTTCTCCTGCGTCGGGTCGAGCGCGAGTTTCACCGACTGCGCGGTCGGGCGTGCCTCGTTATGCAGGCGCCCGAGGTTGTGTGGTTCGGCCGAAGCGGGTGCCGCGCTCAGCACGGCGATCAGGGCACAGGGGATGAGCCATCGCATGGGAATACGGGACCTCCGGTGGCGGGACGGGGATCGTTTGGGGTCGAGGCGCTGGACCGAGAGACGCGTGACTATACCCCCGCCGGCGCCCGCGTTGACAGCCTCCCCCGCGCTTCCCTAGCGTCCCGCGCCCATGCCCACGCCCCCCGCGGATACGCCCGCCCTCGAAACGCACGCGCTCGCCCGAGTTTTCAAGTCGGGCCGCGGCGGCGGCGAGGTCGTGGCCCTCGCGGGCGTCGACCTGCGCGTCGAGCGCGGTGAGGTGTTCGGCCTGCTGGGGCCCAACGGCGCCGGCAAGACGACCTGCATCAAGATCCTGACGACGCTGCTGTTCCCGACCTCGGGCCGCGCGTTCGTGGCCGGGCACGACGTGGTGACCGAGGCTTCCGAGGTGCGCCACCGCATCAACCTCGTCTCGGGCGGCGAGAGCAGCGGCTACGGCATCCTCACCGTGCGCGAGTGCCTGTGGATGTTCGCCCAGTTCTACGGCATCCCGTCGCGCGAGGCGGCGCCCCGGATCGAGAAGTTGATCGAGGTCGCGGATCTCGCGGAATTCGCCGGCAGCCGCATCAACCGGCTGTCGACCGGCCAGCGCCAGCGCATGAACTTCGCCCGCGGCTTCGTCAGCGATCCCGAGGTGCTGTTCCTCGACGAACCCACGCTGGGCATGGACGTGAACGCCGCCCGCCGGCTGCGCGCCTACATCACCGAGTGGGTGCGCGAGCGCCCCGGGCGCACGGTGCTGCTCACGACGCACTACATGGCCGAGGCCGACGAGCTGTGCGACCGCATCGCCATCATCGACCGCGGCAAGGTGCTCGCGTGCGACCGCCCGGCTGCCCTGCGGCGTTCGGTGCAGGCCGGGCAGCACGTCGAGCTGGAGGTGCGCTCGCCCGATGCGGCGTGGCTCGAGACGGTGGATGTCGAGGGAACGCGGCTCGCGTGGGGTGCCCCGCATCCCGAGCACGGCACGCGCACGCTCAAGTTCCACCTGCCGCCCGAACGCCCGCTCGTCGATGTGCTCAAGGCGCTCGAGTCGCGCGGCATGAAGATCGACCAGCTCTCCACGCGCGAGACCTCGCTCGAGGACGCGTTCATCGCCATCGTCGGCCGTGGCATCGAGGACGCCGGCGGCGAGGGCGCAGGCGCCGCGCGATGAGAGCCGCGCGGCGTTCGGCGAACGGGCGTGGCGCGCGATGAGCCGCGGCTTCGCCGAATCGCTCGCCCTGAACCTGCGCGCCACACGCGCGCGCACCTACGTGCGCGTCGTCGGCTCGCTGCGCGAACCGGCGTGGATCGTGAGCGACGCGCTGTTCCCGTCGCTCGGCATGTGCGCCTACGTGCTGCTCTACCGCGGCCTCGGCGCGCCCAAGTCGTACGAGACGCTCGCCGTCCTGGGCGGCATCCTCTCGACCTACTGGATCAACGTGCTGTGGGGGATGGGGGCCCAGCTCTACTGGGAGAAGCAGCAGGGCCAGCTCGCGCTGTACTTCGCCGCACCCTGCTCGCGCATGGCGATCCTCACCGGCATGGCGGTCGGCGGCATGTTCACGACGACCGTGCGCTCACTGCTCGGCATCGCCGTCGGCTTCGGGCTGCTCGGCGTGCGCATCCACGACGTCTCGCCGCTTCCGCTGCTGTTCGTGTTCGTGATCACGATGACCGCCCTGTACGCGCTCGGGATGACGATGTCGTCCCTGTTCCTGCTCTACGGCCGCGAGGCATGGCACCTGTGCAACGCCCTGATGGAGCCGGTCTACTTCCTGTCGGGGCTCTACTTCCCGCTGCGGACCCTCGGCGCGCTCGGCTCCGTCGCCGCGGGCCTGATCCCGCTCGCGCTCGGCGTCGACGCGATGCGCCAGGTGCTCGTGGGCAGCGCGGCGCAGGGGCTGTTGCCGGTGCGCACCGAGGTGCTGATCCTCATCGCGTTCGCGATCGTGTTCCTGTTCGGCGCCCGTTTCGCGCTCGCGTTCCTCGAGAATCTGTCGAAGCGCGAGGGCAAGCTGACGCAGAGGTGGCAGTGAACGCGATCGGACTGAGGCTTCGCGCCGCCGCGCGCCTGGGCTGGCAAATCGAGTCCAACTGGGCCGATCCGCTGACATTCGTCGTCTACGCGCTGCTGCGCCCGATCGGCACCGCGCTGATCCTGACTGCGATGTACTGGGCCGTCGCGAAGCACGGCGCGAGCGGCGAGGCCTTCGCGGGTTTCTACGTCGCCAACGCGTTCCACGAGTACGTCGTGCGCGTGCTGATCGGCATGGGCTGGATCGTGGTCGAGGAGCGCGAGGAGTACGAGACCCTGCGCTACGTGTACGCCTCGCCGATGGGCCTGCTGCCGTACCTCAC
>JANLWK010000065.1:0-4439 GCA_031364505.1 Candidatus Eiseniibacteriota bacterium | reverse complement strand
GGGGCCGGCGCGGTTCGGCGTCGTCGCCTCGCCGTGGCCGAGGATCGCGCCCGCGCCGATCCGCACCTCCTTGTCGACGATCGCGCGGTCGACCACGGCGTCACGGCCCACGTGGGTGTCGTGCATGAGGATGCTGTCCCGCACGACGGCACCGTGTGGCACGACGACGCCCGGGAACAGCACCGAACGAATGACGTGCCCCGCGATGTCGCAGCCGTTCGCGACGACACTGCACTCGACGCGCGCGTGGGACTCGAAGCGCACGGGCGGCCGGTCGGCGCTCTGCGTGTGCACGACCCAGTCGTGTGTGCTCAGATCGAGCGGCGGCCGGTCGGACACGAGGGCCAGGTTCGCCTCGTAATAGGAGTCGAGCGTCCCGACGTCCTGCCAGTAGTCGGTGAACCGGCGCGCGAACACCGCTTCGCCCCGCGCGACGAGCCGCGGCAGCAGGTCTTTGCCGAAGTCGTGGGTGGAGTCCTCCATCTCGGCGTCCTCGAGCAGCCAGCGGATCAGCGAGGCGCGGTCGAACAGGTAGACGCCCATCGAGGCGAGCCGCGAGTGCGACTGCTTCGGTTTCTCCTGGAATCCGACGACGCGTGACTGGGCGTCGGTCTCCAGGATGCCGAACGAGCTGACCTGCGACTCGGGCACCTCGGTCACGGCCACCGTGACGCTGGCGCGGTTCGCGCGGTGATAGGCGTACAGGACGTTGTAGTCCATCTCGTAGATGTGGTCGCCCGACAGCACGAGCACCTCGTCCGAGCGCCGCCGGCGCAGGTGCACGAGGTTGCGATAGATCGCGTCGGCGGTGCCCTGGTACCAGTCGCTCTCGACGCTGCCGAGCGACGGCTGGAGCAGCTGGATGCCGCCGTGCGTGCGATCCAGGTCCCACGGCCGGCCGGTGCCGATGTGCTGGTTCAGCGACGTCGGCCGGTACTGCGTGAGCACCCCGACGTCGTAGATGCCGGAGTTCACGCAGTTCGACAGCGTGAAGTCGATGATGCGGTACTTGCCGCCGAACGGCACCGCCGGCTTGGCGCGTCGCTCCGACAGCAGGCACAGCCGGCTCCCCACGCCGCCGGCGAGGATGAAGGCGTAGCGCGCGCTCATCTCACGTCCTCGAACCACGAGCGGTTCGGCACGATGGTGCCCGCCGCGACGAGATCCTCGGGCAGCTCGCCCGGGCCGCTACCGACGCCGATCACGCTCGAACGTCCGACGTGGAGCCCCGGCGGGATTGTCGCGTCCTTGCCGACCAGCACGAGGCCGCCGAGCCAGTCGTGGCGGCCCGCCGGCGCCGCATCGCCGGACCCGAGCACCGCGCGCTCACCGACACGCACGTACTTGTCGACGATCGCCTTGTCGACGCGCGCGCCGGGTTCGATCGTGACGTCGGACATCAGCACGGAGTCCGAGATCTGGGCGCCCGTCCCGACGCGCACGCCCGGGAACAGCACCGAGTTGTGGACGCGCCCCTCGATGCGGCAACCGTTCGCGACCAGGCTGTCCCGGATCTCGGCGCCTTCGAGCACGCGCACCGGCGGCCGCTCCTCGTCGCGCGTCAGGATCGGCCAGCGCGCGTCGTGCAGCGTGAACCGCGGGGAGGGCCGCAGCAGCTCGAGATTGGCCTGGTAATAGGCGCGCAGCGTGCCCACGTCGTCCCAGTAGCCCTCGAACTCGTGGGCGAACACGCGCTCGCCCGCGGCGAGCAGCGGCCGCACGACGTCGAGCACGAGATCCACGGGCCGGCTCGCAAGCGCCTGGCGCAGCGTCTCGCGCTCGAACAGGTAGATGCCCATGTTCGCGTACGGCGCGTCGGTGTGCTCGGGCTTCTCGACCAGGCTCAGCACGCGTCCGTCGCGGTCGAGCCGGGCCATGCCGAACCGCCACGACTGGTCGGCCGGCACGCGCGTTACCGCCATCGTCAGCGTGGCGCCGCGCTGCTCGTGCGCCTGGACCAGCGCGCGGTAGTCCATGCGATACACGTGGTCGCCCGACAGCACGAGCACGCGCGAGGGGCCGCGCAGGTCGATGTGGTCCCAGTTCTGGGCGATCGCGTCGGCGGTGCCGCGATACCAGCCGGCATGGCTGCGCGTCTGGTAGGGCTGCAGCACGATGACGCCGCCCGAACGCCGGTCGAGGTCCCACGGGCGGCCCGATCCGATGTGGTCGTGGAGCGACGTCGGCGCGTGCTGGGTCAGGATGCCGAGGTCGGTGATGCCGGAGTGGCCGCAGTTGCTGAGCACGAAATCGATGATGCGGTACTTGCCGCCGAAGGGAACGGCGCTCACGGCCCGCTCGGTGGTGAGGACGCTCAGGCGCTCGCCACCGCCTCCCGACAGCACGAGCGCCATCAGATGGGACACCGTCCCTCCCCCACGCGCGATCCCGCGAAGACTTCGAGAACGCCAAACGTACGGGCGGCCTCGCGGACGGTCAAGGTCCGGAGGCCGTGGGGCAGTCGACGGCGAACGGGTGTGGCGCTACCAGCTCCAGCCGGCGGAGACGATGTGCGTGACGTCGAGCGCCTCGTCCTCGAAGCCCGCCTCGCTGCTCGCGAAGAAGCGATTCAGCGAGGCGGCGTAGTCGACGCCGAGATGGCGGTAGCGGACGCCGGCTCCGAAGGTGAGATCGCGGGAGTTCGCGCCGCCGCGGAGCGCGAAGGTGTCGTGGTACCAGTACTCGAGCCCGGTGCGCAGGTCCCAAGTCTGGCCGCCCACCGACAGCTCGCTGTCGAGCTTGCGCCGCTGGAATCCCCACACGACGTCGGTCGCCCACGTGAGCGCCTGGCGGTCGGCGGGCTTGAACGCGAACGCGACGCCCGTGTCGATCGTCGGCATCACGAACTCGCGCGTGCCATTGCTCCACGACAGGTAGGTCGTCGTCAGATCGTGGGCGACGCCGCTCACCGTGATCGCGTCGGTCGGCATCCACAGCGCGCCGACGTCGAGGCCGGCGCCGAACGACGTGACGTGCTCGCGCGGCAGCGTGTCGGGAATGCTGTTGCGTACGAGTTTCACGTTGGCGCCGAACGACCAGTGAATCCCGCGCTGGTGCGCCACCGACAGCAGCACCGCGTAGTCGGCGGCGCTCGCCTGGTACAGGCTCGCGGCGTCGATCAGCAGCTTCTCCTGCGGATCCCACTGGTTGTTGCCCTGGCCGTCGCCGGGCGTCGTCGGATCGTTGTCGGTGCCGAAGTCCCAGTAATCGATGCCGGCACGCAACGCTCCCGGCCGCGGCGTGATCGGGATGTCGTCGGTGCCGAGACGGATCACCGTGCCGCCGACGGCGAGCAGGTGGCCGGCCTCGCCCTTGAGCGGGAACACGACCGAGCCGACATCGTGGTTGAGCAGGCTGCCGAACTGCTCCGCGTGCTGGAGCATCGCCTCGCGGTACGGCAGGTAGACCATGCCCGCGGGGTTCCAGTACGGCGCGGTCGCGTCGTCGGTCACCGCGCTGAAGGCGCCGCCCATGCCGATCGCGCGGGCGCCCACGGGGATCTTCATGAACTCCCCGGCGTACTTGGTGGCGGAAACCGGAACCGCCGCCAGGAGGGCGGCGGCGGCGCACAACAGGATCGGTAGGATTCGTCGCGTCATGAGTTCGCCTCGGAACCACGGCTGAGACACGACACGCTACGTGTCGCGCGGATCAGCTGTCAACCGGTCGCGGGTAGGGCTTCCACGGCGGCATCGACGAGGCGTCCTCGGTGGGAACGATGCGCCATTCGTGGCGGACCCGGACGAGCTCCGACGAGGTCACGAACGATTCGGCGTCCTGGCTCCCCTTCGGAACGAACAGGATCTCGTAGGCCGCGACGATCTTGCCACCCTCCGCCGAGACGACGTGTACCGAGCGGATGTGCAGCTGATCGACGGGCGGCAGGAACCACACCATGCCCGGGAACGGCATCGACTGTGGCTCCGAGAAGCACTCCCCGACCGTTTGAAGGTCGTTGTGCCGGATGGCCCTCCAATAGGTATCGAGCGTTCGGCCCGGCGTCAGGAAGCGCGCGTCCACCTGGAAGCGCTCGCCCTGTCCCAGCAGCAACACGCAGCCGAGCGCCAGCATGATCCATCCGCGGATCGCGAGTCCCCGCCGAGTGCGGTCATCGGCGAAGCTCGGCCGGGTCTCCTCGGCGTCGCGCTCGGCATGACCGAGCCCCGGCCGCGGCACGAGTTCCAACTCCACGCGCGGGCGGTCGGGTTCGCCCATTGGTACCCCGCGAACCGGTTGAGGGGTCCCGGGAAACCGGAACGTCTGGCGCGGCGGGATGCGGTCGATCTGCACGGAAGCCTTCGGAGTCCGGGCATCCATGCCCCGCCGTTGGGCACCGCGGCGGAAACGCAGCCGGGCGTCAACGAGGCTTCAGCGCACGAAGCGTTCCGCGCGGGGCTCCCGCAGGGCCCTCGGGGCCGGCCGTGATCCCAGGGCCCCAG
>JANLWK010000063.1:0-1585 GCA_031364505.1 Candidatus Eiseniibacteriota bacterium | reverse complement strand
CGGCACGCTCGAGAAGTACGGCGCGATGGCGTACACGATCGTCGTCACGGCCTCGGCGTCGGAGCCGGCGCCGCTGCAGTACATCGCCCCGTATGCCGGCGTTTCGATGGGCGAAGAGTTCACCTACGCGGGCGGCCACGTGCTGTGCGTGTACGACGACCTGTCCAAGCACGCCACCGCCTACCGCCAGCTCGCCCTGCTGCTGCGCCGCCCGCCGGGCCGCGAAGCCTACCCGGGCGACGTGTTCTACCTGCACTCGCGCCTGCTCGAGCGCGCCTGCAAGCTGTCGGACGAGAAGGGCGGCGGTTCGCTCACCGCGCTGCCGTTCATCGAGACGCAGGCCGGCGACGTGTCGGCGTACATCCCGACGAACGTGATCTCGATCACCGACGGCCAGATCTTCCTCGAGAGCGACCTGTTCTACTCCGGCGTCCGCCCGGCCATCAACGTCGGCATCTCGGTGTCGCGCGTCGGCGGCAACGCCCAGATCAAGGCCATGCGCCAGGTCGCCGGCCGCCTTCGCCTCGACCTCGCGCAGTACCGGGCGCTCGCGGCGTTCGCGCAGTTCGGCTCGGATCTCGACAAGAACACGCTCGCGCAGCTCACGCGCGGCGAGCGCATGGTCGAGCTGCTGAAGCAGGGCCAGCTCTCCCCGATGTCGGTGGAAGACCAGGTCGTGTCGCTGTGGTCGGGCGCCAACGGGTACCTGGACGACGTCGCCGTCGCCGCGGTCCGCAAGTTCGAAACCGAGTGGCTCGCGTACATGAAGCAGCAGTACCCCGAGGTCACCCACGACATCGCCAACGCGAAGGTGATCTCACCCGAAAACGACAAGCGCCTGCACGAGGCGTGCAAGGCGTTCAAGGCGCAGTTCAAGGCGTAGGGAACCATGGCGTCACTTAAAGACCTGCGGCGGCGCATCCGCGCCACCAAGAGCATGCAGCAGATCTTCAAGGCCATGGAGATGGTGGCCGCGGCGAAGCTGCGCCGTGCGCAGCAGCGCGCCCAGGCGTCGAGCCCGTACGCCGAGAAGATCACGCAGATGCTCGCGAACCTGGCCGGGGCCGCCACCGAGCTGGATCATCCGCTGTTCAAGGCGCGCGAGGTGAAGACGACGGCGCTGGTCGTCGTCACCGCCGATCGCGGCTTCGCGGGTGCCTACAACGTCAACGTGCTGCGCCCGGTCGAGCAGCGGCTGCGCGAGGCCCCGGCGGGCAGCATTCAGCTCGTCGTGGTGGGCCGCAAGGGCCGCGATTACCTGCGCCGCCGCGGCTACCCGATCCTGGCGACGCACACCGACCTGCCCGGCGAGGCGAGTCTCGAGTTCGCCCGCACGCTCACCAACGATCTCACCGAGCGGTTCATCAAGGGCGAGATCGACCGCGTCGAGGTCGTGTTCTCGCACTTCGTGAACGCCATGACGCGCCGGATCCGCACCGAGGTGTTCCTGCCCGTCGGCACCGGCACCGAAGGCGCCGCCTCCCAGGACCGTGGCACGATCTTCGAGCCCGACGCCGAGACCCTGTTCGCCGAGCTGTTGCCGCGCTACGCGACGGCCAAGCTGTACGCGGCCATGGCCGACGCG
>JANLWK010000031.1:0-6621 GCA_031364505.1 Candidatus Eiseniibacteriota bacterium | reverse complement strand
TCGTACGCGATGCGGCGGCACGCGTCGGCGTCGACCATGATCTCGCGCAGCCACTTGAAGCGCGCGATGAACGCCATCACGTCGGGCTCGCTGCCGTTCACCTGCACGTGCGGCCGCAGGCCCTCGACGTCGCGCGCGGGCAGGGCGATGCCGTGCCGGTCGGCGAGGTCCAGGATGGTCTCGAGCCGCACGCTGCCATCCAGGTGCCGGTGCAGGTCGATGAGGGGCAGCGATCGGTCGATCATCGGGAACCTCCAGGGGCGCGGCGTCTGCGTCGGTGGAGGCGACTGTAGCGCAATCCGCCCATCGAACCGCGAAGTGCCGAGGGCTGGATCCGCGCGCGTGGCGGGCAACGGGTTGCGCCGCGCGCACTGGTCCGGCCGCCTCCGACCCTCCCGCCCCCGCCAGTGTCTCAAGGGCGCCACGCAACCCGGGCGATCGTGACCGCGTAGGTACCAGCGGATCTGCCTGCCCCGACGGCCGACGAACACGCGCGGCGAGCTGTCGATCGACACGGGCTCGGGCGGCGTCGACGTCACGTCGGCGACCGGCGGCCTGGACGTCGACACGGGCTCGGGCTCGGTCGTGATCAGCGGCGTGCGCGGCGCCACGCTGTCGATCGACACCGGCTCGGGCGACGTCGAAGTCCACGACACCGACGTGTCCGAACTGGCCGTCGACACGGGTTCGGGCGGCGTCACGCTCGACGGCATCCACGCCCCGCGGGTCACCGTCGACACCGGCTCGGGTGACGTCGAAGCCGAGCTGGTGGCCGCGTTCGAAGCCGTCTCGATCGAGACGGGTTCGGGTGAGGTGCTCGTCCACGTGCCCCACGAGACCGGCGCCATGGTGTCCCTCGAGACCGGCAGCGGCGGCCTCGACGTCGACCTCCCGGTCACAAACCTGCACCGCGACCACGGCGAGCTGCGCGCCAGGATCGGCGACGGTCACGGCCGCATCGACGTCGAAACCGGCTCGGGCGGGATTCGCATCGCCGGCCGCGAGTAGAGATCGGCATCATGCGAACGGCCGGTGCCCGCTCGGGCTCCGGCCGTTCGTCGTTCATGCGTCGACGTCAGTAGCGCGACTGCGCGAAGGTCCCCAGGTTGTAGATGAGCACGATGTCAATGGCGGCGCCGATCACGGCGCCGATGAACTTGCCGTGGACGACGGTCGTCGAGATCGTGCGCGCACTGTCCGCGGGGATGAACGTGTCCCGCCCGCCGCGAACCCGATCACCGTGCAACCCGCCGCGCATGCCCCCAGCACGATCGCGAGCGCGACGACCAGGGCGCCCCGCGTCATTCGCCGTACTTCACGGCTCCCTCGGGTGCTGTGGAGCCGTGCAGGCGTGGCGTGAACGTGGCGCCGGGCGTCAGTGTCGCGGCGGTCGGGGCCGTCCAGCTGGCCTCGAAGATCTTGCGGGCGGCCAGAGCGAGCGGGCGGTTGAGCATCGTGACGGCGACGTTGCGGAGCTTGAGGAAGTAGCTCGGTTCCCAGTTGCTCGTGCCGACCCACGTCATCACGGTGTCGGCGACCATGTACTTGCAGTGCTCGACGCGGGCGAACGGTATGTACGCCTGGCTCCAGTCGGGCACACGCGACAGCTTGATCTCGATGTTCGGCACGCGCGCGAGGTCCTCGAGCGCCTTCATGCCGCGCCCGCCGATGATCCAGTCCGAGATGACGAGCCGCACGCGCACACCGCGCGCCGCGGCACGGCGCAGTGCGGCGTCCAGCGTCGTGTCGGGCGACGCCGAATCGCCCACCGAATAGTTGAGCGACTGCGCCACGATTTCCCGGTGGGCATTGTCGATCGACCCGACGAGCGCGTCGCGGTCCCAGCGCGTGCTGTCGGGCGAGAACGCCTTGGGGTTCCAGCTCGGCCACAGCAGCACGGTGTCGCCCGGGGCCTGGACGAGGGAGTACGGCAGCATCGCCGCCGTCGCAGGCACGACGGGCACGCCGACCAGGCGGCTCGAATCCGCGCCGGCGGCCTGGAGGCCGGCGGTGCCCCAGTCCATTTCGAACACGGACTCGAACTGCTGCGCGACGCGCTCGTCGCGGACGAGCACGCCCAGCTCGTGGATGTGCTTGAGCGCGCGCCAGTCCATGTTCTGGCTGCCGAGGAACACGGCGTGGCCGTCGACGATGAAGTACTTGGCGTGCTGGACGCCTCCGGTCACCTTGTTGAGATCGATGATGCGGACGGAGATGCCGGGCACCTTGGCCAGGGAGTCGGCGGGATTGGGATACGTGCGATACATCCGCGCGTCGAGCAGGATCCGGACGCGCACCCCGCGCTTGGCCGACTGGACGATGGCCTGGAGGATCGGATCGAGCGGCTCGCCCGGCCAGTTCGACAGGTAGAACTCCTCGAAGTCGAGGCTCTTGGAGGCGCCGCGCACCAGCTCGAGCCAGACGTCGGCGGCCCGGCGCAGGTCGCGATTGCCGAGCGACGTCTCGATCGGAACCGTCTCGACCAGCTCGACGGCCGGAGGATTCTTCGGCGCGGGCTTCTTCTTCGCCGTCGCTCCGCGCGACGCGGTCTTGCCGCGCGATGCCGGGGTCGCGGTCCGCTTGCCCGATGTCGCGGGCTTGGAAGCCTGCGAACCCTTCTGAGCCTGGGCCGCCGGAGTCATGCCGGCGAAGCAGAGCGCAAACGCGCATCCCAGTACTGCGATCCACGTCCCCATCGGTGCGGTCCGGCCCCGCCCCCGGGGGCGAGCCACGTCATGGTGAACGGTCATCGAGTCCTCCCGGTCAGGAACCATGCGGCGAGAGCGGCTACCGATCCTACGCGCCCCGCCGGACGCGGGCAATCGGGGCCTGGACTCGTTTGCCGCCGCGGAATGCCGCCGATAGCCTGCGCCCGATGGGTCCTCGCCCACGCTTCGACGTCCTCGCGTACCGCGAGCCGCGGCCTTTGCCCTGGCTCATGCACGCGACGACGCCGCTCATCCGGCACCTCGTGCTGCCCCGCGTGCTCAAAGTCCGCTCGCTGGACTGGCCCGCCGCCGATCGCGCACGCCTGGCCTCGACGCTGGGCCCCGGACGCGCCGCCTTCATCGGGCCCAACCACCCCGAGTTCATGACGGACTGGATGCTCGACAAGGAGATCGCGAGCCGCGTCTCTCCGCTGATGGCGCACTGGGCGTCGTACGAGATCGTCAACATGGGCCCGTTCGTCCAGGCGTTCTGGCTGAGCCAGAACCTGATCGCGAACGCGCCCGGCGGAGGCGGCCGCGAATACTCGCTGCGCTGGGCGGCACTCGGCCACGGCGTGCTGCTCCATCCGGAGGGCACGGCCACGTTCCACGCGCGGATGATCGGCACGCTGGTACCGGGGATCGTCGACATGGCATGGGAGTGCGTGCGGCGCTCGCGCGAGTCGGGCCCGCCCCTCGAGGTCCACGTCGTGCCGATCACCTGGGCGCTCCCCTTCACGCGCGACGTTGGCGGGCCACTCGCCCGCGAAATGGCGCATGTCGAGCGCGCGCTCGGGCTCGCGAGCGGCGACGGCATGGCGATCGAGCGCCGGTTCGGAGCGCTGCTCGTTCACCTGCTCGAGCGGCAGTGCCGCGAACAGGACGTGACGCCGCCGCGACTCGATCCTGCCCACCCCGGATCCGCGTACTTCGACGCCCAGGATGCGTGCGAGCGCGAGCTGATGGCGCGACTCGTCGAGCGCTACGGCATGCCCGACGGCCCGCCCGAGCGCGCGGTCCACGCGCTGCGCCGCGCCATCCGCGAGCGCGCGCCCGAAGACGAAGCGCGGGCGCGTCTCGACCGGCGGCGCGTGTTCGAGATCGAGCGGCTGCGCCGATTCCCGCGCGCGGCCTATTCGGGCGCGACGCTGACGCAGGAACAGATCGCCGAGACGCTCAAGCGCATCCGCTGCGGGCTGATGACGCGCACGCTCGCGGACCGGCTGCACGCGGTCGTACCGGTGCCGGTGGCGGCACGCGCCGGGCACATCCGCGTGCCGGAGCCGTTCGCGATCCATCGCGAGTTCATCGACGGCGACGACGGCGACGCGGCACGCGCCGCGTTGCTCGGCGCGCTGCGCCAGCGGCTCCAGGACGCGGTGGACCGGCTCGCGGACGAGGTCGAACCGGTCGTGGCGCCGTATCGCCGCGCGAACCCGCTCGCGACGTGAGCGGCTAGCGGCCGAACGCGAACAGTGCGTGTCCGCGCACCGTCAATAGATTTAGCGCCTCGTCGCCGCTGCCGGCCCAGTGGTAGCGCGCCTCGAACCCGAGCGTCACGCTCTCCGACCCCTTGAAGTCGGCGCCGCCGCCGAGGCTGAAGCCGAACTTGTTCTCGCTGTGGTCGGAGTCACCCGACGACGACTCGACCTTGGAGCTCAGGTGGTACACGCCGAGGCCGCCGACCGCATACGGCCGCAGCTGCTGCGACGCCGGGAACCAGTACTTGGCGTGCGCGAGCACCGGCACCAGCGCGTGGTGGATGTCCACGGGCACACCCGCCGCGACACTCTCGGCCTTCTCGAGGTCGTCGGATCCGGCGAACGAATGCCAGCTCAGCTCGCCGCCCACGGCGAACGATTCGCGGAGTTTCATGTCGCCCGTGATGCCGGCGTTCCACCCGGACGTCGCGGCGTCCGAGAAGTCCCCGGCCGGCAGCCCGAAGCCGGCTTCGAGGCCCAACCAGACCGGACGCGCGGAGGATGGAGTCGACGTCAACGCGAGCGCGGCGACGGCCGCGGCGAGCCAGGTCCAGCGCTTCATGTGCGTGCCCTCATGCGGTGGGATCGGCGGCGAATGCGAATCGAGGGCGGGAGTTATAGCCGAGCGCGCCGAGCGCCGCCACCCGGCGCGGAGCGCAGTGGGCGGGCCGTCGTGGCCAAGGCGATGTCCGCGTCAGCGCACCGACGTGCTCCTCAGGGAGCCCGTCCCGCGGGCTACGAACCGCCCGCGCCCGCGCGCGCGCGCAGCACCGACGAGAGGTCGGGCTCGCGATGTGCGCGGAACCGCGCGAGGTCGCGCGCCGCGGCGGCCGCGCCGGGATCGCCGAGCCGGGCCAGCGTCGTCGCGCGGGCCGCGAGCACGCTTTCGCGCCATGGCACGTTGGCCCGCGTGTACGGCGCGATCGCCACGCGCGTGTGCTCGCCCGGCTGCATGCCGTCCAGGCGGATCGCCACGAGGTAGCGGGCGGCCAGGCGGGTCTCGTCCTCGCTGCTCGCCGCGAACGGCTGGCCGAGCGACTCGAACACGGCCTCGCCGAGCTCGCCGGGGCCGACGGCGTCGATGATCGCGGGCGCCATGGGCAGCGCGCGCTTGGCAAGCAGCGGCCACGTCCACGGGTCGGTACGGAACGCGTGGCAGGCGTCGGCGAACGCGCGGGCGGCGCCGGCCGCGTCACCGGTGCGCAGGCGGAACAGCGACAGGATGAACGCGGCCTCCGCCGGCCGGTAGGCGGCGAGCGTCCGGATCACGCCGTCCGCCGACGGGTCGCCCGCGTCCGCGAGCAGCTGGCCGATCATCGCCAGCTCCGTCACGTCGAACACGGTGCCGCGGAACCCACCCATCGCGCGGCGTGCCTGGTCGTAGTCGCCGGCCACGAACGCGCGCGCGATCTCGCGACGCGCGGCCCGCTCGCCCTCTGCTTCGCTCGCCGGAGGTTCCTGGCCCTCCGCGACGAAGGACGTCATGCGCTGCGCGTCCACCGAGGCTCGATCGATCGCTGCGCCCGTCCAGCCGGGATCCATGGCGCCGAGCATCGCCGCCGTCGTGGTGAGCACGCCGGTGTCGACGCCGCTGTGGACGCCGACGTGGCGGGCGAAGTCGTACTCGAGCGCCATGTTGTCGTCGGTGTTCGTGCGACCGCGATTGCCGAGCGCCGTGGTCAGCCCGTCGTTGCCGACGAAGCGGGCCAGCACGCCCTCCAGCGTCGTCACACGCCAGGCATCGCGAAACGCCGATGCGTAGGGCTCCCGCGCGAGACGATCGCGGAGCGTCTCCACGTCGCCGCCGATCGGCGTGTCCGAGGCGACGAGCAGCAGGTCGCCATGCAGCGGCGCCCACGTCACGACGTGCGGGAATACGCCGCGCATCGTGGTGTACACCGTCTCGAGCGTGCTCAAGTCCAGCTCGTAGCCCTGCACCCACTGCAGGAAGATCCCCCCCGGCGCGAGCCGTGCCCGCGCGGCTCGGTAAAGCTCGCGCGTGTACAGGCTCGCCACGCCCGCGCGATACGGGTTCGACGGTTCCGACGCGATGATGTCGTACTGACGGCGCGTGGTGAGCAGCACGTCGCGCCCGTCGCCGTACGACACCGTGAGCTTCGGGTTCCGGAACGCGTCGTGGTTGACCAGCGCGCACGCGCGGGCGATGTGCGTCACCGCGGGCTCGAGCTCGACGGCGTCGACGCGCTCCATCGACGGCACGGCCGCGAGCCACCCGGCGGTGCTCCCGGTGCCCAGCCCGATCACGAGCCCGCGCTTCGGCTCCCCGTGCAGGAACGCGCCGAGCAGGCCGACCATCACCTGCGTGCCCGCGTCGCCGATCGCGTTGCCGTCGGACTTGCCGCCCACGATGACGGCCACGCCGTCGTTCGTGAGCATGCCCACGGCGCTCTCGCGACCGTCGGCCTCCCACG
>JANLWK010000471.1:0-9237 GCA_031364505.1 Candidatus Eiseniibacteriota bacterium | reverse complement strand
GAGTTGGGGTACACACCGTGTAGCCATCGCACCTCCTGTGCTGTGATTGGAGCAGGACTCGAACACCCGCTCTTTATCACATCCGCACAGCGGTGCGATGGCTTTTTGCTGCTATCCCTCGCGAATAATCAAGGCTAGCGCTCCCTCGCCGTTGATGGATCCCGCAAACACGTCGGCCCCGGGCTCCTTCATCACGGGCACGCTCTCACCTGTTATCGGGGCCTGATTGATGGCACTGCTGCCAGCCACGATGACGCCATCGAGCGGCACGCGCTCTCCCGGGCGTACGATGAAGATCGCACCCACGGGGACCAATTCGATGGGCTGGTCCTGCTCCCTCGCGGTCAGCTTCACCCTCGCCGTGGGCGGGCTCAGGTCGAGGAGCGCGGCCACCGCTCTCTTGAGCTGCAACTCTTGAACGTACTCCGCACGCATGCCGGTTCGCGCTACCGCCGCGATGACGTCGGTGGACGGGGTCGGGGCCACCACCGTCATGATGCCACCCAGGAGGTCGAAGGACAGGCGATCCTCGCCTCCGACCACTGGCCCCACCTCGCGACGGAGGGCCGCCACCTCCTCGGCACAATCGAGGCCATGGACCTTGAATCGCAGCTCGCCGGGCTCCTCGGACATTACGCCCCCTTCATGATCCAAGTATGAGCTGATCCAGGATCCTGCCCATCTTCTCCGAGTTCCAGCGCTGCGGTCCGGAGAAGCGTGCGCGAATGCGGCCATCAGGACCGATGAGATAGGAGTCGGGCAGGCTTGTGACCCTCAACGCCTTCGCGCCTATGCTGGCTGGGTCTCGCACGATCTCGGGGGTGACCCTTCCGCCGAGGAACTGATGCACCGCTCGCCAATCCGGGTCGGTGCTGATTGCCAGGACACTGAGCCGGCGGCGGTTCTTCTGCGCCATCCTCAAGAGGAGAGGTAGCTCGCCGCGACACGGGGGACACCAAGTGGCCCAGAAATGGACGAGCTGGAATCGCCCCGAACGGGCGGCCACGCGTTGCTTCGATCCATCGGATCGCTCAACGATGAAATCCGTCGCCAGGTCAGAACGGGGCTCCATGTTCACCGAGAAGTGAGCCTCCTGACGTGCCCGGCCCACGCGATCTCGCGCGATCAAGACCGCGACCTGGATGAGCAGAAGCGCCACGATCGCCAGCACCCATCTGCCACGCTTGTTCAGGATCTCACCGCCTCCAGAACCGCCGGCTGATTTTTACGACGACGGAACCGCTCTTCCGTCATGAGATAGATGACCGGCAACACGAACAAGGTGAGAATCGTGGAAGACACCACGCCGCCAATGACAACGGTCGAGAGCGGACGCTGAACCTCGGCACCGATTCCCGTGTTGAGCGCCATCGGAACGAAACCCAGGCTGGCCACTAGGGCGGTCATGAGCACCGGCCGAAGACGCCGCTCGGCCGCTGCGGGAATCGCCTCCTTGAGCGGCATCCCCGCGTCCAGGAATTGGCGCATCGTCGAGACAAGAACGAGCGCATTCAGAACGGAAACACCCGACAGTGCGATGAACCCCACTGCCGCCGAGATGCTGAACGGCAGCCCGCGCACCCACAGCGCCACCACCCCGCCAACTACTGCCAGTGGCACCGCGACAAAGACTCGTGCGGCGTCCGGGATGCTCCGGAACGTCATGAACAACAAAGCGAAGATGAGGCCGAGCGCGAGCGGCACGACGACCATCAGACGCCGCTGTGCCCGCTCGAGGTGCTCGAACTGGCCACCGAAGCGAACGTAATAGCCGGCTGGGAGCGCCACCTGCTGGTCGATCTTCCTTCGCACTTCGGCCACATAGCTCCCGACATCACGGCCCCGGACATTTGCCTGCACGACCACGCGGCGCTTGGCCCACTCTCGATTGATGGTGGACGGCCCTTCGATCGTTGTGATCCGAGCGAGGCGTTCGAGTGGAATCCGCTCGCCACCGGCGGCAGTCACGGGAATCCTTCCTACCGCAGACACGTCGACACGGTACTGGTCATCGAGCCGGACCGCGATCGGGAAGCGGCGTTCGCCTTCCTGCATCTGGCCGACTTCCCGCGTGCCCAGCGCATCCACGACGTCCAGCACCTCCCGTGTGTTGATCCCGTGCCGGGCGATGGCTTCTCGATCGACGTCAATCTGCAAGACGGGCTGTCCGGTAACTTGCTCAGCGAATACGTCTGCCGCGCCGCTGGTATTGCGCATCACCTGTTCGATCTCGCGCGACTTCGTGCGCAGCGTTGCGAAGTCGTCCCCGAACAGCTTGACCCCCACGTCGGCGCGAATGCCCGCAATCATCTCGTTGACTCGCATCTCGATCGGCTGGGTGAACACCATGCGCATGCCGGGCATGCTCGAGAGCCGGTTTTCCATGGCCTTCACGAGTTCGTCCTGGGAGCGCGCCTTCTTCCAATGCTTCCGGTCCTTCAGCGTAATGAATACGTCCGACAGCTCTGTCCCCATCGGATCGGTCGCCACTTCCGCCGTACCGGTGCGAGTCCAGACCCGCTCGATCTCGTCGGGAAAAGCGCCCAGAAGGGTGCGTTCGATCTGTGTGCTGTAGCGGGCCGATTCGTCGACCGCAACGCCCGCGAGGCGGATCGTGTTGATCACGATGGCGCCTTCGCGCAAGCGAGGGATGAACTCGGAACCGAGCCGGGTTGCGAGAAGTGCGGCATTGAGGAGCAGGAATCCTGCAACGATCAGAACGCGCCTGGGTCGAGCCAATGACCATCGCAGGGCGCTTCGATAGCGTCGCTGAATGGCTGTGACCAGTCGGTTTTCATTCTCGGCCATGCGCCGCGGGAGGAACATCGCGCAGAGCGCCGGCATGAGCGTCAGCGAGAGCACGAGAGAGCCGACCAGTGCAAAGATGACGGTGAGGGCCATCGGCCGGAAGAGCTTCCCTTCGATTCCCTCGAGCGCCAGGATGGGCAGATAGACGATGAGAATGATGAGTTCGCCGAACATCGTCGCCCGCCGGACCTCGACTGCGGCTTCCTCGACCACGTCTTCGCGCGACTTCTGGCTGCGATCCTCGCCGAGCCGGCGGACGGTGTTCTCGACCATGATCACGGAGCTGTCGACGATCAGCCCGAAGTCGATCGCCCCGAGGCTCATGAGGCTCCCGGTGATCCCGGCCCGCAGCATCAGGTCGAACGCGAAGAGCATCGACAACGGAATCGCCGCCGCCACGATCAGACCCGCGCGGACATTGCCGAGGAACACAAAGAGCACCGCGATGACGAGGAGCGCACCCTCGAAGAGGTTGGTCTTGATGGTGTGGAGGACATGGTCGACGAGGGAAGTGCGATCGTAGGCCGTATTCACCTGCACACCGGCAGGCAGGCTCTTCTTCACCTCGTCCAGTCGTAGCTTGAGCCGGCGCGTCACGTCATGGCTGTTTTCACCCATCAGCATGAATCCGAGGCCGAGCACGACCTCGCCCTTGCCGTCGGCCGTTACGGCACCCCGCCGGATCTCACGCCCCTCCGTCACCCGAGCGACGTCGGATACTCGCGTGGGGATCCCGCCTTGGGCAGCCACGACGATGCTTCCGACATCCTCCGGCTTGGTGACGATGCCCACGCCCTGGATCAGGTAGGACTGCCCCGCTTGGTCCAGCGTGCCGCCGCCGGCGTTCGCGTTGTTCGATTCGAGCGCCTCGATGAGCTGGGCCAGCGTCAGGCCGCGCTTTTCGAGGCTCGCCGGATCGACGATGACCTGAACTTGGCGTTCGTCGCCGCCCCACGTATTGACCTCCGCCACACCCGGCACGGAGCGCATCTGCGGCTTGATGATCCAGTCGTGAACCGTGCGCAGCTCCGCCAGGCTCTTGCCTGGGCCGGTCACGATGTAGTGGAAGACCTCCCCGAGTCCGGTTGCGACCGGCCCGAGCTGCGGCCGCTCGATCCCGGGCGGAATCGCGACACCCCCCAAGCGTTCCATGACGACTTGTCGGCCCAGGTAGATGTCGGCGCCTTCCTCGAAAATGACCGTCACCTGCGAGAGACCGAACTTCGAGATCGAGCGCACTTCCTGCAGGCCCGGTAATCCAGAGATCGCCTGTTCGACCGGCGCGGTGATCTGGCGCTCGACTTCGAGCGGCGACAGGGCCGGCGCCACGGTATTGACCTGAACCTGAACCGGGGTGGTGTCCGGGAAGGCGTCGATGGGCAGACGCAGGAACGCAAAGGCGCCCATGGCCGCCAGAGCGACGCCGCCGATGACGACCGCCACACGATGGCGAACCGACCAATGAATGACGCGGTTGAGCATGCGCTCCTATTTCTTCGGTGCTTCGACCTCGCAGCAGCCCGCGCCGATGCTCTCCTTGAGCGTCTCGGTCTTGAGCAGGAAGCTGCCGGTCGTCACGACGCGATCGCCAGGACGGAGGTCAGTGGCGATCGCGACCATATTGTTGTCCGCCGGCGTCGTCTTGACCCGGCGCGCCTCATACGAGTCGGTCGAGAGCTGGACGAAGACGAGCTGGACGCCCTTCGCCTCCTGGATTGCCGTCCTCGGAACCAGCACGCTTGCACGGTTGCCGTCATCGACGATGCGAGCCCGGGCATACATGTTCGCGCGGAGCTGCCCGTCCCGGTTCGACAGCGCGGCCCGAGCCTTGGCGGTTCGGGTCTTGGCATCGATCATCGGCGAAACGAACTTGAGGGTGCCGTGGAACTCGCGACCGGGTAGACCGTCGACCCGCAGCACGACTCGCTGCCCCCGACGCACGCGCGGTAGCTGCGCTTCAGGCACATCGATGTCTGCCCAGAGTTCCGACACGTCGACGATCTCGAACAGAGCATCGTCGGTACCCACCAGCGTCCCGACCGTGGCGGTCCGCTTCGTGACCACCCCGCCGATCGGCGCCCGCAACACATATGCGCCCGCTGCTCCCTCGGCGGCTCCGACCATGCCCAGGGAGGAGGACGCCGCGGAGACATCCGCCTTGGCCGCCTCCCACTCGCGTTGCGCTTCCTCGACCTCGCGCAGGGCGGAGACGCCCTTGTCGTAGAGATCTTTCTCCCGGCGATAGTTCGCTTCCGCGACCGAAGCCCTCGACTTGGCCGCCAGCAGTCGTGACCGGTCCTCACCCACCGCCGAACTCTCCAGGATCGCCAAAGGCGCGCCACGCGCCACGCGGCTGCCGAGATCGGCCTTGATCGAGCGCACGACGCCGGCGGCGCGCGCGTTGACGACGGCGAGGTGCGACGCGTCCGCCATCAACGTGGCGGTGGCGAACACTCCGGCTCCCTCCATGCCCTCCGTGGCGGCCACGGTTTCGATTCCGGCATCCCGCGCGGTCTCGAGCGTCTTGAAGCGAATCTTCGTTCCGCTGGCCGGCGCCTCGTCGATGGCGACCTGGGCTTCGGGCCGTCCGCCGCGTTCGGGATGGTGGATCGGACACACGGACATCGGGAATCCGTGCTCAGGGCACCAGTCTCCCTTGGCCTGGAACACAGGGATGAGCTTTGGATGACACTTGGTGCAGATGGCTTCGAGCACGCCGTGCTCCGCACACATGCCCTCACCGACTGCGGCGGCGTTGGCGACGGTCTTCGAGGCGCTCTCCGCCTGCTGCGCGGCCTGTTGCCCGCAACCGGCCAGCAGCGTCGCGACGAGTACACCGACGATGAATAGGCTGCGCATCAGTTGGTCTCCGGCTTGGGCGGCCGAACGATCTTGAGATTGGGGTTGTGAATGGTGCATTGCGACATCGGCAGCCCGTGCTCGGCATCCCAGTCGTTGGCGGCCTGGAAGGCCGGGATGAGCGACGGGTCGCAACGCGTGCACTGGGTTTCCGGCACCTGGTGCTCGTCGCACCAGTCTTCGTACGAGCCGGGCACGACGTCGGCCACGACCGCATGGCCGTCTCCGCTGGGGCGTGCGGCGGGTGTGGCGGCCTCACCCTGCGCTGCCTGAGTCTGAGCGTTCTTGCTCCCGCAACCTGCCGCGGCGATCACGAGCATCGCCAGCAACGCGATCATCCACCATTTCGTTCTCATGGTGACGTGTCCCTTCATTGGAAGTGTCCGCGCGCCACGGCCAGATCGATCGCGGCCAGGGCGGCATCGAGCAAACGATCGAGATACTCGCGGCGCGTTTCCAGTAGATCGCGACGAACCACGAGGAGCGCGGGAAAGTCGATCTTTCCCGCGCGGTAGCTCTCGCGAACCATGCCTTCGCTCTCCTCGACGTTCGGAAGCGCCCGGCTGCCGAGTTGCTCCGCGGCGCGGGTCGCTGCCTCGTAGACCTGTTCGAGCCCCTGGGCTTCCCCCGTGGCCGCATTTTGGGTCTGCTCCAGCTCCGCGGTCGCGCGCATCACACGAGCGCTCGCGATCCGCCCGTTCTCCTGGCCATGTTGAAACAATGGAACGGTCACGGCGAGGCCGGGCTGGACGAGGGGATCGCCGGCCTCATGCCCGTAGTTGAGACGGAACGCCAGACCGGGCAGGAGCTCGGTTCTCGCCAGGCTCTTCGACGCTCTCGCGGCTCGGAGTTCACGATCGGCGGCCAGCACGTCCGCCCGCTGAGCCGGGCCAGGCGTCGCGAGCGTCTGCGTCAGCAGCGACCGATCGCCGAGATCGCCGGCAAGCGCCAGACCCTCGCCCGAAGCGAGACCGAGTGCCCCGGCCAGGGCGAGTCTCGCGCGCACGAGGTCCTGCTGCTCCGTGAGCAGCTCGCTCTCGGCGCGGATCTCCTCCGTTTCGGCGACGAGCGCTTCGAGCCGTGGAGCATCGCCCGACCGGTGCTTCTCGACCGCCGTGCGGTGCAGCTCATCGGCGACGGAGCGCCGCACCTTCGCCAGTTCGACACGTCGTGCCGCATGGAGGACCCTGTAGTACGCGGCCAGCGCCGCACCCACCGCTCCCCGGCGGGCATCCGCCACGAGTTGCCGCTCGCGCTCGAGCTCCGCGCCCGCGACCCGAGTCCTTCCGGCCCACCCGAGCCCGATCCCGATCGGAACGTGCAGCTCCCATTCCGTTCTTCGCTCGAACCGCTCCTCGGTGCTCGCGACTCCCTCGAGGGTCGGGTTCTCCTGGCCGAGAGCGCGCGCTCCGGCAAGACGGCCGCGCGCCTCGAGCACACGGCTCTCCGCCACCCGGACCTGAGGCGCGCGGGTGCGCGCAAGCGCGACCACGCGCTCCGCAGTCAGAGAATCGGTCAGAGTCTGGGCCTGGGCTCCCACCGCCCGGACGCCGAACAGCACGCCGAGCAGAGTGGCCCTCAGCAAGAACGATCGTGGCATACGCCCCGTCGAACTCCCGCGACAGTTGGCGAGAGCGATAGAAGTCCAGGCATGCCTCAGCCAGCACGAGGCCGGCGACGCAATGAACTAGCGTGATCTAGCTAGAGGACTTCGGGACGTGGAGGATATCGGTCGGAGGCGGCGAGAGTGGTGCAGCGAGGGCTGCGCTCGTCGCCCGCACGGGTGGACTACTGAAGGGATCCATCGTCGAAGCGGCCGGGAGATTCGTCATCCGCCCGGCGCAGCACGCACAGTCGATACAGGTCGTGTGGCAGACCCCGTCGGGCGTGCAGCAGTCCTGCTTCTCCTCACAGAATGCCTCGGTAGCTAGAAGGAGCTGGCCGAACTGTGGGCCGATAAGAAGGGCCAGGAACAGGATGCGCAGGAGGCGGTTCACAGCGTCGAGGATAACAGGGCTTCGGACACAGCCGCCAGTCGCAGCCGGAGTCCGGCAGTCTGGGGACAAAACCGGCCTGATGGCTTCAAACGAACATTTCAGCGTCACGACCGCGTAAGTGATGGTAGCGCTACGGGGATTCGAACCCCGGTCTGATGGCTGAGAAACAGATCTGATACGTTTCGCTGGTGATTCGCAAGTCCCATCCGAGACTCGAGTTCCGAGGCCAACCCGGTTCCGTATCGAGAGGTTACGACGATCGCGACTTGTAGTCCCTGCGAGTGGGTGCCAGCCAGTTGCAGTGGATTCGAACGCTATTTCTGGAACGAATCTGGAACGGGACAGGGCGGCCGCTCGCAATTGCCCGTTTGCGGGAACCGCGACCACCACCGGTCAGTCTATCGGGATGCCCATCAGGAAGTCGGAACCACCGTTTTGACTGCCGAAACAAATCAGAGGTGCGTGTTGGGCCTAGAGTCGCACGCGCAGCAGTTTGATCGAGTTCAGAAACACGAGCACGTCTGGCCCGAGGTGGAGCATCGCCGCTTGAATGGGGCCAATCCAGCCCATCAGTCCTGCAATGATGCCAAGGACATGGACGACCCCTACCCCGAAAATGAGATTCTCCTGAATGGTGCGATAGGCGCGGCGGGCAATCGTCCGAGCGAGTACGATCTTCCCAAGATCATCGGTCATGAGTGCAATGTCCGCGGCCTCGAGGGCAGCTTGCGTGCCCCGTGCGCCCATGGCCACGCCAACGTCTGCTCGCGCCAAAGCTGGAGCATCGTTGACGCCGTCGCCCACCATGGCCACCCGGCGGCCTTGCTCGTGGAGACGGTCAATTGCCTGCACTTTTTGTTCGGGTAGGAGCCCGGCCTGTACCTCGTCGATCGCGAGAGTGTGCGCAACCTCTCGTGCTACCCCCTCGTTGTCCCCGGTGAGCATGACGATATGCTTTGCACCGCTGGCTCTGAGGTCGGCGATCGCCTCTTTAGCGCCCGGTCGGACTTGGTCTGCCAAGGTGATGGCCCCGATTGACCTCCCTCCCGCGGCCACGTAGATCGTCGTTCCAGGAGGCGCGTCGGTCTCCGTTGGGCGAGGAACGTGGTGACTCTCCAGGAGCGCTCGATTCCCGACGAGGACTTGTTGCCCATCCACGGTGGCGGTCACCCCTTGGCCACGGGTCTGCGCAAATTCGGTCGGCTCCGAGAGGGTGAGGTGCGAAGCCTCGGCGCGTGTCACGATGGCCTTCGCCAACGGGTGGCTCGATCGACGATCAGCACTTGAGGCCAGGCGCAGGACTTCTTCTACCGGCACTGCTGGATCGTACGTCCGAACGTCTTGAACCACCGGAACGCCGATTGTGAGCGTGCCAGTCTTGTCGAACACGACGGTATCGGCTCGGGCCAAAGATTCGAGGGCCAAGCCGCCTTTGACGAGAATGCCGCTCTGGGCGGCACGAGCAATGGCGGCAATCATGACCAAGGGGGTGGCAAGCCCGAGTTCGGCCGGCGAGGTGAAGATGAGGAGCGTGACGATCTTGCGGACGTCATGGGTAACGAGAAACGTCACC
>JANLWK010000058.1:0-21271 GCA_031364505.1 Candidatus Eiseniibacteriota bacterium | reverse complement strand
GTCGGGCAGACGACGCGGGCGCCCGAGGCGCCCATGAGATGCGCGGGAATCGTGTAGCGGTTGAAGCAGCTGGGGCAGGTCACCACGCGCATCGCGTCACTCCCGGTCCGCCATCCGTGTCGTTCGGGGACGAGTCCCGGCCGGGGTCATCCCGCCAGCGCCAGCTCGAGCGCTTCATGGTAGTGGTCGAGCAGTGTGGTCCGCAACGCATGATGCGGCGCCGCGAGCAACTGGGGATCGGCGTCGAGCATGCGTGCGGCGCATGCGCGCGCGTGCCCGAGCAGGTCCTCGTCCCGCGGCAGGTCCGCGATGCGGAGCCGCGGCAGGCCGCTCTGGCGCACCCCCCACAGCTCGCCCGGCCCGCGGAGCGCCAGGTCGGCTTCGGCGATCGCGAAGCCGTCCTCCGTCTTCGCCAGCACCTCGAGCCGCTCGATCGCCGGCCCCGCCGCGGTGGCGCCCGGCACGAGCACGCAGACCGAGCGCTCGCGGCCGCGACCGACGCGCCCGCGGAGCTGGTGGAGCTGGGTGAGTCCGAAGCGATCGGCGTCCATCACGACCATCATCGTCGCGTTCGGCACGTCGACCCCGACTTCGACGACCGTCGTCGCGACGAGCACGTGGAGCTCGCCGCGGGCGAATGCCTCCATGGTCGCGCGCTTGTCGTCGGGCTTCATGCGCCCGTGCAGCACGCCGATCCGGAACGCCGCGAGCCCCGGATCCCCGGCGAGACGGCGGTGCTCGGCCTGCACCGTGCGCGTCGGGCGCGCGCCCTCCTCGATCGCCGGCACCACGACGAACGCCTGGCGTCCGGCCGCCAGCTCGCGGGCCATGAACTCCACCACCTTCGCCCACTTCTGCTCGCCCGCGATCCGCGTCACGACGCGCCCGCGGCCCGCCGGCCGCGCCTCGAGCCGGCTGACGTCCAGGTCGCCGTAGAACGCCAGCGTGAGCGTGCGCGGAATCGGCGTCGCGGTGAGCACGAGCACGTCCGGCAGGACGCCCTTGCCCGCGAGGCTCGAGCGCTGCTTCACGCCGAAGCGGTGCTGCTCGTCCACGATCGCCAGGGCGAGCTTCGGCATGTCGAGCTTCCCCTCGATCAGCGCGTGCGTGCCGAGCACCAGCATCGGCTCGCCCGCCGCGAGCCTCCGCGTGACGTCGCGCCGCTCCTCGCCCGTGCTACCCGCCGTCAGGCAGCCCACCCGCAGGCCGATCGGCGCCGCGAGTGCCGCGCACGTCGCGGCGTGCTGGCGCGCGAGGATCTCGGTGGGCGCCATGAACGCCGCCTGGCTGCCCGCTTCGACGACGTGCGTCGCCGCGAGGAACGCGACCACCGTCTTGCCGCTGCCCACGTCGCCGAGCAGCAGCCGGTGCATCGGCTTCGGCGAGCGCATGTCCGCGACGATCTCGTCGAGCGACCGCGCCTGGGCCCCGGTGAGCGTGAACGGCAGCGCCGCCGTGGCGCGCGCCGCGAGCGCTCCGCCGCCGTCGATCGAGAGCGCCCGTCCGCTCTCGTCCTGCCGCCGCTTGCGCAGCTCCATCACGGACTGAAGTAGCAGCAGTTCCTCAAACGCGAGCCGCCGGCGCGCCCTGGCGAGCGAGGCGTCGTCCGAGGGGAAGTGAATCTGGGACAGGGCCGTTCCGATCGGATCGAGGTCGTACGCCGCGCGCACTTCGTCCGGCAGCGGATCCACGACCCGCGCCGCGACGCGGTCGATCGCCGAGCGCACGTACGAGCGCAGCATCCGCGCCGAGATCCCGCGCGTGAGCGGATGCACCGGCACCATGCGCCCGGCGTGGAGCAGGTCCTCAGTGTCGCCCTCGAGGATCTCGAACATCGGGTTCATCATCCGCCGCTCGTACGGATCCACGACGCCGCTGAGCACGACCCGCGCGCCCTTCTTGAGCGTGCGCGTGAGGAACGGCTGGCCGAAGAAGTAGCCGCCGAGCGTTCCCGATCCGTCGCCGATTGCGACCATGAAGTCCGCCCTGCCTCCCCGCGTGCGCACCGCCGCCGCGCTCTTGACGACGCCCGATACCGTAAGCAGGGCACCGGATGTCAGATCTGCGATCCGCACGAACGTGCGCGCGTCGAGGTACGCGCGCGGGTAGTGGCGCAGCAGATCCTCGATCCGCACGAGCCCCAGGCGCTCGAGATGAGCGGCACGCAACGGCCCCACGCCGGGCAGGAACTGGAGCCGGCTGGTCGCGTCGAGGGCGCCCGCGGGAATGGGTTTCGAAGCCACCGTCATGGACCTCAGATTCTCACAGCCCGAACGCGCGGCCGAGGGCATGGAAGCGCAACCCTCCCGCGGAGTTACGGTCCGGCGCACCGCACTTGGCCGAAGCCGCCGGACCTGCTACTGTTCCCGGCCTCATTCGAGATCGTCTCCATGCGGGCCCACTTGGGCCCCGGGTATCTTCGGAGGTTCGTCGTGGCCAAGTGTGCGGTGTGTGGCAAGGGCGCCATGTCGGGGAATAGCGTGAGTCACGCGAACAACACGAGCAAGCGCAAGTGGCATCCCAATCTCCAGCGGGTCCGGGCGCTCGTCGAGGGGCGTCCGTCGATGGTCAACGTGTGCACGCGCTGCCTGCGCGGCGGCAAGGTCCTGAAGGCCCCGCGCGGCCGGAACTACACGCCCGCCGCCTCCTGACCTGAGCGACGACGAACACGCCCCGGAGCATTCCCACGCTCCGGGGCGTTTCGCTGCCCGCACGAAGGCCCCGGAGCGGATTCGCCCCGGGGCCTCGCGCATGCACCCGACCGGTCCCGTATCGCCCGGCGGGCCGTACTTCCAAGCGGAATCAGTCCATCTGCCGCCGCAGGAAAGTGGGCACTTCCATCGAACCGCTGCGGGCGTCGTCGAACGCACGCGCCGGGCGGCCGTCGGCGCGGCGCTTCCACGCCGGCACGTGCGCGGCGTCCTCGGAGGCGCTCTCCTCGATCGCGCGCGCGACCTTGGCGCTGTCGATGAGCGACAGCACGCGCGGCTCGCGGCGGCCGAACCCCGTGGCCACGACGGTGATCTGGATCTCGCCGTCCATGTTGGGATCGATCACGGCACCGAAGATCACGTTCGCGTCCTCGCCCGCGGCCGCAACCACCACGCTCGACGCCTCGTTCACCTCGTGGAGCGCCAGGTCGCGCCCGCCCGTGATGTTCACGAGCACGCCTTCGGCGCCCGAGATGGACACGTCCTCGAGCAGCGGGCTCGATACGGCCATCTGCGCCGCCTCGGTCGCGCGGTGCTCGCCCGTCGAGCGGCCGGTGCCCATCAGGGCGTTGCCGCGGTTCGACATCACCGCCTTGACGTCGGCGAAGTCGAGGTTCACGAGCCCCGGCACCGTGACCAGGTCCGAGATGCCCTTCGTCGCGCGCAGCAGCACCTCGTCACAGATGCCGAACGCGTCGGTGAGCGACGTGCCCTTGTCGACCACGGCGAGCAGCCGTTCGTTCGGGATCACGATCAGCGTGTCGACCTCGGCACGCAGCTCCGACAGGCCCTCCTCGCCCTGGCGCATGCGGCGACGGCCCTCGAACAGGAAGGGCTTGGTCACGACGGCGACCGTCAGCGCCCCGGTCGACTTGGCGATGCGCGCCACGACGGGGGCCGCACCCGTTCCCGTGCCGCCGCCCATGCCGGCGGTGATGAACACCATGTCGCTGTCGCACAGCGAATCGTGGATCGCCTGCTCGTCTTCTTCCGCCGCACGCTTGCCCTGCGACGGGTCGCCGCCCGAGCCGAGCCCGCGCGTTGCGCCGGCGCCGATCTGGATGCGGTTCGGCGCCAGCGACTGGTTGAGCGCCTGGATATCGGTGTTGGCGGCGATGAAGTCGACGCCGCGCAGGCCGGCACCGATCATGCGGTTCACGGCGTTACCGCCCGCTCCTCCGACGCCGATGACCTTGAGGCGGGCCGAAGCCGTGGAGTCGAGCTCGAGTTCGAACGAGGACATGATGCACTCTCCCTGTGTGGATCCGGCGCTCGCTGTCGTGGTCCTTCGACCGTCCTTGAGCACCGCGTTTCAAGTGAACGTCTAGAACAAATTCGAAAACCAGGTGCGCAGGTCGCGCCCCTTGAACGGTCGCGACGACGCCGACGCGCTGACGGTGGACGACTCGCGGCCCTCGGGCTTCGCAGCGTGCAGGACGAGTCCCACTCCGGTCGAGAAGCGCGGATCCGCGACATTGGCCGACAGCCCGCCGACGCCCTGCGGCACGCCGAGGCGGACGGGCATCTCGAACACCTGCTCGGCCAACTCGACGACGCCGGGCATCAGCGACGTCCCGCCGGTGAGCACCACGCCGCCGCCCAGCAGTTCGGCGAAGTGGTTCTTCTTCACTTCCTTGTTCGCCAGCGTGAAGATCTCCTCCATCCTCGGCTCGATCATCGACGCCAGCACGTGGCGCGAGATCTCGCGGTCGGCGCGGCCGCCGACTCCCGTCACGGTGATCGTCTCCTCGGCAGGCACCAGTGCCGCGAGCGCACAGCCGTGCTGGATCTTGATCGACTCGGCCTTGTCGATCGGCGTGCGCAGGCCGATCGCGATGTCGTTCGTGACGTTCGAGCCGCCGAACGGAATGATCGCCGTGTGACGGATCGAGCCCTCGAAGAACACCGCGACATCGGTCGTGCCGCCGCCGATGTCGAGCAGCGCCACGCCCAGGTCCCGCTCGTCGTTGCCGAGCACGGCGTGGCTCGAGGCCAGCGGCTCGAGCACCAGGTCGTGCACCTTGAAGCCGGCGCGCTGGATCGCCCGGCAGATGTTCTTCGCCGAGGTCACCGCACCCGTGATGATGTGCACCTCGGCCTCGAGGCGCACGCCGCTCATGCCGACCGGGTCCTTGATGCCCTCCTGGTCGTCGACGATGAACTCCTGCGGGATCACGTGGATGATCTCCCGATCCATCGGGATCGCGATCGCCTTGGCGGCCTCGACCACGCGGTCGACGTCGGCCGGGCCGATCTCGTTGTCCTTGCGTGACACGGCGATCACGCCGCGGCTGTTGATGCTGCGGATGTGGTCGCCCGCGATGCCGGCGATGACGCCCTTGACCGGCACGCCGGCCATGCGTTCGGCCTCGTCCGCCGCGCGCGCGATGCTCGCCACGGTCTTCTCGAGGTCCACGACGACGCCGCGGCGCAGGCCCTCACTCGGCGCGTTGCCGATGCCCACGATCCGCAGCTCGCCGCCGCCGTTCAGATCGGCGACGATGCACGAGATCTTCGTGGTGCCGATGTCGAGTCCGACGAAGGTTCTGCTTGCCTGAGCCATGTCCGAATCACCCCCTCCTTGGGTCTGCGGGACGGGACACCGCGGGGGGAGAGTCGCTCCCCTCGGCGGGCCTCACGATGACTTGATTCCGGAATCTCAAATCCACTTCCTGGGCGGCGACGCCGCGATGCTCGAGGTCGGCGAGCACGACCCGGAGCGCCGACAACTCGCGCACATCGGGTGGCCACGCCGTGGAGACGACGCGCGTGCCGTTCATCAGCACCAGGCCGGTGCGTTCCGTCTCGGCCACGTCGATCTCGGAGATGCGGCCGGCGAGCTCGAGCTCGGGCAGCGACGTCGCGCGCGCCCACGCGAGCCCGCGCTGCACCTCGACCGTGCCGAGGCAGGTGCCGGCGCGGTAGCGCTCGACGTCGGCGCCCGAGAGCATCGGGACGTCGGCGACCACGCCCTCCTTGAGCGGGGTCAGGAGCACCCCTTCGCCGTCGATCTCCCACGGGCTGCCGTGCCGCGCGAGCAGCACCGGCACGCGCTCGGTGATCGAGATCTCGAGTGCCGCCGGCAGCGCGCGGCGCACCTCGGCCGCGCGAATGCGCGAGTCGGCGAGCAGCGCCTGGCGCGCGCGGCGCAGGTCGGCATCGAGCCAGCCCGAGCCGACGGCGAGGCCCGAGCGCTTCACCACCGTGGCGGCGTCGAGGTAGTGGAGCCCGCTCACGCGGATCTCGCGCACCCGGAGCGCCTGGTGCTTGAGGGTCGCCCACGGCACGTGGGCGAGTGCCGCGACCACGCCGAGCCCCACGAGCACCCGCAGGACGCGGGCGATCGGGTTCGAGCGGCGCCGCGGCGACTCGCGGGTCAGCGCTCGACCCTGGTAGACCGGCATCAGCGGCTCCCTCCCGCGACACCCGTGCGCGAGCGCAGCTCGCCGAGCACGGCGTCGCCGAGCTTCCACACGTCGCCGGCGCCCAGCGTCAGCACGCGGTCGCCCGCGCGCGCCTCGATCGCGGCGGCGTGCACGGCCGCCTCCATGCTCGGCGCGTACTCCACGTGGCGCGCCCCGGCCGCGTGGGCGCGCTCGACGATCGTGCGCGCCGACACGCCGATGATCGGCTGCTCGCCCGCGGCGTAGACGTCGAGCACCCACACCCGCGCCGCGTCGCCGAAGGCCCCACCGAACTCCGCCGCGAGCGCGGCCGTGCGCGTGTAGCGGTGCGGCTGGAACACGACGAGCGAGCGGCCCTCGGGGCGCCGCGCCGCGGCGAGGGTCGCGAGGATCTCGGTCGGATGGTGCCCGTAGTCGTCGATCACCTCGACGCCGCCCGCCTCACCGCGCAGCTCGAACCGGCGGGCGACGCCGCGGAACGCCGCCAGCGCCTCGGCGATGTGGCCGAACCCGACCTCGACCTCGAGCCCCACGGCGATTGCCGCCAGCGCGTTGAGCACGTTGTGGCGGCCGGGCACCTGCAGCTCGACCGGCCCGCGGGCGGCGCCGAACGCCGTCACCGTGAAGCGCGAGCCGCGCGAGTGGATGTCGATGTCGTGGGCGCGGACCTCGGCCTCGTCGGTGGTGCCGTAGCGCACGGTGCGCTTCGTGACGCGCGGCAGGATGGCCCGCACGTTCGCGTCGTCCGTGCACAGGACCGACACGCCGTAGAACGGCACCCGGTTCGCGAAGTAGACGAACGCCTGGCGGATGTCGTCCAGGTCCTTGTAGTGGTCGAGATGCTCACGGTCCACGTTCGTGACGACGGTGACGGCGGGCGCCAGGCGCAGGAACGAGCCGTCGCTTTCGTCGGCCTCGGCGACGAGGAACTGCCCGTGCCCGAGCCGCGCGTTGGAACCGAGCGCGTGCAGCCGGCCCCCCACGACGATCGTGGGATCGAGGCCGCCGCGGGCGAGCACGGCGGCGATCATCGACGTCGTCGTGGTCTTGCCGTGCGAGCCGCCCACCGCGACGCCGTACTTCATGCGCATCAACTCGGCCAGCATCTCGGCACGCGGGATCACCGGGATCTCCGCCGCGCGCGCCGCCGCGACCTCGGGATTGTCCGACGGCACGGCCGTGGACACGACGACGATCTGGGCGCCCTCGACGTTCGACCCCGAGTGCCCCGCGAACACGCGGCCGCCGAGACGCACGAGCCGCTCGGTCGCTTCGCCGGGCTTCAGGTCGCTGCCGCTCACCTCGTAGCCGAGGTTCAGCAGCACCTCCGCGATCCCGGACATGCCCGAGCCGCCGATGCCGACGAAGTGGATGCGCCGCGTCCGTCCGTACATCGCTAGCGGGCCCCCCCGCCGTGATGCGCCGTTTCCTCGCGGCTCTGCGGCGCGTGCCGGTTCTCGGCCCAGCCGACGAGGCTGCGCGCGATCTTCTCGGCGGCGTCGGGGCGCGCGAAACGCCGCGCGTTCGACGACATCTGCGACAGCGCCGGGCGGTCGCTCAGCCAGTGGGCCACTTCCTGCGCCAGCCGCTCGCCGGTCAGTTCGTGGTCCGGGATCATCGCCGCGGCCCCGCGGTCCACCAGGTTCGACGCGTTGACCGCCTGGTGGTCGTGCGCGGCGAACGGATACGGCACGAGGATCGACGGCGTGCCGCACGCGGCGATCTCGGCCAGCGTCATGGCGCCCGACCGGCTGACGACGAGGTCGGCCGCGGCGTAGGCGAGGTGGATGCGGGACAGGAACGGCTCCACGCGCGCCGGCAAGGCGTCGCGCTCGACGAGCTTGGATGCCCACTCGTGATCCTCGCGGCCGGTCTGCAGGATCCACTGCACGTCGACGCGGCCCTTGAGCCGCCGCATCGCCTCGATCGCGGCGTCATTGATGCGGTGGGCGCCGCGGCTGCCGCCGAACACGAAGATGGTGGGCTTGCCGGGCGTGAGCCCGAATTCCTCGTACGCCTGGCCGCGGTCACCGCTCAGCACGACGGCGCGGATCGGGTTGCCGCTCACCTTGAGGATGTCCTTGCGCGCAAAGTACGAGCGCGCCTCCACGAACGACAGGTGCACCTCGGTCGCCACCCGCGCGAGCCAGCGGTTGGCGAGGCCCGGGATGCTGTTCTGCTCCTGTAAGATCAGCGGCCGGCGCAGCACCCACGCCGCGAGCGACACGGGGACGCTCACATAGCCGCCGGTGCCGAACACGACGTCGGGCCGTTCGGCGCCGACGATCACCAGCGCCTGCAGGAAGCCGACCAGGTTGGCGAACACCGCCCACGGCCAGCGCCACCAGGCGCGGCGCGGGAAGCCGCGCGCCATGAGGAAGCGGATGCGGAAGCCCGCCTCCGGCACGGCAACGGCCTCGAGTCCGCGCTTGCCGCCGATGAACACGATGTCGGCGTCCTTGCGCACACGCTTCAATTCCTCGGCGACGGCGATGCCCGGGAACACGTGTCCCCCGGTGCCGCCTCCGGCGATCGCGACCTTCATGCTCCCTCCCGGGCCCAGCGGCTGCTCGCCAGCGACTCGCGCATTCCGTTCACGGCACTGACCCGGTACAACAGACCGGCCGCCGCGAGATTCGCGAGCAGCGCGGAACCGCCGTAAGAGACGAACGGAAGCGGCAGGCCCGTCGTGGGGGCCAGCCCCGTCGCCACGGCGAGATTGACCAGGGCGTAGAGACCGATCTGGAGCGTGAGACCACCGGCCAGCAGGTAGGAAAACGAATCGTTCGCGCGCGCCGTCGCCCGGAGGCCACGCCACAGGAACAACGCGAGCAGCACGAGCAACACGGTGACGCCGAGGAACCCCAGTTCCTCGGCGAGGATCGAGAAGATGAAGTCGGTGTGCGCCTCGGGCAGGAACAGGTACTTCTGCAGGCCCCCGCCGAGGCCGCGGCCGAACGGGCCGCCCGAGCCGATCGCGATCAGCGACTGCTCGAGCTGCCAGGCCGAGCCGTGCGCGTCGACCTGGCCGCCGAACAGGTAGCCGACGAACGTCGACACCCGCTTCATCTGGTACGGATGCGTGAGCAGCGCCCCCACCGCGGCGAGGAGGCCCGCCATCACCGGCACGGCGAGATGCCTCAGTTGCGCGCCGGCGAGGAACACCATGAAGAATCCGGTGAGTCCGAGCAGTGCGGCGCTGCTCAGGTTCGGCTGGGCGAGGATCAGCCCGGCCATGACACCCGCCACGCCGAGGGCCGGCAGCACGCCGCGCGTGAACCCCAGCTCGCCCGGCGGCCGCCGCTTGAGCCACGCGGCGAGGAACACGACCGTCGCGAGCCGCGCGAGATCGGTGGGCTGGAAGTTCACGAGCCCCATGCGCAGCCAGCGCGCCGAGCCGTTCGAGACGTGGCCGATCACCGCGACCGCCGCGAGGAGCGCCGCCGCGAACCCGAGCAGCCACGGGGCGATCCGCTCGAGCCAGCGCAGCGGGAGCCGCGCGCAGGCGAGCATGGCGACGACGCCGAGCCCGGCGCGGAACACCTGCTTCACCAGGAAGTGGTTGGGGTCCTGGTAGCGCGTGATGCCCAGGATCGCGCTCGACGAATACACCATGATGACGCCGATCGCGGTGAGCGCGAGCGGCAGGATGCGAAGCCAGCGGTCGCCGCGGGTCACGCGTGGCACCCCTTCATCTGGATGCGCGCCACTTCCTGTTTGAAGCGGCGGCCCCGATCTTCGTAGTCGCGGAACATGTCGAACGAGGCACAGCCCGGCGACAGCAGCACCGTGCCGCGCGGGCGGGCGGCGGCGAAGGCCTGGTCGACGGCCTCGGCGAGGTTCGTGGCGCGCACGGCGGGCACGCCCGCCCACGCCCTGCCCATGGATTCTGCGCCCTCGCCGATCAGGACCAGGCTGCGGACCGTGCGACGCACGCGCTCGCGCAGGGGCGTGAAGTCCTGCCCCTTGTCGCGGCCGCCGGCGATCAGCACGACCGGCTCGTCGAAGCTCTGCAGCGCCACTTCGAGCGAGGCCGTGTTCGTGGCCTTGGAATCGTTGACGAACGTGACACCGTCGACGACGGCGACGCGCTCGAGGCGGTGCTCGAGCCCGTGGTAGCCGCGCAGCGTCTCGCGCAACCGCGCCGGCGGGATCTCCCACGGCAGCGACGCCGCGAGTGCGGCGAGCGCGTTCGACACGTTGTGCGGCCCCTGGATGCCCAGTTCGCGTGCCTCGAGGAGCCGCTCCTCGCCGCCGCGCCACGACAGCACGATCGTGCCGCCGTCGACGCCGGCGCCCTGCGTGACCCGGCCGCGCGTCGAGAACTCGAGCGGCGTGGCGCCTCCGGCGCGATGACTCGTCACGCCCGCGTCGTCGGCGTTCCACACCGCGTAGTCGCCCTCGTCCTGGCGCTCGAACAGCCGCCGCTTCATCGCCGCGTAGGTCTCGAGATCGCCGTGGCGGTCCAGGTGGTCGGGCGCCAGGTTGAGCCACACGGCGACGAACGGCTTGAGACGGTCGACCGTCTCGAGCTGGAACGACGACACCTCGACCACCAGCAGCCCGCGCGCGCTCACCGATTCGGCGACGTCGCACAGCGGCCGGCCGATGTTGCCGCAGACCTCGACCTCGCGTCCCGCGGCGCGCAGCAGCGTGCCGGTCAGGTCGGTCGTCGTGCTCTTGCCGTTCGTGCCCGTGATGCAGACGAGCGGCGCCTGCGCGGCGAGGTAGCCGAGTTCCAGCTCGGACAGCACCGGGATGCCGGCCGTGCGCGCGGCGCGCGCGATGGGATGCTTCACGGCCACGCCGGGGCTCCACACGACCAGGTCGCGGCCGTCGAGCGCCGACACGTCGTCGCCGTTCCAGCGAACGTCGACGCCCAGCTCGGCCAGCGCCTTCGCGTCCTCGGGGCTCGAGGACTGGTCGCGCGCGTCGCACACGCGCACGTCGAGGCCGTGGCGGCGGAGCAGCCGCGCGGCGGACAGGCCGGAGCGGGCGGCGCCGACGACGAGGGCGCGCGTGCCGGGGAGCGGATGCTGGGCGTCGATGGTCATTGGAGCTTCAGCGTGGAGAGGGAGAGCAGTGCCAGCAGCGCTCCCGCGATGTAGAAACGCAAGACGACCCGCGATTCGGCCCAGCCGAGCAACTCGAAGTGGTGATGGAGCGGCGACATGCGGAACACGCGCCGTCCCCACAGCTTGAACGAGACGACCTGGAGCATCACCGACAGCGTCTCGGCCACGAACACGCCGCCGACGAGCACGAGCCAGAACTCGCGCTTGATCAGCACGGCGACGATGCCGAGCGCCCCGCCCAGCGACAGCGAGCCCGTATCGCCCATGAACACGTCGGCCGGATGACAGTTGTACCAGAGAAAGCCCAGCGACGCCCCCAGGACCGACGCGCAGAACACCGTCAGCTCGCCGCTGTAGGCGAGAAAACTGATGTTCAGGTACTCGCTGAACTTGACGTGGCCGCCGAGGTAACACAGCCCCGCGAACGTCAATGCGGCGATCGCGACGAGCCCCGAGGCGAGGCCGTCCAGGCCGTCGGTGAGGTTGACGGCGTTGGACGAGGCGGTGACGACGAGCACGACGAATGGAATGTAGAACCAGCCGAAGTCGAGGAACGAGAACTTGAGCAGCGGCACATGGGTCACCGTGGGCGGCAGCCCGCGCTCGGGCCACATGATCAGGATCGCGCCGACGGCCAGACCCAGCGCCACCTGGCCGGCGAGCTTGTAGCGGCCGAGCAGCCCCTTCGGATAGTCCTTCACCACGCGCAGGTAGTCGTCGAGGAAGCCGAGCCCGCCGAGCCACACGGTGGCGCCGACGGCGATCCACATCGAGCGCGAGTGGAGGTTGCCCCACATCAGGCACGGCAGCACGATCGCCGTCACGATGAGCAGCCCCCCCATCGTCGGCGTGCCCGCCTTGCTCTGGTGCGCCTGCGGCCCCTCCTTGCGGATCTTCTGGCCGAACTTCACCTGGCGCAGCCACTCGATCATCGGCGGCCCGAGCACGAAGCAGACGAGCAGCGCGGTGATCGCCGCGTAGGCGGCGCGAAACGTGATGTACCGGAACACGTTCAGCGCGCTCAGGCCCGGCATCGTGTGCAGCGGGTAGACCCATTCGTAGAACATGGCTCAGGCGCCCCCGATCTCGTCGAGCGCGCGCTCGAGCGCGACACCGCGCGAGGCCTTGAGCAGCACGACGAGCCCCGGCGCCAGGGCCTCGCGCAGCGCGCGACCGGCTTCGGCCGCGTTGGCGAAGACGCGCGACGCCACGCCGTGGGTGCGCGCGCCGGCGGCGTAGTCGGCCGCGTGATCGCCCAGCGTCCACAGTTCGGCGTCGCGCACGGCGGCGCCCGTCTCGACGTGCAGCCGCGCCGCGCGCTCGCCCAGCTCGAGCATGTCGCCGAGCAGCGCGATGCGCCGCGTCGCGCCCGGCCACGTCGCCAGCGTCTCGAGTGCCGCGCGCGCGGCCTCGGGGCTCGAGTTGTAGCAGTCGACGAGCAGCGTGGCGCCGCCCGCGTGGCGGATCTCCATGCGTCCGCGCCCCGGCCGGTAGGACTCCAGCGCCCGCACGACGCTCTCGGGATCGAGCCGGTACTCGCGCGCGACCGCGAACGCGGCGAGCGCGTTCGACACCTGGTGGCGGCCGACGAGGGCGATCGCCGCCGGCGGGAAGCCCTCGACCTCCAGCCGGAAGCCCTCCTCGCCCATCGGCTCCAGCCGCCGCGGGCGAACGTCGGCGTCGGGCGCGAGCCCGTAGCGGACGACGCGCTGCGGGACGCCCGCGAGCGCGTGCATGAGCGGCGCCGAGTCGGCGCCCGCGAAGACCGGGGCGCCCGCGGGCAGCGCGCGGGCGAGCGACGTCTTCTCGGCGGCGATCGCCTCGATCGTGCCGAACGCCTCGAGGTGCGCGGAGCCCACGAGCGTGATGACCGCCGCGTCCGGCGCGGCGACGCGCGCGAGGGCCGCGATCTCACCCGGCTGGCTCATGCCCATCTCGACGACCGCCGCGCGGTGCTCGTCCGACAGCCGCAGCAGCGTGAGCGGCACGCCCCAGTGGTTGTTGAGATTGCCCTCGGTGCGGAGCGTCGGGCGGTCGGCGCCGAGCGCCAGCGCCACGAGATCCTTGGTCGTCGTCTTCCCCGCGCTGCCCGTGATGCCGAGCATGAGGCCCGACCAGCGCTCGCGTTGGCGCGCGGCGATGCGCTGGAGCGCCGTGGTGACGTCGGCCACCGCGATGAGCGGACCCGGCTCCCGCCCGGCGAGCGCGTCGGCGCGCCCGCGTTCGCACAGCGCCGCGGCGGCGCCGTTCGCGAACGCCTCTTCGAGGAACGTGTGGCCGTCGGCACGCGACCCGCCGAGCGGCACGAACAGCGCGCCCGGCGCGATCGAGCGCGTGTCGAGCGATGCTCCCGCGATGGCGAGCGCGCCGGCGTCGCGCGTTCCCGGCGGCAGGCGCAACGCGCCGCCCGCCCACGCCGCCGCGTCGGTCAGGCGGATCGCCGCCGGCGGCGGCGGAAGCGACGGCGTCGGCGGAGTCGCCGGATTCCGTGGACTCTGGGGGGCCGCCACGCTCATCCCTCCGCTCCGGCGCGTCCGCCGAGCAGTTCGCGCGCCACCTGCCGGTCATCGAACGGCAACACGTGGTCGCCGATCGTCTGCGTCGTCTCGTGGCCCTTGCCCGCGATCATCACGAGGTCGCCGGCGCGCGCCTCGGCGAACGCGGCGGCGATCGCCTCGCGGCGGTCGAGCACCACGCGCAGCGCGCCGGCGGGAGCGCCGGCCGCGACTTCGGACGCGATCGCCCGCGGATCCTCGCCGCGCGGATTGTCGTTCGTGATCCACGCCAGGTCGGCCTTGGCCGCGGCGATCGCGCCCATGCGCGGACGCTTGCCGCGGTCCCGGTCGCCGCCGCAGCCGAACACGAGCAGCACGCGACCGCCGCTGTGGTCGCGCACGGCCTCCAGCACGTGCGCCAGCGCGTCGGGCGTGTGCGCGTAGTCGACGACGACGGCGAACGGCTGCCCCGCGTCCACGCGCTCGAGGCGGCCGGGAACGCCGGGCGTGCGCTCGAGCCCGCGCACGATGACGCTCGCGTCGAACCCGAGGCCGAGCCCGCAGCCGAACGCGACGGCGGCGTTCTCGGCGTTGTAGCGGCCGAGCAATGGCAGCCGGAACGCGAAGTCGGCCCCACGCCCGCGCTCGTCTTTCGCGCGGCCCGCGAGATCGAGTCCCGCGGGCCCCGGCCGCACGCTCGTGATCGCGACGTCCGCGTCATTCGCGGCGAGACGGTCGGCGCCCGGGGCGGCATCCAGCGCCGCGCACACGGACACGACCTCGCGCCCCGCTTCGAGTGCCGCCGCGCGCATCGCGTCGGCGCCGGGCGAGCCGTGAAGAATCACGGCCTTCGTGGGTTTGAGCGATCCGCCATTCCGGCCGTCGAACAGCATCCGCTTGGCGTCGAGGTAGGTCGCCATGTCGCCGTGGAAATCCAGATGGTCCTGGGTCAGGTTCGTGAACGCGACGACGTCGAACTCGATGCCGAAGGCGCGGCGCTGGACCAGGGCGTGGCTGCTCACCTCGATCGCCACACCGCCGACGCCCGCGTCGACCATCTCGCGCAGCAGCGCCTGCAGCTCGGGGGCCTCGGGCGTCGTGAAAGCGCTCGGGCGCCGCGTTCCGGCGACGCGCACGCCGGTCGTGCCGACGAGCCCCGCGCGAACGCCCGCTTCGCGGAGCACGCTCTCGACGAGATAAGTCGTGGTCGTCTTGCCGTTCGTGCCGGTGACGCCGACCATGCGCAGCGCGCGCGACGGGTCGCCGTAGAGGCGGCAGGCCGCTTCGGCGAGCGTGCGCCGCGGCTCGTCGGAGACGATGGTCTCGATGCCGGGCAGGTCCACCGCCCTCCGCGCGACCACTGCGACCGCGCCGCGGGCGACGGCGTCGGGCACGAACACCGTGCCGTCGTGCTGGAGCCCCGGCAGGGCGAAGAACAGGTCGCCCGGCTGCACCCGTCGCGAATCGTAGGCGAGCCCCGTGACGTCGTGCGCGACCGGACTCGTCATCGTGATCCCCGTGAGGCCGGTGAGCAGGTCATCGAGGGTCACCTCCCGCTCGTGGCCGGCGTCGCCGACCACGCGAGCCGGGTGTCGCGCCCATGGGATGCGACGCCGGCGGTCGCGCCACCGGCCGTCCCGGCGCCCGCCGTTCCGGCGCCCGCGCCGGCATCGGGCGTGGCGGCACCCCGCGGGCGTCCGGGTGTGCACCACAGCTCGCAGCCGCGGCGCAGCGGCAGCCGCGTGCCTGCCGCCGGCTGCTGGCGCGCCACCATGCCCTGGCCGTAGATGCGGGCCGACACCTCGACGCGCGACAGCATGCGCAGCGCCTCACGCAGCGGCACGCCGGTCAGGTCGGGCAGCAGGCGGGCGGCAGAGTCCTGCGGCGCCTCGAGCCACACCATGACGCTCGCGCCCCGCTCGATCGCCGCACCCGCCTCCGGCTGCTGCGCGAGCACGCGCTCGCCGCGACCCTCGAGCCGCGCCCGGAGTCCCAGCGGCTCGAGCCGGCCGCGGACCAGCTCGGGCGGGAGCAGGTGCAGATCGGGCACGATGACGGGCGCGGGGGACGGCGGCCGCACGGCGATCTGATCGACACCGGGATCGAGCGGCCCGCGGGGCAGGCGGCGCAGGTCGAGCATGACTTCACGGAACACGGGGGCGGCGACCTCGCCGCCGTAGTAGTGCTTGCCGCGCGGCTCGTCGATGACGATGACGCCGACCAGGCACGGCGCGTCGGCCGGCGCGTACCCGGCAAACGACGAGATGTACATGCCGCGTCCGTACGTGCGCGCGTTCGAGTCGTACTTCTGGGCGGTGCCGGTCTTGCCGGCGATCGCCAGCCCCGGCACGCGCGCGGCGCGGGCCGTACCGCTGTCCACGACCGACTGGAGCATCGTGCCGAGTGCTGCCGTCGTCGCCGGCGCGAACACGCGGTGCGCGGCACTCGGCTCGAAGCGCTTGAGCGTGTTGCCCTGTACATCGCGGATCTCGCGCACGAGCAGCGGACGCATGAGCAGCCCGCCGTTCGCGATCGCCGCGTAGGCCAGCGCGAGCTGCAGCGGCGTCACCGACAGCTCGTGGCCGATCGCGATCGTCGGGCACGAGCGCGCCGACCAGTGCTCGGGGCTCCTCAGCTTGCCCGCGGCCTCGCCGGGGAACGCGAGGCCGGTGATGCCGCCGAAGCCGAGGTCGACCGCGTAGTGGTAGAGCCGTCGCGAGCCGAGCTGCAGTCCGAGCTTTCCCATCACGATGTTGCTCGACCAGCGCACCGCGTCGCGGAACGAGTAGCCCGGCGCCTTGTGCACGTCGTGGAACATCGCGCCCGGCGCGATCAGCGCCTGGCCGGTGCTCGACGCCTCGAAGTACTGGCCGGGCTCGGCGGTCCCCTCCTCGAGGGCGGCGCCCGCGACGACGATCTTGAACGTCGAGCCCGGCTCGAACTGGTCGGTGACGATCCAGTTGCGCGCGCGGCCGTCGGGCAGGTGCGGCACGTTCACGCACGCCAGCACCTCGCCCGTGCGCGGATCGAGGAACAGGCCGAAGGCGCGCACCGCGCGCAGCGTGTCCACGGCGCGCAGCAGGTGCGACTCGAGAATCGACTGTAAATCCGCGTCGAGCGTCGTGACGATGCTGGCGCCGTTCTCGGGCGAGCGCCGCAGGCCCCGCTCGAGGCCGATCGAGCGGCCGCGGCCGTCACGGAAGCGCGTCGTCCAGCCGGCCCGGCCGCGCAGCTCGTCGTCGTATTCGAGCTCCAGGCCCTCGACGCCGGCGTTGTCGACGTTCGTGCGGCCCAGCACCTCCCCCGCGACCTTGCCGAGCACGTAGTCGCGCCGCCGCTCGAGTGACACGTAGATGCCGCGGCGCTTCCACGCCGAGATCTCCTCGCCCCGCGCCGGTGACACGCGGCGCGCGACCCACAGGAAGCGGGGGCGGGTCTTGAACTGGGCGATCAGCGAGCGCGGGTTCAGGTTCAGCACGCGGGCGAGATCCCTCGCCGTGCCGTTGGCGTCGACCATTTCCTTCGGCGCCGCCGAGATCGAGCAGGTGAGCAGGTCCCGCGCGAGCGGGCGGCCGTGACGGTCGAGCAACTCGCCGCGCACCGGCGCCTCGAGCACACGCTGTTCCTGGTTGCGCTCCGCACGCGCTTCGAAGTGGGAGTGCTGGACGAGCTGGAGCCAGCCCGCGCGCAGCCACAACCCGATGAAGCCGACCAGGAGACCGGCCGCGGCCACGAGCACCCGACTCTTGCGCAATTCCCTGTGGGCCAACACTTCCCTCCGTGGATCGGCGACTCACGCAGGCCGCCGGGCCGTCACGTGCGCGGTGCTGTGGTGCGGCCGGCCACGAGGCCGGCCTCAGATGTCCGGAGCGTCCCAGGATCAGCGGGTGACGCGGCCGCGTGCCGTGGCTTCCGGCACGAGCGCGCCCGATGCCCTTTCCGCCAGCGCCAGCAGCGGGTCGGATCCTTCGTCCCGCGGCGTCGTGCGGTCTTCCGCGAGGTACGCGGATGGCAGCATGACGACCTGCTGTGCGTCGGCTGGCGCCAGTCCCAGCTGAGCGGCCAGCGGGACGAGTTCGGCGCGGGTGGTTCGGCGTTCGGTGGCGGCGCGCAGGTATTCCAGCCGCGCGTTCGCCTGCACAGACGCCGTGCGGGCCTGGTCGAGCGTGAGGCAGAGCTGCGCCACGCGCGACGACTGCCAGACCTCGCTGAGGAGCATCCCGAGTACGACGGCCGCGCACGCCCACAGCTCCGGCCGGGGAATCAGTTTCTCGGCGTTCCGCCAGGATGGACGCGCACCTCGGTTCGATGGGTTCATGAGGACTTCCTCCGGAAGGCGCGAAGCCGCGCGCTGCGCGCACGGGGATTCCGCGCTTCCTCCGCGGGAGAGGGGGTGATGACCTTGCGGGTCAGTTCGTGCCACGGGCTCTCGGGAGCCCGGGATTCGAGACCGCGGGGCACGCCGCTCCGGACGGGAGCGACGGGGCCGCGGAAGGTTCGCTTGATCCGGCGATCCTCGCCGGAGTGATACGCGAGGGTGACGACGGTGCCGCCGGGCTTCAGCGCGCCCGGAAGCCATTCGAGTGCGGAGTCCAGCTCGCCCATCTCGTCGTTGACCCGGATGCGCAGGGCCTGGAAGACCTGGGCGAGACGACGCGGATGCGGGCGGCCCCCGCGGCCCGCGATGACGCGGACCAAGTCGGCCGTGGTTTCGAGTGCTCCGGCGCGCGCCGCCGCGACGATCGCCTGCGCGAGTCGGCCGGCATCGCGCACGTCGCCGTATTCGCGCAGCACGGCCGCGACGTCCCGCGGTTCGGCGGCCGCGAGCCACTCGGCGGCCCGCGTGCCGCGCGAGGGATCCATGCGCAGGTCCAGCGGCCCGTCGGCACGGAAGCTCATGCCGCGCGCGGGATCGTCGAGTTGCGGCGACGACACGCCGAGATCGAACAGTGCGCCCGTGAGTGGTTCCGCCCCCATCTCCGCGTGCACGCGCGGCAGCTCGTGGAACGCGGCCGGGGCGATGATCACCCGATCACCGAAACGCGCGAGGCGGAGCGTGGAGCGAACGACGGCGTCCGGGTCGCGGTCGCATCCGAGCAGGCGCGCGCCGGGCTCGGCGTCGAGCAGCGCTTCGGCGTGACCGCCGTTGCCCAGCGTGGCGTCGAGATAGAGGCCCGGGCCGGCGAGGAGGAATCGCAGCGTCTCGGCGAGCAGGACCGGTTCATGATGACCACTCACGTCCGGCCCCCGCGCGCGTACGTCCCGCCGGGCTCGCAGCCGCGAAGACGGACGGCACCAGTTCCTGGCAGCCGGCGAGCCGGAACAGATCGCGCAGATGCGGCGACAGACCGCGCAGCGCGAGGCCGGCGGTCGCGACACGGAACAACATGCGGGTGAGCGGCGGCACGGCGGCGAACTCGACGTGGCGTACGCTCGAGCAGTCGAGGAGCAGGCGGCACACGCCACGCCCGGCGATCTCATCGAGCGTCGTCTCGAGGCCGTCCAGGGCCGGGCGGTCGATCCAGCCGCGCAGCGCGAGGCGCGCTTCGGCCGGCCGTTCGCCCGGGGAGTGGGCGTCCGATTCGAACCACTCGATGCGCGCGGATGCCGGGTGCCAGCCCCGGCTCAGATCCAGCGTCATCACGCATCGACCCCGCGGCGGCACGGCGGCCATGACCGTCATCGCAGCACCTCTTCGGCAAGGTCCTCGAAGTTCTTGTCGTGCTCGGCCGCCGCGGCTTCGAGGCGTTCCGGCGACCAGATCTCGAGATGGGTACGCTGACCGAGCAGGGTGGCTTCCTTGCCAAGGCCTGCCCGGTGAACGAGTGCCGATGGAATCGTGATGCGTCCTTGCGCGTCCACCGTCACTCTCGTTGCGTTCATCAGCAGCGCTCGCTTGAATGCGCGCTCCCTCCGCTTACCCGGGAGCTGCTCCAGCCGTTCTTCCACCCGCGCCCACTGCTTCTCGGTGTAGAGCGCGAGACATCCATCGAATCCCGGCACGAGCATGAAGCTCGTGTTCTTCCCCGCGGCGCGGCGGTGCTCGGCGGGGATCGCGAGCCGGCCCTTGGCGTCGATCGCATACGTGTGCGTCCCGTAGAAGTCCGTCATGCGTCGCGCACCACGTTCACCCCTCGATCACCACTGAGCCCCTTGGTTCCCCACTCTTCCCCACCGGCGCAAAATAGGGGGGCGCCTCCGTGGTGTCAAAAGAAAATCGTGCGCGGACGAAAATAATGCGCCGCGCTGCACGGGCGTGCAGGTCAGGGCGCGGGCGCGGCCCTCGTCACGCGATCCCAGTGGACGCGGAGCAGGCTGAATTCTTCGTGCTCGTCGAGCGGCTCGAACGCGCCGGGGAACGGCGTGCGCGCGAGCAGGCGCGCCACGGGCACGTCGCGGTTCACGACGTAGTCGGCGCGCGCCACGGGCTCGAAGGCGAGCTGGGCCACGACCGAGCTGTCGGGCAGATCACGCCGGGCCTCGAGAACACTCGGCGACAACAGCCCCGACAGATCGACGACACGGAGGTTGCCGTAGTAGGCGATCGCGCCGGGCGCGAAGCTCGCGACCGTGGTGCCCTCCGGCGCGCGCTTGAGCCAGCGTCCCCACTTGATCAGGCCGCGCTGCATTTCCTCCGAGCGCGCGCGCGCCTCGGGGACGACCGTCGTCTGGTACACGACGAGATTCTGCCCCACCACCAGGCCCCCGAGGATCAGGCTCAGCACGGCCGGCTTCCACCCCGTCGCCGAGCGTTCGTCGTGGCTCCACCAGCGGTCCACCGCCTGCCACGCCAGCCAGTGCACGACCGGTACGGCGAGCAGCAGGTGTCGCGGGCTCACGCTCAGGCCGCGCGCCGCGAACAACGCGGGGAGCGCGACGACCCACGCGAACGGCAGCAGCCGCAGCGCCGGCGCGGACGAGCGCACGCGCGGCAGGCGGCGCGTGAGCAGGAAGGCGACGACGCCCACGCCCGCGAGCAGCCCCTCCGTGCGCGCGAGGGTCGCGATCTCGGCGCAGAAGCGCACCCACCATTCGGCGAGCGTGGGATTGGACTCCGGCTGCAGCGCCAGCACGTGCGGCCACACGGTGCCGAAGTAGAGCCGCGTGAACAACAGCCACGAGCCGTAGATCGCCGCCGCGGGCAGCACGCCGAACACGAGCCGCCGCAGTCCCGGCCGGCTCTGGGCGTCGATGAGCAGCGCGGTCCCGTACAGGAGCAGCATCAGGGCGGCGCCCGGGCGCGCCAGCGCCGCGAGCGCCCACAGCGCGCCCGTGCGCACGGGACGCTCGCCCCACTCCGACGCCTCGGTCAGGGCCACGAATCCCGCCAGCGTGAGCGCCACCGCGAACGACGTCTCGAGCCCGCTCATCGCGTACTGCGCCATGTACGCCTGGCTCGCCCACCCGACGGTGGCGACGGCGCGCACGATCGGCGTCCGCACGGTGCGGCGCATGAGCTGGAGGAACAGCGCCACCGACAGCAGCGTCGACAGCGCGCCGACGACCTTGGCGAACACGAGCCCGTCGATGTTCACGGCCATCGCGTCGGCGAGCAGGCCGAGCCACAGCGGATTGACGGCGGCGTA
>JANLWK010000464.1:0-2098 GCA_031364505.1 Candidatus Eiseniibacteriota bacterium | reverse complement strand
CGCAGCCGCTCGGCGAAACGCGCGATCGACTGCGGGCCGATGTCGACGCCCATCTCGTCGGCGGCGAGGCCGTCGAGCGCCGTGGCGCGGCCGGGTGCGGTGCCGTCCGGCGCCTTCGACGCGATGCAGTCGGTCGGCAGGATCAGCTCGACATTGCGCTTCGCGGCCTCGTCGAGCACCCGGCGCGCCGTGTCGACGCGGTCGTCTTCGACGAGCGAGCGGCCGGTCGGACGTCCCTGCGCCTTGAGAAACTTGAACATCATCGCGCCGCCGATCAGCAGCCGGTCGACGCGGCCGAGCAGTGCGGTGATGACGTCGATCTTGCCCGAGATCTTGGCGCCCCCGAGCACCGCCACGAACGGTCGCGCCGGCTGGTCCAGCGCCTTGCCCAGGTATTCGAGCTCGCGCAGCATCAGGTGGCCGGCAACGGCAGGGTGCAGCAGGTGCGCCACGCCCTCGGTGGACGCGTGCGCGCGGTGCGCGGTGCCGAAGGCGTCGTTCACGTAGAAGTCGCCGAGCTTCGCGAGCGACTTCGCGAACGCCGGATCGTTTGCCTCTTCCTCGGCGTGGAACCTGAGATTCTCGAGCAGCAGCACCTCGCCGTCCTTCAGGCCTAAGCTCATGCGCTCGGCCTCCGCGCCGACGCAGTCGGAACAGAACGCGATCGGGCGTCCGAGCAGCTCGGCGAGCCGGTCGGCAACGGGCTTCATGCTGTACTTGGGCTCGGGCCCACCCTTCGGCCGGCCCAGGTGCGACATCAGCACGACGCGCGCGCCGCGGTCGGCCAGCTCGCGGATCGTCGGCAGCGCTCCGGTGATCCGCGAATCGTCGGTGACCTTGCCGTTCTTGATCGGCACGTTGAAGTCGACGCGCACGAGCGCGCGCCGGCCCTTCGGCTCGACCGATTCGAGCCCGCGCTTGTGGTACGTGGCGGGCGCGGTCATTTCAGCATCACGAGCGCATCGACGACGCGGTTCGAGAAGCCCCACTCGTTGTCGTACCACGACAGCACCTTCACCATGTCGCCCTGCATGACGTTCGTGAGCAGCGAGTCGAACACGCTGCTGTGAGGGTTGCCGATCACGTCGTTCGACACGATCGGATCCTCGCAGTACTCGAGAATGCCCTTGAGCGGGCCGGTCGCGGCCTGCTTCACCGCCGCGTTCACCTCGTCGCGCGTCACCGTGCGCTTGAGCTTGCACACGAGGTCGACGACCGAGCCGTCCATCACCGGCACACGAATGGCCATGCCGTCGAGCCGGCCCTTGATCTCGGGCAGTACCTCGCCGATGGCCTTCGCGGCGCCGGTCGACGTCGGGATCATGCTGAGTGCCGCGGCACGGGCGCGGCGCAGGTCCTTGTGCGGCAGGTCGAGCACGTTCTGGTCGTTCGTGTACGCGTGGATCGTGGTCATCATGCCGTGGTCGATGCCGAACGTGTCGTTGAGCACCTTCACGACCGGCGCCAGGCAGTTCGTGGTGCACGAGCCGATGCTGACGACCGTGTGCTTCGCCGGGTCGTAGCTCTTCTCGTTGACGCCGATCACGAACGTGAGGTCGGCGCCCTTGGACGGCGCCGAGACGAGCACGCGTTTCGCGCCCGCCGTGAGGTGCACCGCCGCCTTGTCGCGGTCCGAGAAGTGGCCCGTCGCCTCGAGCACGACGTCGACGCCGAGCTTCGCCCACGGCAGTTTCGCGGGGTCCCTTTCGGACAGCACCTCGATCTGGTCGCCGGCGATCACCAGTGAATTGCCCGACGGCTTGCTCGCCGCCTCCTGCCAGACGCGATGCACCGTGTCGTACTTGAGCAGGTGCGCGAGTGTGGCGGCGTCCGTCAGGTCGTTGACCGCGACGAAGTCGATGTCCGCCTTGCGCTGCTTCGCGGCGCGCACGACCAGCCGGCCGATGCGGCCGAATCCATTGATTGCCACCTTGATCGCCATATGAAGCCTTTCGTTGTGATGAACGGACCGGCTGTGTACCGGCCCGGGACCTTGCTTCAGCCGAAAAAAACCTTCGCGACTTTGAGTATCGCGGGGTCCACGGCGCGTGGCCCCGCGAGCACATCGGACAGCGGCACCGAATCGATGGCGCCGCCC
>JANLWK010000459.1:0-10144 GCA_031364505.1 Candidatus Eiseniibacteriota bacterium | reverse complement strand
GATGCTCGACGTGATGTACGAGATCCCGTCACGCGCCGACGTGATCGGCTGCACGATCTCGAAGGAGTGCATCATGAACCACGCCGCCCCGCTGCTGACGTATCGCGGCGAGCGCGAGAAGCGCCGCAAGGAAGCCTAGCCAAACCGTCGCATCATCGCCGAGGCCCCGGAGGCACGCGCCGCCGGGGCCTTTCGCGTGCTCACGTGACCATTCGATGACGCCGTTCGATCCCGCCGACATCGATCGTGTAGACTGCGCATCAGGATACCGATACCCCTACCGACGCCCATGGACGGGGCGCCCCCCCCATTTCCTGCCATTCCGATAGCCCGGCCGCAGGCTCACGAGGAGACTTAGTGACCGGATCCCCGCGTAATCCCAAGCAAAAGCGCTCCAAGCGCTCCGCCGAACGACCAGAGGCCGCCGACGCAGCCGTGGCCGCGCCGAAGCGTGGCCGTGGCAAGCCGGCCGAGGCTCCCGCCGCATCGGGGCAGGTGCTCAAGGTGGTCAGGGGCGACGATACGTTCGAATTCCGCGACCGCCTGCCGCTGCTGCCGCTGCGCGACGTGGTCGTGTTCCCGTACATGACGATCCCCCTGCTCGTCGGCCGCCTGCCGTCGATCAACGCGATCGAGAAGGCCGTCGCGCGCGACCGCACGCTGTTCGTGACCGCGCAGCGCCGCAGCGAAGTCGCCGACCCGTCGCACGAAGAGCTGTACGGCGTGGGCACGGTCGTGCGCGTGCTGCAGCTGTTCCGGCTGCCCGACGGCACCATGCGCGTGCTCGTCGAGGGCATCTGCCGCGCCAAGGTCGAGCGGTTCCACTGGTCGAGCGACTTCTACACCGTGCGCGTGCGCGTGATGCCCGACGACAAGCCGCAGAGCGCCTCGCTCGAAGCGATGCAGCGCCACGTGCTCCAGCTGTTCAACGACTACGTGCACCTGAACCGGCGCATCCCCGATGAAGTGCTGATGACGGCGAACAACATCGGCGATCCCGCGAACCTGTCGTACACGGTGGCGGCGAACATGCTGGTCAAGGTGCCGAAGAAGCAGCGCCTGCTCGAGTTGGACGACGCCGAGACGCGACTGCGCACGCTGGGCGAGATGCTCGCGGCCGAGCTGGAAATCGTGAAGCTCGAGCGCAAGATCGAAGGCCAGGTCCGCTCGCAGGTGCACAAGAACCAGAAGGAGTTCTATCTCAACGAGCAGCTCAAGGCGATCCGCAAGGAGCTGGGTCACCCGAACGAGTTCTCGACCGAGATCGACGAGCTGCAGGCCTCGATCCGCAAGGCGCGCATGCCGCGCGAGGTGACGGCCAAGGCGATGAAGGAGCTGGACCGCCTGGGCAAGATGAGCTTCATGTCCCCCGAGGCGACCGTCGTGCGCAACTACCTCGACTGGCTCGTGGCGCTGCCGTGGAGCAAGTCGACCAAGGACTCGGGCGACCTCGCGAAGGTCGAGACGGTGCTCGACGAGGACCACTACGGGCTCCGGAAGATCAAGGACCGCATCGTCGAGTACCTGGCGGTGCTCAAGCTCACCGGCGCCAACAAGGGGCCGATCCTGTGCTTCGTCGGACCGCCGGGCGTGGGCAAGACGTCGCTCGGCCGCTCGATCGCGCGGGCGCTCGGCCGGAAGTTCGTGCGCGTGGCCCTGGGCGGCGTGCGCGACGAGGCGGAGATCCGCGGCCATCGCCGCACGTACATCGGCTCGATGCCGGGCCGCGTCATCCAGAGCCTGCGGCGTGCGGGCACGCGCAACCCGGTGTTCCTGCTCGACGAGATCGACAAGCTCGGCGCGGACTACCGCGGCGATCCCGCGGCAGCGCTGCTCGAGGTGCTCGACCCCGAGCAGAACCACACCTTCAACGATCACTACCTCGAGGTCGACTTCGACCTGTCGCAGGTGATGTTCATCTGCACCGCGAACAGCCTGTACTCGATCCCGCCGGCGCTCGTCGATCGCATGGAGATCATCCGGCTGCCGGGCTATCTCGAAACCGAGAAGGTCCAGATCGCGAAGCAGTTCCTGGTGCCGAAGCAGGTGAAGGCGGCCGGGCTCGGCGACAAGGACGTGAAGATCGGCGACAAGACGCTGCGTGCCCTCGTGCACCTGTACACGCGCGAAGCGGGTGTGCGCAGCCTCGAGCGCGAGATCGCCACGCTGTGCCGCAAGGTGGCGCGCAAGAAGGCGGCGAACACGCTGACGTCGGCGATGACGATCACCGAGAAGAATCTCGACACGCTGCTCGGCCCCGCGCACTTCACGGACTCCGAGATCGAGCGCAAGTCGCGCGTCGGCGTCGCGAACGGTCTCGCGTGGACGGAGACCGGCGGCGAGCTGCTGACGATCGAGGTGACGACGCTGCCCGGCAAGGGTGAGCTGATGCTCACCGGCAAGCTCGGCGACGTCATGCGCGAGTCGGGCCAAGCCGCGCTGTCGTACGCCCGCTCGCGCGCCGCGAGCCTCGGGCTCAACAAGTGGTTCTACCGCGACATCGACATCCACGTGCACGTGCCCGAGGGCGCGATGCCAAAGGACGGCCCGTCCGCCGGCATCACCATGGGCGTGGCGCTCATCAGCGCGCTCACCGGCATCGCGACACGCAGCGACGTGGCGATGACGGGCGAGATCACGCTGCGCGGCACCGTGCTGCCGATCGGCGGGCTCAACGAGAAGGCCGTCGCCGCGCGGCGCGCCGGGATCAAGACGCTGCTCATCCCGAACGGCAACGTGAAGGACCTGGTCGAGATTCCCGAGGAAGTGCGCAAGGATCTGGAATTCGTCCCCGTCGAGTCGATGGACCAGGTGCTGGCGCGGGCGCTCGAACGCCTGCCGGGCAAACTCGAAGCCCCATCGGCACCGCCGGCGGTGAAGAGCGAGACGCCCGGGACGCCCGGGACGTACGCACACTAGAAGCGACGCCGGCGCCCCGTTGGGGGCGCGCGGTCATTGCTGCATCGCGGGCGCTCCGACGACGGGGCGCCCGAGTGATTTCACGCGGTTCGCGACCCGCCGTCGGCGCGATTCGCCGAGTTGAAACGCCGCCGCAACGCGTGCATCCTCCGGCCCATTCCGTCACCACCAACCCTGACGTTCCGCCACATACCTAGGCGAGGCCCATGAAAATCCGACTGTTCACGCCCGGCCCGGTCGAGATCCCGATCCGCATCCTGCGCGCCCTGTCCGCCGTGCCGCCGCATCACCGCACTGACCTCTTCCGCGACACGCTGCGGCGCGTCACGGCCGAGCTGCAGTGGCTCCACGGTACGAAGGGGGAGATCTTCACGCTCGCGGCATCGGGCACCGGTGCGATGGAAGCCGCGGTCGTGAATCTGATGAGCCCCGGCGACAAGGCGCTCGTCCCGACCGCCGGCAAGTTCGGCGATCGCTGGGCGTCGATCCTCAAGGCCTACGGCGTCGCGCACGAGACGATCAAGTTCGACTGGGGTACCGCCATCGATCCGAAGCAGGTCGAGGCGGCGCTCGCAAAGGACCCGTCGATCAAGGCCGTGTTCACGACGCACAGCGAGACCTCGACCGGCACCGTCCATGACCTGCACGCGATCGCGAAGCTGACGCGCCCGCGCGACGTCATGCTCGTCGTCGACGGCATCACGAGCGTCGGCGTCCACCCGCTGCCGCAGGACGAGTGGGGAGTCGACGTCGTCGTGTGCGGTTCGCAGAAGGGCATGATGGTGCCGCCCGGCCTCGCGACCGTGAGCCTCGCCCCGTGGCGCGCGAACGCCATCGACGGCCAGAAGCTGCCGCGCTTCTACTGGGACCTGACCAAGGCACGCAAGAGCTTCCCGCAGGGTGAGACCGCCTTCACGCCGCCCGTGAGCCTCGTGCTCGCGCTCGAAGAGGCGATCAAGATGATCCGCGAGGAAGGTCTCGAGCAGACGCATGAGCGCCACAAGAAGCTCGCGCACGCCGTGTGGGCGGGCGCCGGCGCGCTCGGCTTCAAGAAGTTCTCGTCGAGTCCCGCACACTCGCTCACCGCGCTGATGCCGCCCGATGGCATCGACGCGAGCGCCGTCGTCAAACGCCTGCGCGACGTCCACGGCATCTACGTCGCCGGCGGCCAGGATCACCTGAAGGGCAAGATCTTCCGCATCGGCCACATGGGCGCCTACGACCTGGGCGACATCTACGTGATCATCGGCGCACTCGAGGAATGCGTCGCGGCCCTCGGCAAGCCCGTGAAGACCGGCGACGCCGCAACGGCCGCCCGCGAAGCCTGGGCCGTCGCGTGAAGGCACTGATCTCGGATCCGCTCGCACCCGCGGCCGCCGACGTACTCCGGGCCGCGGGCCACGACGTCACCGTGAAGACGGGCATGAAGCCCGCGGAGTTGATCCACGCGCTGGACGGCTGCGCCGCGCTGCTGGTGCGCGGCGCGACGAAGGTGACGGCGGAAGTGCTGGAATCGACGTCGGCATTGAAGGTCGTCGCGCGCGCGGGGACGGGGCTCGACAACATCGACGTGCGGCTGGCGCGCGAGCGCGGCGTCGAGGTCCTGAACACGCCCGCCGCGAACGCGATCTCGGTGGCTGAGCTGACGATGGGGCTGATCCTCGCCTTCGAGCGCCACATTGTTGCGGCCAGCACGGATCTGCGCGGCGGGAAGTGGGAGAAGACGAAGTACGCCGGGCGCGAGGTTTTGGGGCGGACGCTCGGTCTCGTGGGCTTCGGCCGCATCGGCCGCGAGGTCGCCATGCGCGCGCGAGTGTTCGGCATGAACGTCATCGCCCACGACCCGCTCTACAAGGAGTGGCCCGAAGAATTCGACTGGGTCGGCCACGTGCCGGGGCTGGGCGCCCTGCTCGCGACCGCGGACATTGTGTCGCTGCACGTGCCGTTGACGTCCGAGACCAAGAATTTCATCGGAGCGCGAGAGCTGGCGCTGATGAAGCACGAGGCGCTGCTCGTGAACTGCGCGCGAGGCGGAACGGTGGACGAGGCGGCGCTGCTGGCTGCTTTGACGTCCGGTGCCTTGCGAGGCGCGGCGCTGGACGTGTTCGCGAACGAGCCCGCGGCGGACGCACCGCTGCTGGCGCTGCCCAATGTCATCGCCACGCCGCATCTCGGCGCGTCCACCGCGGAGGCGCAGGATCGCGCGGGGATCGAGGCGGCGGAGCTGGTGGTGGAGGCGCTGAGGAAGCTGGGGTAGGGGCGCGACCGACTCCTCGCGGCCGCGCCACGTCCGACCGCGCTGTACACGTCGACGACACCGACTGACCACGGTGTTGCCTGCCCCGGGGCAGGTTGGCTTCAGTTTCCTGTTCGCTGGAGTGCGACGGCGTCCGTCGTGAACCACAACGGGCGGATCGACGCCATCATCGCGCTGCCACCGCCTTCGAAGCGTAGTTCGCTCCATAGATTGCGCACCAGGAACGTGCCGGGCTCTTGCGGTAGCAGGTAGTCCGTGGGGGCGCCGTCGGCGGAGAAGATCAGGCCGCCGTTCTTCCATTCGAGCGTGAACGGGCCGTTTCCGTAGGGCAGTCGCGCGCCTGCCGCGGCCATGTACGTGCCCACGTACTTCTGCGCCTTGGCTAAATCGATCGGCACGTCGCCGCGCCATTTCGGCGGTGTGGGCGAGCCGCCCAGCGCCATCGCCATCAGGTCGGTCCCCACGCCGGCGACCATGCCGGCGCCGTAGTTGTTCGCGAGCACGATGACTTCGGCGTCGTGTTTGAAATCGCGGAGCATGAAGACGTTGTAGCCGGGGCAGCGGCCCTGGAATGACCATGTGGTGTCGGGGTCGAACAGCATGTTCCACGTGGTCGTCTTGATCACATTGTCGTGGTACATGGCGCGCAGAAATGCCTGTAGATCGCGGGCGGTGGACACGAGCGAGCCGCCACCGGCCTTGGTGTCCATCTCCTGGAGTCGGGCGGTGCCGAGCACGTGGCGGCCGTAGGGGCTTGGTGAGTAGCCGTAGGCCTTGTTCATCACGATGGTGTGGTTGGACTCGTGGTAGGTGTGCGTCAGGCCCAGCGGCGTGAGCACTTCGCGCTGGATCGCGTCGCCGTACGTCATGCCGGTCGCCTTCTGGATCACGGCGGCGAGTACGGCGTAGTTGCCGTTGCTGTAGCGGGTGCGCGAGCCGGGCGGGAAGTCGAGCGGCTTCGCGGCGATCGTGCGGATCAAGCTGTCGAGCGTGTGGGGCGAGTCTTCGTCTTCCTCGTGCTGGAAGCTGTTCATGTTGGGGATGCCGGCCTTGTGGGTGCGCAGCATCTCGAGGGTGATGCTGTCGCCCTTGGCGAAGCCGGGGAGCCAGCGCGACAGCGGGTCCTCGAGCCGCAGAGTGCCCTTCTCGACGAGCCGGCCGAGCAGCACCTCGGTGAACGGCTTGGTCAGCGAGGCGATGCGGAACACCTTGTCCGGGGTGTTCGGAATGCCCAGCTCGACGTTTGCCATGCCGTACGCCTTCTCGACGACAACGTTGCCGCCGCGCGCGATCAGCACGACGCCCTGGAACACGTCGCAGCCGGCGAGCGGGCCGACGTAGGCGTCGACCTGCTTCTCCAGCTCGCGCGCGGTGGGGCGGTGCGTGGTGCCGGCGGGCACGGGCGACGCGGCGGCCGCGGCGACGAGCGCGGTGACGCGGGCGATGTGGGCGCCGGTCGTCTCGGCGAACACGGCGGGCCTGGCGATGTACACGAAGCCCGCCACGGCGGCGATCGTGAACGGGACGAGGCGCTTGGGGTCGAAGCGACGGCGCATGGGACGTCTCCATCGTGAATGGGCGGGGCGGGGACCCGCGTGGCCCTCGGTTGTCTTGATCGTGCCAGCGTGCCGCCCCTTCGCGGCCGCGGCCAGCGCGGCCCGGTGAGCGTCCACGACGTCCCGGTGAACGTTACGCTCGGCGTCGTTGTGGCGCATCTCGGCCGCGCGGCGTGGTGCTACCCTGATGAGCATGATGCATCGCATTGCCATGATGCTCGCCCTGCTCGCCGTGCCTCATCTCGCGCACGCCAAGACCAGGGCCGTGTGGGTCGGCGCCGTGCGCTACCTCGACGCCGACTCCACTGCCGCCTCCGCGACGACGTTCGACGATGCGGCGTGGCAGCGCCGCAGCTTTCACGAGCTGCCGCGCGCCGCCGGCGTGCGCTGGGTTCGTGCGCGCGTGCGCGTCGACCGACCCGCGCCCCAGCATGCGCCGAGCGGCTACGCGATCGAACCGGCGGGCGTGTTCATCGCCGCCCTCGCCTCGCACGAGTTGTGGTGGGACGGCGTGTTCATTGGCGCGGGCGGGCGCGTGGGCAGCACGCCGGCGGAGGAGACGCCGGGGCCGATCGAGATGGTCCACGCGATCCCCGACTCGCTCGCCACGCGCGGCGAGCACGTCCTCGCGCTGCGGATGTCGTCGTTCCACCAGCGCGCCGCGTTCCCCAATCCGTACTGGTGGATCGGCGTGGGCTCGTACGGCGAGTTGCTGCTCGCGTGCAAGCGCAGTGCATGGGGCGAGCTGATCAGCCTGAGCGGCATCCTCGTCGGCGCGCTGCTCGCGTTCGCCACGTACCTCATGCATCGGCGCGACCGCGCTGCGTTCATGCTCGCCGCCCTGGGCGGTGCGGCGGCGCTGCTGTTGGCGGCAGAAGCGTGGCGTCCGCTCGTGGGCTACCCGTATCCGCTCCACGCCACACGCGTCGTGGTGCTCACGACGCTCACCTGGGTCGTGGGCGCGCTGCTCGTCGGCTTCGTGGTCGCGCGCTACTCGATGCGCGGCAACCGGCCGGCACTCGGCGTGGCGCTCGCGGCACTCACGATCGCGCCGTTCCTGTCGCCGTCGTGGGACATGAAGCTCATTCTCATGCACGCCGTGGCGCTCGTGTTCGCGGTGATCTGGACCGCACGCGCCGCCTTTGCGCGACGGCGCGGCGCGTGGTTGGCACTGATCGGCACGGGTGCGGCACTCGTGGCGCTGCTCGTCGACATGCCGGGATTTCTCGACCGCGGCTACTACTACGCGATGGATGCCATGCTCGTCGCATTGCTCATCGGCCACCTGCTCGAATGGCGCGACCAGGTGAGCGCCGCGGATCGCGCCCGCGCTCGCTCGGCGAGCCTCGAGGCCGAGCTGCTCAAGCGTCACCTGCAGCCGCACTTCCTGATGAACACGCTCACCGCGATCGCGGGCTGGATCGAAGAGGACCCGCCGACGGCGGTGCGCATGATCGGCGCGCTCGGCGACGAGTTGCGCGTGCTCACGCGGGTGAGTGACCGCGTGTTGGTACCGCTCGCGGAGGAGCTGCGGCTGTGTCGCGCGCATCTGGAGACGATGAGCCTGCGGCGCGACGTCTCGTATGGGCTGGAGATCGCGGGCATCGAGGAATCGGCGATGCTGCCGCCGGCGGTGATCCATACGCTGATCGAGAACGCGGTGACGCACGGGACGCAGGGGGCGGGCGTGGTGACGATGCGGTTGCGCGCGGTGCGTGACGGTGGGCGGTGCCGGTACGAGTTCGTGTCGCCCTGCGGTGCGGCCGCGGATCGCGTGGAGGCGGGCACCGGCACTCGGTACGTCGTCGCGCGCCTGCGCGAGGCGTGGGGCGACGACTGGTCGATGGAGCAGGGCGAGGCGGCGGGCGACTGGCGCGTGACGATCGACGTGCCGCACGTGGTGATGGGAGCGGAGGCGCCCGCGGTGCGCGCGACGCCGGGCGTCGTGGCGGCGAGCGGGTCGCGTGGCGCCACGCCCGACGTGCCGCCGCGGGCGGCGCCCGACACGCGGCCGGCGCGGTGAGCCCGTCGTGATGGCCGCGGTGCGTCGGATCCTGGGCCGCATCCCATGAGAGTCGCGATCGTCGAGGACGAGGCAATCGTCGCGCGGCGGCTGGAGCGTGTCGTGCGCGCGGCGCTGGGCGAGCGGCTGCGCGATCTGGTGACGCTCGCCACGCTCGCGGATGCACGCGAGCACCTGCGGACGGTGCCGCTCGACCTCGTGTTCCTCGACCTGAACCTGAACGGCCGCGACGGGTTCGAGCTGCTGGCCGAGGCCGCCGCGTCCGGGTTCCAGACCGTGATCGTCTCGGCCTACGACGATCAGGCCATCCGCGCGTTCGAGTTCGGCGTCACGGACTTCGTGGCGAAGCCGTGGACCGACGAGCGCGTCGGCCGCGCGATCGCCCGCGTGCTCGGCCGCGAGCCTTTGGAAGCCGGGCGTGCGGCGCGGCTGGCGGTACGGCACGCCGGTGCGATCGAGCTGATCGAGATCGACCGCGTCGTTGCCGTGCGCGGCGCGGATGACTACGCCGAGCTGTGCCTGGAGGGCGGCGTCACGCGCCTGCACGAAAAGACGCTGAACGACCTCGAGCGCATGCTCCCGGCCGGGTTCGCGCGCGTCCACCGCTCGTGGATCGTGAACCTGGAGCGCGTGCGGGGCTGGGAGCCGGAGCCGGGAGGACGGGCGACGCTCGGGCTCGGCGACGTGCGCGTGCCCGTGGGGCGGACGTACCGCGCGGCGGTCGTGGCCCGGCTGGAGGCGAGCGCGCGGGGGTGATGGCGGCTCGCGGTCGGCGCCGCGTGGCGGTGCGCGTCGAGCCTGCCAGCCGTTTCGTACACGACGTTCACACCCGTGACCACGACGCTACCTGCCCCGGGGCAGGTGCGACTCGATTGTTTCGTACACGACGTTCACACCAGTGGTCACGGCGCTACCTGCCCCGGGGCAGGTTCGGGCGCGTCGCATCGCGCTCCGCCGCAGCGTCGCCGCCGCACGCGGCCGCCTCGCGTCGCTCCACCTCGAATCTCCTGAATCCCGCGCGCGGTGCCTGCATCAAATGCCATCCGCGAAACGGATACGCGATCCGAATCGCCAGCACGGTGCGCCCCCGAAGAAAGCGTGAAGATGCGCACCTATGTACTGACGCACCTCAGTGACGATGTCCTGCTTCGTGAGTTGGACGCGCTCGTTGCGCAGGAGCGCGCTGCAAACGCGGTGGTGCTAGCCCACCTCGCTGAAGTCGATTCGCGCCGGCTCTTCGTGCCGGCAGGCTTTGCGTCCATGTACGCGTATTGCGTCGGGGAGCTGCGGTTCTCCGAGGACATGGCGTGGAAGCGCATCCAGGCGGCCCGCGCGGCGCGGCAGCATCCGGCGATCTTCGATTGCCTGGCGGATGGCCGCCTCCACCTG
>JANLWK010000448.1:0-1588 GCA_031364505.1 Candidatus Eiseniibacteriota bacterium | reverse complement strand
TTCTCGGTCACGGCGAGCGGCAGCGGCCTGACCTACCAGTGGCGCAAGAACACGGTCAACATCGGTGGCGCCACCTCCAGCAGCTACACGACGCCCGTCACCGTGCTCGGTGACAACGGCGCAACGTTCGATGTGGTGATCAAGTCGCCCTGCGCCGCGCAGACGACCTCCACCGGCGGCGTGCTCACGGTGACCCCGAACAACACGATCACGGCCTCGGCTGGAACCGGCGGCTCGATCTCGCCGAGCGGCAGCGTGTCCGTGACCTGCTTCGGCGGCCAGGCCTTCACGATCTCGGCCGACGCCTGCCATGACCTCGCCGACGTCGTCGTCGACGGGGTGTCGCGGGGCGCGGTGACAAGCTACTCGTTCACGAACGTCCAGGTCGGTCACACGATCACGGCGTCCTACACGGTGAAGACGTATGCGATCGACGCCTCGGCCGGCTCGAACGGCAGCATCAGCCCGTCGGGCTCCCCGTCGGTGAATTGCGCGTCGGACCAGAGCTTCACGATCACGCCGGACGCCTGCTACCACGTCGACGACGTGACGGTGGATGGCGGCTCCGTGGGCGCGGTGACGAGCTACGCCTTCACCAACGTGACCACGACCCACACGATCTCAGCCACGTTCGCGATCGACACCCACACGATCAACGCGTGGGCGAGCACGAATGGAAGCATCACGCCGGACAACATCACCGGTCTCAACTGCGGCGACAACCAAGGTTATACGATCACGCCGGACGCCGGCTACCACGTTGCCGACGTGATGGTCGATGGCGGCTCGGTCGGTGCCATGGGCGGGTACAGCTTCGACAACGTGACGGCGGATCACTCGATCGCGGCGTTCTTCGGCGTCGACACGTATACGCTCGACGCGAGCGCCGGCGCGGGCGGCAGCATCAGCCCGTCGGGTGCGACGGTCGTCAATTCGGGCGCGGACCAGAGCTACACGATCACGGCCGACCCCTGCTACCACATCGCCGACGTCGAGGTGGACGGCGGCTCGGTGGGACCGGTCGCCAGCTACGGCTTCACGAACGTGACCGCGAACCACACGATCGCGGCGACGTTCGCCATCGACACGTACTCGATCGACGCGAGTGCCGGTTCGGGTGGCAGCATCAGCCCGTCGGGCAGCGTGTCCGTCAACTGCGGCGCCGACCAGAGCTTCACGATCACGGCCGACCCCTGCTACAGCATCGCCGACGTCTCGGTGGACGGTGGCTCGGTGGGCCCGGTGACGAGCTACGACTTCACCAACGTCCAGGCCGCCCACACGATCGCGGCCACGTTCACGCTCGACAGCTACACGATCGACGCGAGCGCCGGCTCGGGCGGCGGCATCAGCCCGTCGGGCAGCGTGCCCGTCAACTGCGGCGCGGACCAGAGCTTCACTATCTCGGCCGACCCCTGCTACAGCATCGCCGACGTCGAGGTCGACGGCGGCTCGGTGGGCCCGGTGACGAGCTATGACTTCACCAACGTCCAGGGCGATCACACGATCGCGGCGACGTTCACGCTCGACAGCTACTCGATCGACGCGAGCGCCGGCTCGGGCGGCAGCATCAGCCCGTCGGGCACTG
>JANLWK010000414.1:0-1927 GCA_031364505.1 Candidatus Eiseniibacteriota bacterium | reverse complement strand
GAACACCTGCGCCACCCGCTGGTTGATCGCCCCGGCCAATGTCCAGAACTGAGTGGTCACGCTGCTGACCGACTGGTGTTCCGTTATGCCCGCCGGTGTGATCGTCGCGGGCGCCAGGCCCACGTTGGGTGCCACGTCCTCGATACCGGAGGAAGAAAACTGACCAGTGGCCTGCGATGACACCACCTTGAAGTTCAGCAGGCCATCATCGTTGCCGAGCATCGACAACGGCACCGCGGCCGTGTATCCGTCGGCGAGGATCGTCACCGGTGCTGTCCCGATGAAGTTGAAAACATTGAGCGTTCCAGCGTACTGGTAGATCTTTGCCTCGTTCGGATTGAGCCCGGTAAAATTTGCCTCGAACCTGACGAGGTAATCACCGCCGAGCGCCTGGGCGTCGACGGTGCCGCTGGCCGCAACACCCGGATGACCGGTCCCGATGTTCTGGTCCGTATCGAGGGTGAAGAAGGCCATCGAGGTGGTCGGCGTGAATCCAGCGCCGTACTTGACCTCCAAGGTCAGGTTCGCGCCATCGGTCGTCGCCTTCGCGCCCAGCACGTCGATGGTCGTGTTATCCCCCGCCGGATCCGTGAAAGTCACCGAGAGCGGGGTGACGGTGAACGAGTTGCTCGCCGGCCCCGGGACCGTGGAGGACGTCGGCACCAGCGTGTAGGTCCCCGCCTTACTGATTCGGGCGTTGAACCACGTGGCAATCCCGTTCGCCCCGGTTGCCACGGTCACGGGCCCGATGTAGACCGCGCCGTTCGGATTGCTGCCCAGCCCGAGCGACACCAACACCCCCGCCGGCACCGGGGTATTGGCGCCGTCGGTGAGCAGAACCTGCACGTTCGGCGTGATGGTGTCGCTGTACGCCGTGTTGGTGGGCTGGACGACGAACGACATCCTCGGTCCGATCGCGAGAGTGAAATTGCGTGTCGCGGTCCGCGCCGGCGTCCCCGAATCAGTCACCGTGGCGACGAACGAGAACAGGCCGTATTGGATGGTCGTGCCCGAGAGGATGCCCGCCGGCGACAGCGTGATCCCCGAGGGCAGACCGTTGCCCGCCGACCATTGATACGGCACCTTGCCGCCCGTTGCGCCGAGCGTCGTGCTGTAGGCGTCACCGCTCACGCCGCGCGGCAACGTTGTGGTGGTCTGGGCGAGCGGGTCGTATACCGTCACGCTGAACTGGAGCTGCACGGTCTGGGTTCCATCCGTCACGGCGACCGTGAATGGGTAGGTGCCGGCGCTATTCGCGCTCGGCGTGCCGGACAGCAGTCCCGACGAGGACAGCGTCAGACCAGCCGGAACGGTGCCGCTCTGGACACTCCAGGTTTTCGTGGCGTTCGCGGCACCCCCGATCGACAGGAACTGATAACTGAACCCCGTTCCCGCCGTCCCGTCCGGCAGGACCGCCGGCACGATCGCCAGCGTCACGTCGGGAGCGGTGACGTTGTTCGCGGCATCGCCGGAGTCGACCGCCTCGGGAATCACCACCCCGCTGATCGTCGCCGGATTGAACGAACCGTCATGCTTGATGCGCAGCTTGATGCTGGCCGCATCACCGTCGCCGAGCGCGAAGGTGGCGTTGCCGAGCTCCGCGGACAGCGCCGAGTTGAAGAAGTTCGGGTTGGTGAAGTCGATGATCGTGCCGGCGTTGATGAAATTTGGATTCTGGATGTCGACCAGCTTCTCCTCGACCACGAGCGTCTCGACGTCGCACCCATTGGCGCCCGCCGGAGCGGGCATGTGATAAAGCCGGTAAATCAGCAGCTGCGCCGACCACTCCGGCGGCAGCGGGTTCGCCGTCAGATAACGGAACAGATACGACGAGGCCGTGTTCCCGCCCGACTCCACCGTCCAGTTCAACTCCGTTACAAAGGCCTGGTTGATGAAGTTTGGATTGATGAAGTTGGGATTGAAGAAA
>JANLWK010000373.1:0-7176 GCA_031364505.1 Candidatus Eiseniibacteriota bacterium | reverse complement strand
TGTGGGGGCCGACCTATGTTCGGAGCTTCGAGACGTGCCCCTGGCCTTCCTGCTCGACTACTCCGGGGTCTCGCGCCGCAGCTCTCATGGGACCCCGAGCGCGGCTGCAGACGCCCGGCTCCCACGGCCGATAACACGCAGCGGTCCCGGCGGCTCATCCGCCGGTATTCGCGGCGCCACTCTGCGTCGGTCCAACGGGTTCAGTGGTCCCGGAACGGAAATCCTCAGGCAATGACGGCTACTCCTTTGGAGCGTGATGCGATCCTGCGGCGCGCCGCCGAGTTCGGCGCGTCCGACCTGATCCTGACGGCCGGCCATCCCGTGATGGTGACGATCGCGGGCGCCCTCGGGCCGCTCGAGGGCTCCCCCGAGCTGTCCTCGAGCGACACGCGGCGGCTGATCGAGTCGTTCCTGACGCCGGCGCTGCACGAGAAGTTCGTCCGCGACCTGGAGCTCGACACGCGCTTCCTGCTGCCGGGTGTGGCGCACTTCCGCATCAACCTGTTCATCCAGCGCGGCCACTGGGGTGCCGCGATCCGCGTCGTGCCGCTGCGCATCCCGCTGCCGTCGGAGATCGGGCTGGCGCCGCACGTGGTCCAGCGCATGCTCGGCATCTCGCGCGGGCTCGTGCTCGTCACCGGCCCCACCGGCGCCGGCAAGTCCACGACGATCGCCTCGATCCTCGAGCAGATGAACCAGTCGGAGCCCGCGCGCCACATCGTGACGATCGAGGATCCGATCGAGTTCCACTTCACCTCGGCGAACGCCGTGTTCGAGCAGCGCGAGGTGGGCACCGACACGCGCAGCTACGCGCGCGGCCTCAAGGGCGCACTGCGCCAGATGCCGCACGTCATCTTCGTCGGCGAGATGCGCGACCTGACGAGCATGGCGATCGCGCTCACCGCGGCCGAGACGGGCAACCTCGTGATCTCGACGATGGCCACCCAGTCCGCCGCCCAGACGGTGACGCGCATCATCGATTCGTTCCCGGCGTCGCAGCAGTCGCAGACGCGCGCCCAGCTCGCGATGACGCTGCGCGCGGTCGTGTCGCAGGTGCTGCTGCCGCGGCCCGACGGGCGCGGTCGCGTCGCCGCGCGCGAGCTCATGTTCGTGAACCAGGCGATCCAGAACCTGATCCGCGAGGACAAGATCCACCAGATCCAGAACGTCATCGCGACCAGCGTGCGCGAGGACATGGTGCGGTTGGACGACTCGCTCGCCGACCTGATCGAGCAGGGCGCGACATCGTTCGAGGCCGCCTACCCGTATTTCGACGACTCCGAGAAGCGCGCCTCGGTGCAGAAGCGCTACTTCCGCGTCATGCCGGTGCGAGCCGCCGGCGCGCCGGGCGGCCGCTGACGATGGCGCGCGGCGCGGAGACGCGGGCGTGACGCTGTCGTTCCGGCTCACCACGCGACGCTTCGGCGAGCTGCTCGTCGAGCGCGGCCGCATCACGGCCGACCAGCTCACCGACGCGCTGCGCCAGCGCCAGGGCAAGGAGCGCCTCGGCCAGACGCTGCTCCGGCTGGGCTTGATCAGCGAAGCGGAGATCGCCGAGCTGCTGTCGCAGCAGTTCTCGCTGCCGATCGCGAGCGCCGAGCAGCTGTCGAAGGCCGACCCCAAGGCGATCGAGTTGATTCCCGAGCATCTCGCCCGCCAGGCGAACCTGCTCGCCCTGTCGCGCGAGGAGGACGTGCTCGAGGTCGCCGTCGGCGATCCGCTGGACGTCGTGTCGCTCGACCACCTGCGCGCGCTCACCGGCTGCACGCTGCGCGTGCTGGTCGCCCGGCCGAGCCAGGTGCGCGAGGCGATCGAGGAGTTCTACCAGCAGATCCGCGCGACCGAGCAGGTCGGCGCGATCCTCGACACGATCGACCTGTCCGCCGCCCCCGAGGCCGAGCAGGACGTCGACCTCGCCACGCTGCGCCAGCAGGTCGAGGACGCGCCCGTCGTCCGGCTCGTCAACCTGATGCTCGCCGAGGCGATCGACAACCGCGCGAGCGACATCCACGTCGAGCCGTCGCGCGAGCGCGTGACCGTGCGGTTCCGCATCGACGGCATGCTGCACGAGCTGATGCGGCCGCCGAAGAATCTGCAGATGGCCATCGTGTCGCGGCTCAAGGTGCTGTCGGATCTCGACATCGCGATCCGGCTGCTGCCGCAGGACGGCCGCATGACCGTGCACCTGCCCGACCGCGAGGTGGACATCCGCGTCTCGACGCTGCCCACGGCGTTCGGCGAGAAGGTCGTGCTGCGACTGTTCGACAAGCAGGCGTTCACGCGCGAGACCGCGCACCTCGGCATCGAGGGCGAGGCGCTCGGGTCGTTTCAGCGCACGATCCATCAGCCCTACGGCATGCTGCTCATCTCGGGGCCGACCGGCAGCGGCAAGACGACGACGCTGTACTCGGCGCTCAACGACATCAAGAGCGTGCACAAGAACCTGGTGACCGTCGAGGACCCGATCGAGTACCACATCGAGGACGTGAACCAGGTGCACGCGAACCACAAGGTCGGCATGACCTTCGCGCGCGCGCTGCGATCGATCCTGCGCCAGGACCCGGACGTCATCATGGTCGGCGAGATCCGCGACGCCGAGACCGCCGACATCGCGGTCAAGAGCGCGCTCACCGGCCATCTCATGCTGTCGACGGTGCACGCGAACGACGCGCCGGGCACGATCACGCGCTTGATCGACATGGGCATTCCGCGCTACCTGGTCGGCTCGGCGCTGACGCTCGTCATGGCCCAGCGCCTCGTGCGCAAGATCTGCGACCGCTGCAAGGAGACGTTCGCCGCCGAGCCGCTGCACGTGGCCGCCCTGGGCGCCGACGGCGAGCAGCTGGTCGGGCGCAAGATCTCCGCCGGCAAGGGCTGCATCGCCTGCAAGCAGACCGGCTACAGCGGACGCACGGCCGTATTCGAGGTGCTGGAGCTGACGAAGCCGATACGGCGCATGGTGCTCGACGGCATGAACGAGGACCAGATGAAGCAGCAGGCGATGTCGACCGGCTTCGCCACGCTGCGCATGAGCGGCATCCGGAAGATCCTCGAAGGCGTCACGACCATCGACGAAGTCCGTTCCGCCACCCTGTCGGATACCCTCTGATGCCGAGTTACTACTACAAGGCCCGCGACGCGAACGGGCGCGCCCACGAGGGCATCGAAGTCGCGGGCTCCGAGGACGAGGTCCTGCGCATCCTCGAGAACTCGCGGCTCGTGCCGGTGCTCATCGAGTCGCGCGCGTCGGCGGGCGCCGAATCGCTGCCGAGCGAGTTCGCGCGGCGAGTCAGGACGTCGCTGCGCAAGTGGCGCAACACGATCCCGACGGCCTCGGTAGCGCTGTTCGCCCGCCAGCTGTCGACGATGATCGGCGTCGGACTTCCGCTCGTGCGGTCGCTCCGGTCGATCGCCCGGGACCACCACGACCGCCGGCTGGCTCCGATCATCGAGCAGGTGGCGAGCGACGTGCAGAAGGGCGACTCCCTGTCGGGGGCCCTGGCCAGGCATCCGGAGACCTTCGACGAAGTTTTTGTGAGCCTCGTCCACACCGGGGAGATCAGCGGCACCCTGGACCAGATCATGGACCAGACCGCGACGTACCTCGAGCGGGCCGAAACTCTTAGGCTAAAGGTCGAAGCGGCATTGCGTTATCCGACCTTCATCCTGACGTTCGCGTTTCTGGTCCTGATCGCGATGATCGTCAAGATCATTCCGATGTTCGCGACGATTTACCAACGCTTTAAGGTCCCCCTGCCCCTGCCGACCCGGACCCTGCTGGCGGTGAGCCAGGTGGTTACAGCCAACTTCTTGCTGTTCTTGATCTTAGGCATCGTCGCCGGGTCCTCGATCTGGTTCTGGTCCCAGACGGACCGGGGCAAGCTTCTCCTGGACCGGACCAAATTCAATTTACCCCTGTTCGGCCCACTGATTAGAATGTATGCGGTGACCAAGTTCGCCCGGACGCTCGGGATCCTGACCGGGAGCGGCACGCAGATCCTCTATGCTTTGAAGGTGATGCGGCCCGTTCCCGGGAACAAGGTTCTCGAGCAGGGCATCGACAGGGTCCGTGGTGAAGTCGAGCAGGGCTCCTCGCTGGCGCGTGCCATGGATGACGCCGGGGTGTTCCCCGAGATGCTGGTGCAGATGACGGCGACCGGCGAGGAAACGGGCAAGTTGGACTCGATGCTGTCGAGGACGGCCGACTTCTACGAGCAGCGGGTCACGACCGCCGTAGATGGATTGAGCTCCCTCGTCGAACCGATCGCCATCGTGGCGCTCGGTCTGGTCGTCGGCGTCATGCTCATTGCCCTGTACTTGCCGATCTTCAACCTCGGTCAGGCCATGCGCTCGGGACTGGTTGGCCACTGACCCCCCATCGGGGGCCTTCGTCCGGGTCATTCACGGCCCGGCGCAAAGGAGAGGACTCATGAGGCGCAAAGAACGCGGCTTCACGCTTATGGAGCTGATGGTCGTCATCGTCATCGTGGCGATCCTGGCCGCCGTCGCGGTGCCACTCTATCTGAACTACGTGAGGGACGCGCAGCGGACCGAGGCCAAGGGCGCGATGGGTGCGATCATCACCGCCGAGCAGGTGAGCTTCCAGAGGGAGGGCGTCTACAAGGAAGGCGCTCCGACGACGATCGAGGCGGCACTGGGTATCGATCTCGGTGAGGCCAAGCAGAACTGGGACTTCTCGGTGGAAGTCACCGGCACGACCGCCGGCGAGGAAGGCTTCACCATCACGGCGGCTCCGATCGCCACCCGTCCCACCAAGGACGTCGGTAACGTGACCTACACCTACTCGCGGGACCCGGCCAACCAGCCCGACAATCCCTGGACGCCCTGAGTCCGGCCCGCCGCACGACACCTTCGGAGGTTGGCCATGGATCGGCGTGAGCGCGCCGGGACGGATCCCGGCGAGCGCGGCTTCTCGTTGATGGAGGTCATCGTCGCGACCGTGATCGCGACGCTGGCCGTGACGGGTCTCGCCTACACGTTCGGCATGGGCCGCGGCTTCATCGACCGGTTCGAGGTCGTCCGCGCCGCACTCGGAGTCGCCCAGGGCCGCATGGACCGCCTCGCGACCCTGTCCACCCACGCGCCGGAGTTCACGCTCGGGTCGCACGCGGAGCCGTTCGTCTACCAGGGCGTGGCGGTGGGCAACGAGACGTGGGTCGTCGAGGCCATCGACGATCCCGCGACGCCCGCCCTCCACGGCACGCTGCGCCAGGTGACGGTCGACGTCGCGCTCAACGCCGAGGGCATCGTCAACTCGGTGCGGCTCGTCCGCCTGTTCCGGAACACCTGATCGCGCATGCTCCCTCGCTCCGAACGCGGCTTGACGCTGACCGAAGTCACGATCGTCGGCACCCTGGCACTCATCGTCATGAGTGCCATCGTCGGCTTCTACATGAACTCGCAGGCGGTCTGGATCGACGCGTCGACCAAGTCGATCACCCAGCGCGAGGCGACGGCGGTGCTCGAGCTGCTGTCGCAACGCGTGCACGAGTCCGAGCGCGCCAGTGTGACCCAGATCGGCGGCGACAGCCTGGTCTGCCGACTGGATCTCTACGCCCCCGGATCCGTCACGCCGTCGCGCAGCTTCTGGTGGTCGCCGACGGACTCGCTCGTATACGCCCAGGACGTCGCCGGCGGCGGCACCGCGTTCACCGTCGCGGGCTCGGTCGTCGAGAAGTTCCAGTTCGTCCCGTGCGTGTCGTGCGAGTCGCTCGTGGAGCTCAAGGCGCTGCAGCTCCGGTCGGCACAGGGGCACCGCGTCGAAGTGAGCTCCCAGTTCGCGCTGTACAACCGCTGATGAAGCGCACCGCCCCGCAGAGCGCGCCGTCCGGCGCCGAAGGATTCGTCCTCGTCGGCGTCATCATGTTCGTGCTCGCGCTCACGATCCTCGGGCTCTCGCTGTTCGGCCTGTCGAGCTACGAGACCCAGTTCCTGAACCGCTCGTTCGACAACGCCCAGGCCGAGAACACGGCACTCGGCGAGGCCGAGCGCGCGAAGTACCGCCTGTCGGTCTCACCGTTCCTCTTGCAGACCGCCGCGTCGAACCTGCCGCTCGGCGTCACGACGCTCGCGCGCCAGGTGCAGGGCGGCGACACGGTCGCGACCGGTGCCGTCGACTGGGACAGCGGCGAACCCGTCCTCATCACCGTCGACGCCACCGTCAAGGGCATCACCCGCCGGCTCGAGGGACGCTTCAATCCCACGCAGAGGGTCAACTTCTACAAGCGGCTCGTCACGTCGTACGGCAAGGTGCAGGTCAACGATGATGTGCAGGGAATCTCGCGGAATCAGACAGTAACGCTCGGCGGTCGCGTGTGGCAGAACCACGCGGACACGACGTGGATTGAACATGTGGCAGCCTATGGTCACGGAATCCGAATCGGCGGCGTCGAGCAGCCGGGCGTGCCACAGTTCGTGACCGAACACCTCGCGTCCCCGTTTTTCCCCGCCGTTCCGATGAGAAGCGTGGTGGGAAGCAACGTGACGTTCACGTTCAGTTCACTCGGGGGCGATGTCGCCTACTTCAAGGTGGATCCGACATGGCCCGAGGCCAACGACCCCGAACACCTGGGGAACTACTATTCGTTCCGATCCCTCTCGGGCATCTCGGGCGTTGCGGGTATCACGCTCAAGGTCAACGGACACTGTGTCTGGGTCGTTCCCAAGGGAATTCGATTCGAGACTCATGTCACCGTGCAGCCGGTCGGCCTCGGTGATGCCAGTCTGGTGATCATCTCCCCGAAGAACGGGCTCGACGTGAACGGGGGCGACTACAAGCACGTCGGTGTCTGGTTCTTCGGTGGACTCACGAGCGCAAGCGTTCCCGTGATCCTCGCCTCCGAGGGAGGCGTCTATCTTGAACAGTTTTACAACCCGAACAGCGATACGGGCGTCAACGCGCTATCGATCTTCGCCGGCCGTGTGTTCCTCACGGGCCCGGTCCCCGGCCATGGAATGCAGTTGTATCACCCGTCTACCATGGACGACGTCGTCGACTGGTACGCGCTGCATGATGCGTTGCCGAATACGTCTCCGACGGGTGACCATGATCTCGCGCTGGTTCCCGGAACCTGGCAGATGAGAACACCCTAAGAGGCTCCGCGCCGAGGGTCCGCACACATGAGAGCAGGGATTCGCTCCCGGCCGTGGGCCGGC
>JANLWK010000339.1:0-2985 GCA_031364505.1 Candidatus Eiseniibacteriota bacterium | reverse complement strand
CCCGTCATTGCTCGCTCGGTCGCAGCTGGCCGCCACGCCGCGGACGGCCGCCACGTGCCAGGCGCTTCAGAACGCAGGGGGCACCCATCAAGCAATCTCGCCACTGCTCCGCGGCTAGCTGATCAATTTCTGGTTGAATGGCGCGAACGAAGCCGTTCCGCGGCCGATCGAATAGATCGGTACGGCGGCGCGCCGCGAGCAACCGTTCCTCGATTGCCGCATAGAGTCCTGGTGCAGCCGCTGGTAGTCGAGAAAGCCCTGCGCGCGTAGCCGCTCCGCACAAAGGCGAATTGCCTGTTCGAGATCCACCGGGCCTTCGCCAATCAGCGTGCTCCACAGCGCCGCTTCCTGCGCGTCTGGGCGGTGGTCCTGGGGCCGAACGTGGAGCCACACGACGACCCGGCGCGCGTGATCGGTCGGCGCACGACCTACCACGGGGACGAGCACCCATACCTGCGTGGCTACGACGTCGTCATCGTCGCGGTGCTGAAGGACGCGCTGCGCGTCGAAGAGCACGGCCACCTAACGACCGAGGATGAGGTTCGCGGCGCGGGCGGCGTGAGCGCGGACGACCGCATCGAGATCGCGCCGTTCCTTCCGAAGGAGGGGCGCCTCTCATTCGTGACGAGCGATCCGCGGGCGATCGACCTGGAAGCGTTCAGCCACCTGGCCCGGGGTGGCACCAACCGATGACCCACGAAAAGGAGACGACCATGGCCAAGAAGCAGATCGAGAAGAAGACCGAGAAGAAGACGACGGCGAAGAAGGCTCCCGAGCCGAAAGCGAGGACGAGCGACGCGCGATCCGAAACGAAGAAGAAGAAGCCGGCGGAGGCCAAGAAGCAGCAGCCGCCCGCATCGAAGGTGGCGGCAACGCCGAGCAACGACGCGCCCGCTAAGCCGGCGGCGCCCACGACGCCCGACCCGCGCCTGCCGGTGCCCGGGACGGTGCTCCAGAAGCGCGATCGCCACGGAGCTGTCCGGTGCGAGTGCAGCGTCGAGGAGGGCGGCATCCGCTACGCGGGGAAGGTGTATCGGTCGCTCTCGTCCGCGGCGATGGCGGCCGCCAAGGACCTCGGCCTGACCAACAAGACTCAGAACGGGTTCACGTTCTGGGGCCTCAGCAAGCCGCCGCGCCGGCCAAGCGATCCGCTGGTCGCGCTCGACCACGCGTGGGATCGCTACCACGGCACCGTCGAGGCACTCGTGAAGGAGGGCGTCACCGACGAGAACCGGAGCAAGGTCGTCGCCGCGATCCGCAAGCACGTGCAGGTGATCGAGACCCTGCGCGACAAGGTGGCGTGATGGCGCCGTCTACGGCCGGGACCGATGTCGCCGCTTGAGCACGACAAGCGACGGCTGGTCGAGTGGCTCCGGGCCGAGCTGGCCCGGGCCACCGGCCGCCGGTACCGCATCGACCTCGACGCGCTCGACGCCGAGAGCCTGCGCGAGCTGCAGCGCCTGCTGCGCGACCTCGACCACGAGAAGCAGGCCGCCGTGAACCGCGCGCGGGTGATGCCCTGGATGCGGTAGGCGCGTTCAAGACGGAATAGCCACTTCTGTCCAAAGGCGGCTATTCGCGGCGCGCGCAGCAGCGCACCGGGGCTGTCGGCCGCAAGCACTACGTGCCGAGCTGGAGTCGTCGCTGCAACAGCTCCCGCACAGCCTGAGTGGGAGCTGATTTCACCGCGACGTCTCGATAGCGCCGGGCCGCATCGTCGTGTCCGCAGCGCCGATGCAGGTCCGCGAGCACCGCAGCCCATTGATAGGACCCGGCCAGCCAGCTCGGCGGTTCAAGCCCCTCAAGCACCGCAAGCCCCGCCGCGGGCCCTTGCCACTCTGCGACGGCCACCGCGCGATTGAGCGTATGCAGCGCGGAGGGAGCGATCTGCTCCAGCAGCGAATAGCACTCGACGACCCTGTCCCAACGCGTCTGGTCGAAGGAGGGGGCGAGGCAGTGTTCGGCGGCGATCCCCGCCTCCGCGTGGTAGCGCGAGTAGACGTCGCCGCGTGCAGAATCTGCGAGCCACGAAAGCCCGACCTGGATCTTCTGCTGGTCCCACAGCGCTCGGTCTTGGTCCGCCAGCAGGATGAGCCCGCCAGAGGCGTCTTGACGTGCGGTGATCCGAGCCGCGTGCAAATGCATCAGGGCCAGGAGCGCAGAGGTCTCAGGAACCTTTCCAACTGGATGTTCCGCCAAGATCGACGCCAGTCGGATCGCCTCGTCGGAAAGCTCCTGGCGGATGGCCGTCTCGGCGTGGGATGAGAGGTAGCCCTCCGTAAACAAGAGGTAGAGAATCTTGTGCACCGCCGGGAGGCGCGAGGAGTACTGCTCCCCGGTAAGCTCGTCGATGCGTGGCGGAACCTCTCGCAAGCGGTTGCGGGCCCGCTCGAGGCGCTTGTAGACATTGGCCTCGCTGCTGAAGATGCGCAGGGCGATCTCGCGAACGTCGAAGCCGCAAAGGGTCTTGAGGGCCAAGACCAGCTGCGACTCCGGCGGGATCGCGTCATCGCAGCAGACGAACAGCATCCTGAGCAGGTCGTCTTGCACCTCACCGGCCAGAAGGGGCTCCGGACCGTCCTCCGGAGCTCCCACGTGTTCGGCGCCGTTCTCGTCCAGGATGCGACGGCGACGGGTTCGCTGGCGCAGCTCTCCGACGAGATCGTTGTGCGCCACTCGAAAGAGCCAGGCCGACGGGTTGTCCGGCAAGCCAGCCACGGTCCACGACTCGAGCGCGGTCATCAGCGCTGACTGAACGGCGTCCTCAACCGCCTCGAGGTGCTGCACTCCTACCCGGCGCGAGAGCATCGCGACCAGCCGGCCGTACTCGTGCCGGAAGAAGTGCTCAACGAGGCGGGGTGTGCTCAAGGCGTGTGAATCTCGATGACCTCGACGCCTGAGCCCGGACCCACGAGCCCCGGGCACCCGCGCGCGACCTCGATCGCCTCGTCGAGGGACTCTGCGGAGACGATCATGTAGCCGCCG
>JANLWK010000299.1:0-6554 GCA_031364505.1 Candidatus Eiseniibacteriota bacterium | reverse complement strand
CAGGCTGGTGGAAACGCGGACCGCCCGCGACCAGTCGCATGACGGCATGGAGGCCACCGAGGCGGCCCTCGCCGCCGTCGAGGCCGAACTGCGCCTCCACCGGACCGACGCTGCCACGCGCACCCAACTCTCGCTCGACCTGTTCTCGACCGAGGCCGAGAAGCGCGGCGCCGCCGAGCGCATCCGCGAGCGGCTCGCCGTGCTCGCCGAGCGCCGCGCCACGCTGGCGCAGCGGCTCGACGACGCCGCCGGTCGGGCTGCCGAGCGCGAGCGCACGCATGCCGCCGCGGTCGAGCGCCGGGTGGCACTCGAGACCGAACTCGTCGAATCGCGCGCGCTGCTCGCCGCCGCGCTCGAGCGTCTCGAGGCGCTCGAAACCGCGATCCACGACGCCGACGAGGGCGTGGCGGGGGCGCGGCAGCAGATCGCGGGTGCCGAGTCGCGCCTCAACGTGCTGCTCGAGCTCAAGCGCAACTTCGAAGGCGTCTCGGACGGCGTCAAGTCGCTGTTCCACGACGCCGAGGGACCTCAGGGCCTGATCGGCGTGCTCGCCGACGTGCTCGAGATCCCGTCCGGCGAGCTGGACGCGATCGAGGCGGCGCTCGGTGAGGCCGCGGCGTTCGTCCTCGTCGACGGCCCCGGCTCGCTCGGCCGCGCCGTCGAGCGGCTGCGGGTTCTCGGCACCGGCCGCGCGACGCTGATCGATGTCGCGAGCCAGGCGGCCCGCGCGCTGCCGGCGCTGCCCTCCGTCGCGGGGATCCGCGGCCGTGCCTCGGACCTCGTGCGCTCGGCGCCCGCCTACCGCGGGCTGGTCGAGCGCATGCTCGGCAACGTGGTGCTGGTCGACGACGCGTCGACTGCCGCGACGCTCGCCGAGACCCACGAGGGCCTGCGGTTCGTGACGCCGGGCGGCGAGGTGTGGGACCGCGGCCGCGTGCGCGCCGGCGCCACGGGCGCGGGCGGCCTGCTCCACCGCGAGATGGAGATCCGTGAGTTGAACGGCCAGCTCGCCGACCTGGCACTCGGGCTCGAGGCCCGCGTCCGCGAGCGCGAGGAGCTGGTGGCACGGCGGCTCGCCGTCGTCGCCGAGCGCGACGTCGCGACGGCCGAGGTCGACTCGCGGCGCGATCGCGTCGAGGCCTCGATCCGCGAAATCGAGGCGGCCCAGCACGAGCAGGCGTGGGCGGCGACCGAAGCCGAGGAGCGCCGCGGCGAGATCGCGACGCTGGCGGCCGAGACCGAATCGCTCGAGCGCGGCCGCGTGCGCGCCGAGGAGGAGCTGAGCCAGTTCCAGGCCGAGCTCGACCGCGCGCGGCTCCAGCTCACCGACCTGGACGGCGCGGTGCAGTCCGCCGAGGGCCGGCGCGAAGCCGCGTCGGCGAGCCTCCAGGCGCTGCGCGACGGCCTGTTCGCGCTGTCGCGCGAGGAAGTGGAGTGGGAGACGCGCTGGGCGCGCGCCGAGCAGACGCGGCGTGAGCTCGAGCAGGGCATCGAGGGGCGTCTCGCCGAGGAGCGCCAGTGCGCCGCGGGGCGCGCCGAGATCGCGGCCCAGCGGTCAGGGTTCGAGGCGGGCCTGGGCGGGTTGCTCGAATCCGAGACCGTGCAGCGTGACCGCGTCGTCCAGCTGCAGCAGCGCTTCGCGGCCTCGAAGGACGAGGTCGGCGCGTCTGAGGAGTCCGCGCGCCGCCAGCGCTTCGAGCACACCGAGCTGAGCGAGCTGCTGCACCAGCTCGAGCTGGACCGCGTGCAGCGCCACGCCGAGCTCGAGCGCACCTACGAGCGGCTCAAGACCGAGTACGACATGGACATCGAGGAATGGACGCCGCAGGAGCCGCCGGCGGACTTCGACGCGGCGGCGGCCGAGCCCGAGCTCGAGGTGTCGCGGCAGCGGCTGCGCGGCCTCGGCACCGTCAACCTGCTGGCGCTCGAGGAGTACGAGAAGAAGAAGGAGCGCTGGACGTTCCTGACCCAGCAGCGCGAGGACCTGCTCAAGGCGCGGGGCCAGCTGCTCGAGGCGATCGAAAAGATCAACGTCACGGCGAGCCAGCTGTTCGTCGAGACGTTCCAGAAGGTAGAAGTCCACTTCCGCGACATCTTCAAGACGCTGTTCGAGGGCGGCGACGCCGAGTTGCGCACCGTGGGCGAGGATCCGCTCGAGTGCGAGATCGAGATCGCCGCCAAGCCGCGCGGCAAGCATCTGCAGAGCATCTCGCTCATGTCGGGCGGCGAGCGCGCGCTCACGGCGATCGCGCTGCTGTTCGCGATCTACCTGGTCAAGCCGTCGCCGTTCTGCCTGCTCGACGAGGTCGACGCGCCGCTTGACGACGCCAACGTCGATCGCTTCATCCGCATGCTCCGGCGCTTCAGCGGCAATACGCAGTTCGTCGTCATCACGCACAACAAGAAGACGATGGAAGCGGCGGGCGTGCTGTACGGCGTCACGATGCAGGAGCTCGGAGTGTCGCGGCTCGTGTCGGTGAAGTTCGACCGCTCCGCGCGTGCGGAGGCCGCGGCCGGCGCGGCCCGGACTCCATCGACGGCCGCCGCGCCGGCGGACGCCGAGGGAGTGGAAACGACGGCGGCGGGCGGGGCCGTCGCGACGGAGACCGACGTGGTGACCGAGACCGAGGAGGTCGGCTCGCCCGCGTGAGCGTTGCCGGCGTAGCCGAGCGCCGAGGCCACGTACGCCCGTGAGTCTCTGGAATCGCCTGCGGTCCGGCCTCGCGCGCACGCGCGACCGGATCGAGCAGCAGGCCGGCGCCCTGCTCGGTCTACGCGGCCCGCTCGATCCCGAGGCGCGCGAGCGGCTCGAGGACGCGCTGCTCGAGGCCGACGCCGGCCCCGCGACCGCCGAGGCGCTGATCGAGCGCGCCGGCGAGCGCATGCGCCGTGATCCCGCGCTCGACCTGCGCCAGGCACTCGAACGGACGGCCGCCGAGTTGCTCCAGACACGGCGCGCGGCGTTCGAGCCCGGTCCCGAGCGACCGTGGGTGGCGCTGCTCGTCGGCGTCAACGGCGTCGGGAAGACGACACTCGCGGGCAAGCTCGCCGCGGGCCTCGCCGCCCGCGGCCACACGCCGATGCTCGTCGCGGCCGACACGTTTCGCGCGGCGGCCGTCGAGCAGCTCGAGGTCTGGGCCGGCCGCGCCGGCGTCGAGCTCGTGCGGGCACGCGACGGCGCCGATCCGGCCGCCGTCGTTCACGATGCGCTGAGCGCCGCCGTGGCGCGCGGGCGCGACGTCGTGCTCATCGACACGGCGGGCCGCCTGCACACGCGCCAGAACCTGATGGCCGAGCTCGACAAGATCGTGCGGGTATGCGGGCGCGTCGTCCCCGGGGCTCCCCATCACGTGCTGCTCGTGCTCGACGCCACGCTGGGCCAGAACAATCTCCAGCAGGCGCGGGACTTCGGGCGCGTGACCCCCGTCACGAGCCTCGCGCTGACGAAGCTCGACGGCACCGCGCGCGGCGGAGCGGTGCTCGCGATCGCGCACGAGCTCGGGTTGCCGATCAGCGTCGTCGGCGTCGGCGAGGGTGTGGACGACTGGGAGCCGTTCGACTCCGACGCGTTCGCCCGGGGGCTGTTCACCTAGCGCCGGGCCCCGCGCGGGCGGCGCGGGGCGTCAGCGTTCGGTGGGTGTCGGCACGGTCGCCGGGGCCGACATCTCCGCCGCGGTCCCGCCCTTGTAGGCCGGCATGCGCGGGACGATCACCGGCCGCTTGGCGAGCGGCTTGCGGGCGTAGGTCGGCGTGAGTTCGGCCTTCACGCCTCCGTTGCCGAACGCGACCAGCTCCAGTGTGCCCGTGCCGCTGTCGATCGTGCTCTGGATCGCGTCGGCCGACCTGCCTACCCGCCAGGTCTTTCGCGTCATCCACTGCTCGGTGATCTCCTTCACCGTGCTCGTGACCGGAACCTGGTTCGAGTAGAAGCGCGTGCGGACGTCCCAGTTCTCGATGCGCCGCGTGCTGTCGCCGATGTCCTCGGTGGCGCCGACGCCGCTCTTGAGCCGTACCTTGGTCGCGCGGAACGAGCCCCGCGGCACGGACACCTGCTCGCGGCCCAGGGTATCGACGATCACGCGGAAGACCGGCGCCATCTTGCCGCTCGGCTTGCGTGACAGGCTGCGATGGATCAGCTCCTGGCGGATCTGGCCGGTCTCGGTGAGGGTCGCGTACTTGCGCTGGTACACCGTCATGCGCTGCTCCCACAGCGTATCGCCGAACATGGAGTAGGAGACGAGCTTCGCGTCGGTGGTGGTCGCCGGCTGGCCTCCGAGCGACACCAGGGTCTCGACCCAGAAGCAGGGCTCGCCCCAGAAGATCTCCTCGCCCGAGATCAGGATGGTCATCTCGTAGTCGAGCTTCTCGCCCGCGTCGCTCTTCCCCGTGAAGTGGTACTTCACCCAGTCGCCGACCACGAACCGCGGCCTGCTGCGGCAATCGATGTAGCTGATGCCGCTGACGGCGGTCGCCTGGGCGTGCACCTCCGCGGCGAACGACAGCAGCACGAGGGCCGAAAGGGCCGTGAACAGCCGGAACGACAGGGAACGCATGACGACGACTCCTCGGAATGGGTGATCGGGGGAACGCCGGCACGGCGCACACGGCGTGGTGAGATTATTGCCTAGTTCCGGCGGCAGGACCAAACCGGTGTGGCCGCTTCCCGGCCCCGCGGGTCGTCGTCCCAGTCGTGCCCCGTCGTTCCCGAAGGTCCCCGCCACGCGAGAACCCCAGATCCCCCGGAACAGGACCCCAGAACAGGACCATGAGCGAACCGTCCGCCACCGCCGTCGCCCCGGTTGCCACCCCTGCCGCCCGCGTCCACGCCGGGCCGCGCGAGAAGATCCGCGAGCGCGGACCGTCCGCCCTGTCCGATGCCGAGCTGCTGGCGCTGCTCATCGGGTCGGGCACGGCCGGGCGCAGCGCCACGCGGATCGCCCGCGCGCTCGCCCGCCAGCATCCCTCGCTCCTCGCCGGCTGGTCGCCCATCCGCTGGATGCGCATCGCCGGCATCGGCCCGGCACGCGCGGCGGCCCTGGCCGCCGCCTTCGAGATCGGCCGGCGGGCCCAGGAGCAGCCCGCGACCGGTACGCCGATCCGCGGCCCCGAGGACGTTCTTCGCCACGTGCGCGACCTGCGCCGCGCCCGGCGCGAGCACTTTGTCGTGCTGCTGCTCAATGCCCGGCACGAGCTGCAGTGCCGCGAGGTCGTGTCGATCGGCAGCCTGAACGCCTCGATCGTGCATCCGCGCGAGGTGTTCCTGCCGGCGATCCTCCACTCGGCGGCGAGCGTCGTACTCGTCCACAACCACCCGAGCGGCGATCCCGAGCCGAGCGAAGAGGACGTCAGCATCTCGCGCCGGCTCGTTCAGGTCGGCGACCTGGTCGGGATCGGCGTCCTGGACCACGTCATCATCGCGATGCGCGGCGTCGTGAGCCTGCGCTCGCGCAAGCTCCTCTGACGCCGGCCGTTCAGAAGCCGTTCGCGTCCGGCCGGGGGATTTCACCCACGCCGCCGCGTCCGCCCGCCATTCGTCCGAGTTTGCTGAAGGAAACCCCTGTTTTGTCGTATGATTCTCGACAACTGTTCCCTTCCTGCAGTGAGGCGTTCGGAGGACGTGCATGAGATTCCCCCGTTACGGCTGGGTCGTCATCGCTTTGCTGGTCGCCACCGGGAGCCACGACGCCGCGGCGCGCGGCCGCGCACCGGGAGTGCCCTCGTATCCGGTGACCAAGATGAGCCACACGATCCCGAATGGGGTCGACGGAACCCTTCCGGTATGCCAGCTCGGAGTCACGGGTGGCTTCGGCAGCAGCGAGCCGGTGCTCGATTTCGATCCCGTGGACGGCGACTACTTCTACACGTGGCTCAACCTCGACTCGCTCAATTGCACGCAGTGCGGCCTCGGCACCTACGGCCAGCTCACCGCGGCGCACGTGGCGCTGTTCTTCCCGACGGCGCCCGAGACCGCGGTGGTCGGCATCTCGGTGGTGGGCATCGTCCAGACGACGTGCCGCTTCCAGGATCCCAACATCGTCTACTGCGCCGGCTTCGACTACCTGATCAACTGGCAGGACGCGCAGCTCGCGAACGACTTCGCGATTCCGTTTCCGGAGGAGTGCAAGCTCGAGATCACCGCCCTCGGGTCGGGTCAGGCGTTCCTCGAGACGAACTTCAAGTATTCGAGCCTGATGGCACCCGCCGATCGGCCGCAGATCGTGACGCAGGCCTCGGTGATCCGATGTCAGACGTACAATCCGATCACTTTCCCCCAGGAAGACTGGGTCGACACGTTCGGCGTGGGCAATCCGATCATCTACGCGGACGTACAGAAGTGTTTCCACGTGCCGACGCTGCGCAAGAGCTGGGGGCAGCTCAAACAGATCTATCGGTGAGCCGGCGCAGGACCTTGGCACCGGCGCCGCGGTCGCCCGGCGGCCGCCTGAGAGGATGACCGTGGCCCAGGGATTGGCGAACCGCATCCTCACGTTTCCGCTCACGCGGCTCGTGCTCGCGATCCTGTTCGTCGTCGCGCCCGTGACCATGGTGCAGGC
>JANLWK010000249.1:0-7705 GCA_031364505.1 Candidatus Eiseniibacteriota bacterium | reverse complement strand
CGCGCGGCACGCCGGCCAGGTGCCGGCGCGCGGATGCGACGTCGTCGTGCACGGAGACCACGCGCGCGAGGCCGGTGCGCCGCAACAGCCAGCGCTGCATCCGCGAGGCGCCGCACAGCGCGATCGCGCCGCCGGCTCCCGACGCGACTTCCTGCGCCTGCGCGAGGATGCCGAGACAACGCGCGGTCACGTGCCGCACGCAGGTCAGGTTCACCACGATGCGCGCGCCGCTTCGCGACAGGCGCATCAGCTCCGCTTCCATCGCATCGCACTCGCCGCCCGCGATCAGGTCGTGGGTGGGCTCGAGCACGATGACTTCGTCATCATGTTCCATCACGTTCGGAACTCCACGTCGGCGCGGGTGGGACTGGTCTCTGGGTACGCTCGTTAGACGGATGAGCACCCCATAGGGTTGCAATGCACGTTTCCCGAGGGACGAGCGCGGCGTTGCAGGGGACCAGTTCCGGGCCAATTGCCCCGGACGACCTGCTACAATCTCCGCCCGCCAACCGACGTATTCAGGAGATCTTGCCATGTCTTGTGACCGCACGTTCAGCATCCTGCTCCGCGTCCCGATCGCGGCCTTCGTTCTGGCGGCCATCCTCTGCGCGCTGCGCGTCGAGCCCGCCGCCGCCGCTCCCGTGTGGCCCATGTACGCCGGCGACGCACAGCACCACGCCACCGCGTACTCGGCGACCCAGCCGCTGCAGCGGATCCGCTGGAGCACGCCGGTCGACCTGCAACCGCAGTACGCGAGCGGCCAGTTCCTGCTCATCCACTACGGGTCGCCGCTGTGCACGGAGGTGGGGACGATGCTCGTCGCCGTCAAGACGGGCGTCGCGGACAGCTTCCGCATCGAGGCGCGCAACCCGGACGACGGAACGCTGTTGTGGCTCCAGGACTCCGACTACACGCAGCCGCCCCACAACTGGGCGATGCCGTTCGGTTCCTGCCTGACTCCGTCAGGCAGGCTGTACATGCCGGGTGCGGGCGGCACCGTGTACTACGCCGACGGTCTCGACAGCCCCGTGGCGCCGGCGTTCACGCAACTGGCGTTCTACGGCAACGCCAACTACAACGTGAACCAGCCCGCGTACGACAGCGACATCAAGATCAGCTCGCCGCTCACGTCGGACGCCAACGGCAACATCTTCTTCCTGTACCGCGCGACGGGCGCGAATCCGCTCGGCATCACGCACGGGCTCGCGCGTATCGACGCGAACGGAACGGGCAACTTCGTGACGACGAACGTGTTGGCGGACTCTGTGGGCACGAATACGCTGTTCAACGCCACGCCCGCGCTGAGCCTCGACGGATCGATCGTGTACACCGCCGTGCGCCTCGGAGCCCAGGGTTCTGCGAGCCCAGTCCCCCTGACACACGGGTGGCTCGTGGCCGCCGACGCCACGACGCTGGCGCCGTTGCAGAAGACGTACTTGATGGATCCGCGCTCCGGCCGGTTCGCGAACCCGCCCCAGGACGGCACGTCGTCGCCCATGGTGGGCCCCGACGGGCGCATCTACATGGGTGTTCTCGAGCGCGGGATCAGCAATGGCCAGCGCGGCTGGATGCTCCAGTTCAATCCCGACTTCACGTCGGCCGGTGTGGCCGGTGCGTTCGGCTGGGACGACACGCCGTCGATGGTTCCGAGGACGATGGTGCCGAGCTATGCGGGGTCGTCGGAGTATCTCCTCATGACCAAGTACAACTTCTACGCGGGCGGCGGCGGCATCGGCGACGGCACCAACCGGATCGCGATCCTCGATCCGAACGATTCGGAGCCCGACCCCCACACCGGGTTCACGGTCATGAAGGAAGTCATGACGATCCTCGGACCCACGCCCGATCCGCAGTACTTCCCGACGTATCCGAACGCCGTGCGCGAGTGGTGCATCAACACGGCCGTGGTCGACACGTTTACCCGGACGGTGCTGGCGAACTGCGAGGACGGCTTCCTCCATCGCTGGGACATGGCGACGAACTCGTTCACCGAGTCGATCCAGCTCACGAACGGCATCGGCGAGGCCTACACGCCGACGATGTCGGGCAAGGACGGCGCGGTGTACGCCATCAACGACGCCGTGCTGTTCTGCGTCGGGCAGAACGTCGCGACGTCCGTGGACCCGCTCGACACGCCGGGCTCCCTGCGCCTCGCGGCCGCGCGTCCGACGCCGTTCGCCGACGCCACGACGCTGTCGTTCCGGCTGCCGCAGGGTGACCGCGCGCGCATCGACATCCTGGACATCAGCGGACGCCTGATCACGACGATCGTCGACCGCGACCTGCCGGCCGGCGAGCACGCCGTTCGCTGGACGGGTCAGACCCGCGATGGCGCACCGGCGCCGGCGGGTGTGTACCTGGCGCGGCTCACGGCGGGCAAGCTGGCGGTGTCGCGGAGGCTGGTGCTGACGCGGTAGTCCTTGAACATCGCCCAGAGGTCTCGCCCATGCCATGCGTGCGCGACATCGTCATTGGAGTCCGGGCGCCGTTCGCCCTCGTCGTCGCCGTCGTGACATCACTCGGCGCGCCGCGGGCCATGGCGGCACCCGTGTGGCCGATGTATGCGGGTGGTCCGCAGCACACCGCGACGGCCTTCGCGGCGACGACCCCCATGCAGCGCATCCGCTGGAGCACGCCCGTCGACCTGTTCCCGCAGCACCAGTCGGGTTTCCTGCTCATCCACTACGGCTCGCCGCTCTGCACCGAGGCGGGCACGATGCTGATTGCCGTGAAGACGGGAACGGCCGACGGCTTCCGCATCGAGGCACGACGGGCCGATGATGGCACGCTCATCTGGACCAAGGACTCCGACTACACGCAGCCGCCGCACAACTGGACGCTGCCGTTCGGTGCGTGCCTCACGCCCTCGGGCCGCCTGTACATGCCCGGCGCGGGCGGCACCCTGCTCTACGCCGACGGCCTCGACGGGCCCGCTACGCCAACTTTCACGCGCATCGCGTTCTACGGCGACGCCGCCTACAACGCGAATCAGGCCGGCTTCGACGCCGACATCAAGATCAGCTCTCCGCTCACCTCGGATTCGCAGGGCAACATCTACTTCACGTACAGAGCCATGGGGAGCAACCCGTTCGCCCTGACGCACGGCCTCGCGCGGGTGGGAGCCGATGGTTCGGGTACGTGGCGCACCACGAACGCGCTGGCCGACTCTCTGGGCACGACCGCGGTGTTCAATGCCGCGCCCGCCCTGAGCCTCGACGAGTCGGTGGTCTACACGGCGGTGCGTATCGCGGCACAGACCGCCGTGCTCCAGACGCACGGATGGCTGGTCGCGGCGGATGCGACGACGCTGGCGCCGCAACGCCGGGTCACCTTGATGGATCCCGCGTCGGGCCAATTCGCGAACGTGCCCCAGGACGGCACCACGTCGCCCATGGTCGGCCCGGACGGCCGCATCTTCTTCGGCGTACTCGAGCGCCCCGGCGGCAGCAACGCCCAGCGTGGCTACGAGCTGCAGTTCAATCCGGACCTCACCGTGGCCGGCCCGCCGGCCGCGTTCGGTTGGGATGACACTCCGTCGCTCGTGCCCCGGAGCATGATTCCGGATTACACCGGGCCGTCGGCATATCTATTGATGACCAAGTACAACTTCTACGCTGGTATCGCATTTGGCAACGGTATGAACAGGATCGCCGTGCTCGATCCCAACGATTCGCAGGTGGAGTCGCACACGGGCGCAACGATCATGAAGGAGATCCGGACGATCCTCGGCCCTACCCCCGACGTGGCCTACCTGCCGAATTACCCGAATGCCGTGCGCGAGTGGTGCATCAACACGGCGGTCGTGGACACGTTCACGCAATCCATCCTGGCGAACTGCGAGGACGGCATTCTGTACCGCTGGGACATGGCGACGAACTCGTTCACCGAGTCGATCCAGCTCACCCAGGGGATCGGCGAGGCCTATACGCCCACGATGGCCGGTAAGGACGGCGCCGTATACGCGATCAACGACGCGATCCTGTTCTGTGTCGCGTCGAACGTGTCGACGGCCGTGGGCCCGCTGGACGAGCCGGGTGGGCTGGATTTCGCGGCCGCGCATCCCACGCCGTTCACCGAGAGCACCTCGCTCACCTACCGGCTGCCGCAGGCCGGGCGCGCGCGCATCGACGTCCTCGACATCGGCGGCCGCCTCGTGCGCACGATCGAGGACCGCGACCTGCCCGCAGGCGGCCACCTCGCGAGCTGGAACGGCCGCACCGCGGACTGCGCGCGCGCCCCCGCGGGCGTGTATCTCGCGCGGCTCACGCTCGGAACGCAGCGCGCGGTGCGCAGGCTCGTGCTCACGCGATAGTTACTTTTCGATGAACGTCCCGTCCCGCAGTTGTTGGTAGGCCTGGGCCAGCTCCTCGCGCGTGTTCATGACGATCGGGCCGTACCACGCGACGGGTTCCTCGATGGGCTTGCCCGAGACGAGCAGGAAGCGGATGCCGTGTTCGCCCGCCTGCACGGTGACCTCGTCGCCCGAATCGAACAGCACGAGCGAACGGTTGCCGGTGGTCTCGCGCACCACGCGCTCGACCGGGCCGGGCTGGTCCGTCAGCACGCCCGTGGGCGGCGAGGCGTCGCGGAAGCTGCCGTCGCCTTCGAACACGTACGCGAACGCGTTGCGCCGCGTGTCCACGGGGAACGTCTTTCGCCGGCCGGGCGGAACCGAGATGTCGAGGTACTGGGGTTCGGCGGCCACGCCTTCGACCGGGCCGACCTTGCCCCAGAAGCCGCCGATGACGACGCGCACGCGCGTGCCGTCGTCGTCCGTGATCTCGGGAATCTCCTTCGACGGCACGTCCTGGTAGCGCGGCTTCGTCAGCTTGAGCGACGACGGCAGGTTCGCCCACAGCTGGAATCCGTGCATGCGCCCCTGCGCGTCGCCCTGCGGCATCTCCTGGTGCAGGATGCCCCGCCCGGCGGTCATCCACTGGATGTCGCCGGCGCCGAGCGCGCCCGTGTTCCCGAGACTGTCGCCGTGCGCCACGGTGCCCGCGAGCACGTAGGTGATCGTCTCGATGCCGCGGTGCGGATGCCACGGGAAGCCCTTCAGGTAGTCCGAGGGGCGGTCGTTGCGGAAGTCGTCGAACAACAGGAACGGATCGGTCTCGTCGGTCTCGCCGAATCCGAAAGCGCGGCGCAGGTGCACGCCGGCGCCCTCGATGGTCGGCTGGGCTTCGACGATGCGTTTGACGGCGCGGATCGACATGGGTTGCCTCCGTGGGAGCGAACGTACTGCGCAACCTCTTGGATGCGCGAAGTCGCTATGTGTTGCAACACGGAGATGAGATCGCTCCCGCCCATCGCGAACTGTGCCGGGGCCATGGAGTTGCGCGACGGTCTAGACGGCCGCCCGGAGGGCGGCCGTCGAGTGGGCGACCAGCATGATGAACTGGAGCACCAGCGCCGCGAGCGCGACGGCCTGGCCGCCCGTGCGCGTGGCGCCCGGCCAGGCCGACAGGTGGAGTGCCGCGCGGAGGATGGAGATCGGCCCGAGGATCGCGAGCACCACCGCGGCGGGCCTCAAGGCGTCGCCCGAGTTCAGGCTCTGGGTCGCCATGATGCCGGCGCCGATCGCCGCGAACCACATCCACATCCACAGCGAGGCCGTGCCCCGCCACGGCTCGAGCGGCAGCGCGAACGACAGCAGGGTCGCGAACGCGAGCATGCCGAGCGATCCCAGCAGTTGCGTGCCCATGAAGTTCAGCAGGTTCGCGGGCTCGAACCGGGCCTGCCGGATCGAGGCGTCCCACGCCTGGAAGTTGAACCACGGGCCCATCGCCCACGTCAGGCTGGCCTGGACCGCGAAGATGAACACCACGAGCGCGATCGCGTAGGGGATGAAGCGCTTGTAGTCGGAGATGGCGAGGTACACGAGCGCGCCGAACGCGAACCACAGCCCGGCCGGATGCGTGAAGCACGCGGCGGTGAACATCACCGCGGCGCCGATCGTCGCGGCGCGCCCTTCCGCATACCGCAGGATGACGGCGCTGATCAGCACGAGCAGCAGCAGCAGCGACACGGGGCCGCCGCCGGCCGGTGCGTGCACGTCGAAGCCCTGGCCCATCAGCAGCATCGCCACGCTGGTGATGCCGAGCGTGGGCGTCTTGGTCTCGCGGTGGACGACGATACCGGCGACGATCGCGACGAGCAGCGTGCACAGCAGGCCGACGAGACGCGGCTCCCACGGCTGCGGGCCGAACATCAGCACGAGGCCCGAGACGGCCACGGAGAACCCGGGCATCAGCGCCACGCCCGATCCGGCGGTGGTCTCCGGGTAGGGCGTGCGGAAGTTCGCCAGGTGTTCGGCCTGGGCGAGGATCGCCGGCTCCGTGGGGGCGCCCGATTGCGGGTCGCGGAGGATGCGCACCGACAGGGCGAAGAAGCCGAGGACGACGAGGCTCGATGCGAGCCACAGGGTGAGACGAAGCAACCGCCGCGTCATGGGTACCTCTGGGTGACATCAGCATTGAACGGATCGGGATGCGTGCTCCTCGCCGATTCGTCCATGCCGGCGCGTATCCGTGGCATCGGCGGGGCGCGCGTTCGGGGCGAGCGGAAGCCGCCGGGCGGCCGCGCGTGGGCCCCGCGCGCCGCGGCGCGCACGATCCGGCGCCGTGTCGCGGCGGAACGCGTCGCAGGGTGATTCCGCGCAGCGCGAGCCGCACGGCGCTTCACGAAATCGAGCGATCCCGCCCAATGTCGGCCAGCACGCCGCCCGCGGCCGCCGACACCTCGGCCGTCCACTCGTGCCCGCCGGGGACGCGCACGCACTCGGCCGTGGCGCCCGCGGCCTCGAGCCGCGCGAGATCGCGCGCTTCGAACTCGGCGGAGTAGGCGGGGTCCTGGTCACCGGCGACGATCCGCACGCGCGGCCACCGGCGCGTCCGGCCTTCGAGCGCGTTCGATCCGCTCGAGCCAGGCTCGGGCGATCCGTTCGAGCCCAGCGCGTTCGATCCGCTCGAGCCAAGCTCGGGCGGCACGTCGCCGGCGACGGCGATCACCGCGTCCGCCGCGCGGCGTCCGAGCGCCGCGGCGCGGTACGCCATCGCGACGCCCTGCGAGAAGCCGGCGAACACCAGGGCCCGCGGGGCGCCGTGTTCGCGCTCGATCGCGTCGAGCACGGCGTCGACGTAGGCGATGTTGTCGGCGATCGCCTCGATCCGATCCTGCCGCGTCATCCAGTTCGCGACGATCTCGGTCGAGCGCCGGGCATAGAAGGGGTGGAGCGCCTGCACGGACGCGACGAGCCAGCGGGACGCCCCCGGAACGCCGGTCAGGCAGCGGAAGAACCCACCGGCTTCCTGGGCATAGCCGTGAAACCCGACGAACCATCGCCATGGCCCGCCGCCCTCGGGCGCTCGCGCGAAGTAGCGGCCGTGCACGGTCGTCGCGACCAGCCGCGGCTCGGGCAGCGGAGTTTCCATTCGATCCTCCTTTCGAGTGCGGCGAGGTTGGCATGCGGGCGGGCCGCGCGCTAGTCTGCCCGGCTCGACCCGCCGCGCCGCCTTCCGCTCATCTCTCTCACTCGGAATCCATGTCCACCACTCCGGCGGGCGAGCGCCGCGCGCTCGCCATCGTGCTCGGCGCGCTTCTCATCGACGTGATCGGCCTCGGCATCGTCATGCCGGTGATGCCGGATCTCATCGTGCACCTGACGCACACGACCCTCGGCGAGGCCGCGCGCTACTCCGGCTGG
>JANLWK010000234.1:0-3702 GCA_031364505.1 Candidatus Eiseniibacteriota bacterium | reverse complement strand
AGCATGTTGTTCTCGGTCAACAACTCCCCGTTCGCGGGCCAGGAGGGCAAGTTCGTCACCTCGCGGAACCTCCGGGAACGGCTGGACCGCGAGATCCTGACCAACGTGAGCATCCGCATCGAGCCCGGCGATACCCCCGACAACTTCAAGGTCTCGGGCCGCGGCGAGCTCCAGATGGCGATCCTGATCGAGATGATGCGGCGCGAGGGCTACGAGCTGCTGGTCAGCAAGCCCGAGGTCATCACCCGCACCGTGAACGGCGAGCGCCACGAGCCCATGGAGAAGCTGGTCATCGACTGCCCCGAGACCTTCGTGGGCGTGGTGACGCAGAAGATCGGCACGCGCAAGGGCCGCATGACGAACATGGTGAACCACGGCACCGGCCGCGTGCGTCTCGAGTTCCGCATCCCGTCGCGCGGCCTCATCGGCTTCCGCAGCCAGTTCCTCACCGACACCCGCGGCACCGGGCTGCTGAACCACCTGTTCGACGGCTACGAGCCGTGGCAGGGCGAGATCCCGCACCGGGTGACCGGTGCGCTCGTCGCGGACCGCGCGGGCAAGGTCACGGGCTACGCGATCGAGCACACCCAGGACCGCGGCGAGATGTTCGTGGAGCCCACGCAACGCTGCTACGAGGGCATGATCGTGGGTGAGAACGCGCGCGAGGAGGACATCGACGTGAACATCGTGCGCGAGAAGAAGCTCACGAACATGCGCGCGTCGACCTCGGAGGAAGGCATCCACCTGCTGCCCGCCCGGCGCATGTCGCTCGAGCAGGCGCTCGAGTGGATCCGCGAGGACGAGTTGCTCGAGGTGACCCCGGAGTCGCTCCGCCTGCGTAAACGCGTACTGCAGGCCAACATCCGGCCCCGGTACTGGCAGAAGCACTAGTGATCTGAGCCCCCGGCCGGACACGCGCCGGCCGGGGCACTCCGGGATCCCGTGGGCCGCCGCAGCGGCGCCCGCCCGCGTCGCCAGGCCATCCCCGCTTTCGGCTTCAAGGTGTTGGCGCGCCTGCCGATAACCCCCGGGATCGCCATGCCCACTCCACACGACTCGCAGCACTCGCTCCCCTCGCTGACCGGGGCCGCGCCCGCGCGTTCCACCGCGACGGCGGGCGGTCGTTCACGCGCGCCGCTGGGTTCCGCCGAGCCGCGCAACGAATCGCGCCGGGTGACGACCGGGCTCGTCGCACTCCTCGCGCTGAGCTTCGTCATGCTGAATCTCGGCCTCTACCAGAGCGCGCGATCGCGGCTCGCGGCCGAGCGGTGGGCGCAGCTCGCCGCGAGCACCGAGGAGAAGCGCAAGGACTTGAGCGCGCTGCTCGACGAACTGCGGCGCGACGCCGAGTTCGTCGCCCACCAGGACGACTTCCACGGCTGGTTCGACGGCGAAGGCGCCGCCGCTGTTCCCGACGACGCCACGGCCCTCGCGTTCGAGCGCGAGCTCGACGGGGCCGCCTCGTCGTTCGGCCTGCTCGCGATCGACGTCGTGCGCCCCGACCACACGGTGCTCGCGACCAGCTCCGAGGGGCACCGCTGGCGCTCGCGCGCGGCGGCGGCGCTGGCGAGTCGCGTGGGCAGGACGCGGCGGACCGAGGTGCTCACCGAGCTGCCGGACGAAGGCGGCAAGCCGGTCATCGTCGTCGCCGCCCCGATCCGCACGCTGCGCGACGACGGCGAAGCTCCCGTGGCGGTGCTCTACGCCGGCCTCGGCGACCGCGTGAACCGCAGCCTGCTGCAGTGGACCCTCGACAGCCGGAGTGCCGGAGTCTTCCTCGTCACACGCCGCGGCGAGGAGATGGTCGTCGCGAGCACGCCGCCGGCCGGTTCGGGTCTCTACCTCGGCCAGCGCCTGCCCCTCGGCGACCGCCGCCACGACGCGCTCGCCGTCGCCGCGATGGGCGGCGAGTCCAACGTGGAGACCCTCGACGGGCGCGGCGGCGGCGTGTGGGCGGTGACCCGGTTCGTGCCGGAGCTCGGCTGCGGGCTCGTCGGCCAGGCCGACCGCTCGGCGCTGCTCGCCGGCATGCAGTTCACCCTTGCCGGCCTGCTCGTACTGGATCTCGGCGTCGCCGTGCTCGTCGTGCTGCTCGTGCTGTTGTGGCGCCGCCACTACCGCTCGCGTATCGCGCGCCGCGAGTACGAGCTGACGCGGCGGCACGCCGAGCGCATTCACTCCGTGCTCGACAACGCCTTCGACGCGATCCTGAGCCTGGACGAGCGCGGCGTTGTCGTCACCGCGAACCCCGGCGCCGAGCGGTTGTTCCAGCGCTCGCGCGAAGCGCTGACGGGCCAGCCGCTGTCGGCGCTTCTGCGCGGCCCGGTGTCCGCGGGAACGCCCGGCGACGCCGCGGCCGATCCCGGCCCAGCTTCCAAAATCACCCAGAACGAGGCGCGGCGCTTGGACGGCAGCACGGTCGCCGTCGAGTGCTCACTGGCCTGCTCCCGCCACGAAGAAGGGCTGTTCTACACGCTCGTCGTCCGCGACGCGAGCGCGCGCGTCGACGCCGAGCGCCAGGTGCAGTCGTTCGCCAAGGGCCTCGAAGTCAGCAACCGGCGCCTCGAGGAGGCGAACGGCCAGCTCGAGCAGGCCTCGCGGCTCAAGAGCGAATTCCTCGCCAATACGTCGCACGAGCTGCGCACGCCGCTCAACGGCATCATGGGCTTCCTCCAGCTCGTGCTCGACGGGTTGTGTGATTCGCCGGAGGAGGAGCGGGAGTTCCTGGGCCAGGCGCTGCAGTGCTCGAAGCACCTGCTGGGCCTGATCAACGACGTGCTGGACATCGCCAAGATCGAGGCGGGACGGCTGGCGTTGCAGGTCGAGCCCGTCGGCATCACGACCCTGTTCGAAGAGGTCTACACCGTCACGCGCGTCCAGGCGCAGCAGAAGTCGCTCAAGCTCGTGTTCGAGCCGCCGGCCGACACCGGACCGTCGGTGCGCGCCGACTTCGGCAAGCTCAAGCAGGTACTGATCAACCTGGTCGGGAACAGTCTCAAGTTCACGCAGCGGGGCTCGATCACCGTGCGCGCGCGCATCGAAGACAACGCCGGGCACTGCCTGTTCGAGATCATCGACACCGGCATCGGGATTCCCAAGGATCGCCAGGACCTGATCTTCGAGAAGTTCATCCAGGCGGACGGCAGCACGACGCGGCGCTACGGCGGCACGGGGCTCGGGCTCGCGATCACGCGCAGCCTGGTCGAGTTGATGGGCGGCATCATCGGCGTCGACAGCGAGGGCGACGGCAAGGGCACCCGGATGTACTTCAGCATGCCGCTGTGGCGCGGCGACGAGGAGCTGCCGGCGCCGTCGGACTCCGGTGAATCGCTCCTGCCCGACCTGATCTCGGGACCCGTCGGCGGCCCGCTCGTGCTCGTCGTCGACGACGACTCGGTGTTCCGGCGCTTCGTCACCGCACTGCTCCAGCAGCACGGCTACCGCACCGCCGAGGCCGCGCACGCGGAGGCGGGATGGGTGCTCGTTCGCCGGCTTCGCCCGTCACTCGTGCTGCTCGACTACGCGCTGTCCTGCCCCGAGGGCGCCGTGCTGCGCACCGGTTGGGACCTCGCCGAGCGCATGGGGAACGACGCGCGCACGCGTCACATTCCGTTCATGTTCGTCACCGGGTTCGAGACGCAGCTCGCCGAGCGGCTGAAGGGCGTGACCTTCGTCCAGCAGCCCCGCCACGTCGCCAAACCG
>JANLWK010000229.1:0-7392 GCA_031364505.1 Candidatus Eiseniibacteriota bacterium | reverse complement strand
CTCCGTGTCGTCGGGCATCGCGGTGACCCAGCGCAGGTAGAGGTCCGCGATGTCGTCGCGGCGGTCGAGACGCTCGAGCGTGCGAAGCTGGCCTTCATACGCCAGAGCATACGTGGAATCGCGTCGCTCGGCATTGCGGTAGGCCACGAGCGCCGTATCCGCGCGCCCGGCGCGGGCCTCGAGGTTGCCCAGGTTGAGCCAGATCGACGGATCGCGATTGTCGAGGAGGAGCGCCTTCCGACATTGCGCGCGCGACTCCGCCACGCGTCCCAGCCCCGCCAGCACGACGGCGTAGTCGCGGTGCTCGAGCGGTCGCGCAGGCGCGAGCGCGATCGCGCGCCGGAACGCGGGGGCCGCTTCGCCCATGCGGCCGGCGTTCGCGTAGGCGAGGCCGAGCGCGTACCAGTGCTCGTCGCGGCGCGGCTCGCGCGTGACGAGGCCGCGCAGGCGCGCGATCGCGGCCGCGTGCTCGTTCTGGGCGCTCTGGGCGATCGCCAGCTCGCGGCTCGCGTCGGTGTCGCGAGGCGATACGCGCAGTTCACCTCGGAACGCGCGCTCGGCCTGGTCCGGGCGGCCGAGCCTCATGAGCACGAGGCCCAGCCGGTAGTGCACGCCCGTCATCGACGAATCCGCGGCGAGCGCGTTCTGGTAGGCGAGCAGCGCGCCGGGCAGGTTATTCATGCGCTCCATCGCCGCGCCCGTCTCGCGCTGCTCCTGGGCGAACTGTCCGCGCGTGCGGACCAGCGCGTCGGTCGCGTTCGCGCGGCCGGGGACGATCAGCGGCGCGGGCTCCGACTCGATGGACACGCTATCCGGACGCGCCGGCACGTACAGCGTGGGCGTGCCGCCCCGCGGCGCCGGCGGTTGCGCGTCACCGACGCGTGGCACGCACGCGAGCATGGCGACCATGGAGACGAGGGCGATCGGGGCCGCCGCGACCGGGACGAAACGCGCGCGCGCGGGACGTGGGTGCCGCCGTCCCGCGCGCATGGCGACAGGGAGTGTGCTACTTGGCCGTGAAATTCGGCTTCCGCTTTTCGACGTACGCGGCGAGCCCTTCCTTGGCGTCATCGCTCTGGAACAGCTGCTGCTGCAGCTCGCGCTCCATGGCGAGCGCGCTCTCGAACGGCACCTCGACACCGCTCTGCACCGACCGCTTGATGCGGCCGACGGCCTTCGCGGCCTTGTTCGGCGGGCAGAACTGCTCGGCGTACTTCTGGATCTTCTCGATGAACTCGTCGTTCGAGGCGGCGTCCCAGATCTGGTTGACGACCCCGATCTGCTGCGCCTTCTCGAAGTCGAAGGTCTCGCCCGTCACCATCAGCTCGATCGCCACGCTCTTGTTGACGAGCCGCGCGAAGCGCTGCGTGCCGCCCGTGCCCGGCAGCACGCCCAGCGTCACTTCCGGCAGCCCGCACTTGCCGGCGCCCTTGCGCGCGATGCGCAGGTCCGCCGCCATCGCGATCTCGAGTCCGCCGCCGACGGTGTGGCCGTTCAGCGCGGCGATGACGAGCTTCGGTGTCTGCTCGAGACGGTTCAGCGTCTCGTTGGCGTGCAGGCAGAAGAAGTACTTGAAGTACGGATTCACCGTCTTGAGCATGTTGATGTTCGCGCCCGCGCAGAAGAACTTCTCTCCCGCGCCGCGCAGCACGATGACGTGCACGTTCTCGTCGAACCGCGCCTGGAGGATCGCGTCGTCCAGGTCGCGCATCATCTCGTAGGTGTAGGTGTTCGCCGGCGGGTCGGTGAACTCGAGCCAGGCGACGCCGTTCTTCACCTTGTAGTCCACGAGCTTGGTCTTGGTGGCTTCCATCGGTCGGATCTCCCGTCGATCGTGTCGTGCGTGGGGGCGCTGCGGCGCAGGGCGGCAGAGGTGCACCGTGCGGAGAGGCGTACTCAACGGACTGAGTATAGGAAGGGCGGCGAAACCGCGTCAAAACACCCGGAATCTCGTGGCTGGACACCGCATCTCATTAATCGTATATTGACGATTGACGATAGGAGGCGGCATGCCCGCGTCACAGAAGACGGCTTCGAAGTCGGCTCCGAAGGCCGCCCGGCCGTCGCGATCCGTGGACACGGACATGGCGCGGCTTGCCAAGGCCATCGGCCACCCGGCGCGCGTCGCCATCCTCAAGCTGCTCATCGCCCGCGGAGAGTGCGTGTGCGGAGCGATCGTCGACGAATTGCCGCTCGCCCAGGCGACGGTGTCGCAACACCTCAAGGTGCTGAAGGAGGCGGGGCTCGTGCAGGGCGAGATCGACGGGCCGCGCGTGTGCTACTGCGTCAATCCGGCGGGTGTCCGCCGGCTCAAGGAACTGATCGGCGGGCTCTAGGATCCCTCGCGCCTGATCGGCGCGGCCCCACATGGGAGGAACGAACCGTGGAAACGACCAAGGACATCCGGACGGCGGTGCGTGAGCGGTACGGCGACATCGCCGAAGGCAGGACGAGTGGCTGTTGCGGCACGGGCTGCGGCTGCGGCTCGGGCGACGTGCTGACGGAGATCGGCTACAGCGCGGCCGACGCCGCGGCGATTCCCGAGGGCGCCGACCTCGGGCTGGGCTGTGGCAATCCGCTCGCGGACGCCGGTGTGAAGACCGGCGAGACCGTCCTCGACCTGGGCTCGGGCGCCGGCATCGACGTCTTCCTCGCAGCGCGCGAAGTCGGCGCGAGCGGCCACGTGATCGGCGTCGACATGACGCCCGCGATGATCGAACGGGCGCGCGCGAACGCCGCGAAGAGCGGGGCCACGAACGTCGAGTTCCGCCTCGGCGAAATCGAGCACCTGCCCGTCGCGGACGCGACGGTGGACCTCATCATTTCGAACTGCGTCATCAACCTCTCGCCCGACAAGCCCGCCGTGTTCCGCGAGGCGCTGCGCGCGCTCAAGCCCGGCGGGCGCCTCGTCGTCAGCGACCTCGTGCTGACGCGGCCGCTGTCCGAGCAGGCGCGGAACGACGTCGAGCTGTACGTGGGCTGCGTCGCGGGCGCGTTGCTCAAGGACGACTATCTCGACGCCATGCGCCGGGCCGGATTCGCCGACGTCGCGATCGTGCGCGAGCACGCCTACACGGTGGGGGCTCCGTCCGACACCGCGGATCGCGCCGTCAGCGATGCGTTCGAGTCGGTGGTCTCGGTCAAGGTGCGGGCGACGAAGCACGCCTGAGTCGCGAGGACCGATCGGGCGGGCGGTTCCCGAGACGAGCCGCCCGGTTCGCCCGATCACCAGCGCACCTCCACGCCGAACCGCCACGCCACCGGTGGCTGCTGTAGCAGCGGACCGCCGTAGCCGGGATTCGGCGCGACCTGCGCGCCGGATCCGTTCACGCCACGGTAGTGCACCTCGTCGACCACGACCGTCCGCCGCGGGTTGCCGACGTGGTACACGTCGGCGAGCAGCCGGGGCTCGACCGCGGAGTGGAGCGCCGGCTGCCACGCCAGGCGGACGGCCAGATCGTAGAGCGCCGGAGTGCGTCCGCGCGAGCCTCGCGGACTCAGGAAGACGTAGTACGGCGGCCCGAACCGCGTCGATCCCAGCTCGCTGATCGGCGTCCCGGACGCCCACCACAGCGTCGTCCCGGCCGACAGCCCGAACGCGATCGGCCGCGCGGCGCGGAGCTTGAGTTGGTGCGTGCGGTCCGACGGCAGCGGCCCGCAGCCGAACGCCGAGCCGCGCACGTCGGACGCGAACGCAGCGGCGCCGAGCGGATCGTTGACGCCGGCCGACTGGCCCCAGTAGCCCTCGTAGTTGCCGTCGAGCGAGGCGAGCACATAGCTCGCCTGCCACGTCGTCGTCGCCGACGGGCCGCCCTCGAGCGTCAGCTCAAGCGCGCGGTAGATGCGCGTGATGCCGGGATAGGCCGCCAGCTCGCCGCGGCCGGGATTGCCGTACACCGCCTGGCCGCTGAGCGGCGACAGCACGCCGGCGATTCCCGAGCGCTGCGTGCGGTACACGCCGCGCGCGAGCACGTGCACGCGCCCCGCGAGCCACGCGTCGCCGCCGGCCTGTGTCTCGTCAAACGTCGCCGGCCTGAGTCCGGCGACCGCGGCCTGGTGTCCCAGCGTCTGGGCGAACACCGGCGTGCCGCCCGACGGGTCCTGGCGCGGATCGTGGTCGAACCACCGCACCAGGTAGGTGCTGGGCGTGTCCTGCAGGAAGAACCCGGGCACGTTGAGCCGTGTGCGCTGAACGAAGCGCCCCCACGACGCGAAGACGCGGCGCGTGCGTGGTCGATCGAGGATCCACGTGGCGCCGAAGCGCGGCTGCCACGCGTCCGCGATGCGCTGCCCCACCGAGCCGCCCGACGCCATCCACCACTCGCCGCTCCAGCGCAGGCCGGCGTCGAGGCGCAGTCGCGGCGACACGTCCCACGCGTCCTGCGCGAACGCGTGCGGCGAGCGGATGTGGTTTCGGCTGCTGCGGTCCGGCAGCGTGGTGTACTGCCAGAGCGCGTCGCCGAGCCGCGCGATCTGATCGAGCGCTAGCCGCTCGCGGAACCACTCGTCCTCGTAGCCCGCACCCGCCTTGAGTGCGTGGCCGGCGCGTTGCGTCGCCGCGACGAGCCGGCCCGACCAGCGCCCGGCGTGACGGTCGGTGAGCGAGCCCACACCGCCCTCGACGTAGCCCGTGCGGGCGTCGGTGTAGAGGGGCTCGGTGGCGCCGACGAACGTCCGCGGTGTGAACGAGTACCGCGCCACGTTGACCGCCGCATCCGCCTGCACGAACGAGCGCGTGCCCACGGTTCGCGTGGCGCGCAGCGACGCGGCGCCGCCGCCCTGCTGCACCGTGGCGTACACCGGATCGACCGAGCCGAGCGCGGTCAGATTCGACGGCGCCACGCCGCCCACCTGTTCCTGGTGCGTCGGATCCGCCACCATGACGAGTGCGAGCTGTGTCCTGTCCTCCGGGCGCGCCGTGAGCTTGGCGGCGAAGCGCTGCACGCGGCGGCGGTCGATCCCCGTGCCGAAGCCGGGCAGCCGGATTTTCTCGTCCTCGAACGTCGGGTCCCACGCGGCGTAGTACCACAGCCGGTCGCGCACGATCGGCCCGCCGATCCCGGCACCCGCGTCCCACGACGAGAAGTCCTCCGTCCGCGGCGCGACGCCGAGGCTCGCGAGCGAGGTCGTGAACAGGCGGTGCGCGCCGAAGGCGAACACTTCGCCATGGACGGTGTTGCCGCCGGACGCCGTCACGGCGTTCACGATGCCGCCGCCGGCGCCGCCGAACTCGGCCTGGTAGCCGCCGGCCCGCACGTCGACCTCCTGGATGAAGTTGCTCGGCAGGCTCGTGCTCCTCCCGTTGCCGGGCGGCTCCACCACGTTCGCGCCATCGACGTAGTAGTTCGACTCGGGGCCGCTCGTGCCGGCGAGGTTCGCACGGTCGCCCGCGTACGACGTCGTGGCGTGCGGCGCGAGCGTCACGATCGACTGGTAGTCGCGATCGCTCGGCAGCGCCCGGAACACACGCGATGGCAGGCTGGCGCCGAGTCCGGCGCGGCGGAGGACGACCGGGTTTCCGGTGATGTTGACTCCGGTCACGGGCACCGGGCTCGCCACCATGACGAGCATTCCCATGTCCGCCGATGCCCCGAGCACGACGCGCACCGACGCAGTGGACGGATGAAGTCCCACGCGAGAGAGCATGACGGCGCAGCGGCCGATCGGCAGCGCCTCGACGCGGAAATGCCCGCGCGCATCGGTCACGGTGGTGCGGCGACCGAGCAGTGCGTCGCCGGTGACGACGACAGCGACGCCATCGAGCACTTGCCCGTTGCCGTCCGTCACGCGCCCCTCGATCGCGCCGCCGGCGTCCTGGGCTAGGGCGCGGTCGAGCGGCACCAGCGCCAGCAGCAGCGCCACGGCGAGGGCGACCGCGGGCAGCGCGCCCGCGGCCGGGCGATCAGCGGATCGTCGACCGGCGGCCCCGTTCGACATCGTGCCTCCTTCATGGCGGGCGCACGTCGCCGCCCGCCCGCGGCGTCACACCATGTGCACGAGCTGGCGGATCGCCCCGAGGTGATACGCGAGGTGCGCGATGGCGCCGACGCCCCCGCCCTCCTCCACGAACCGCGCGTCGTCGAGCGCTCGCAGCACGCGCACGAGGTCGATGCGCGCGCGCTCGAGATCGGCCTGGATCTCGGCCCACTCGGATTCGCTGACCGTGCCGGGCAGGAAGCTGGCCTTCCAGTCGCGCTTCGAGTGGTCGCCGAGGATCCACTCGCCGACGACGCGCAGGTGGAACGCCATGTGGCGCGCGTGCGAGGCGATGCTGGGATGCCCGCCGACCGAGCGCGACGCTCGCTCGGCGCTGATGTCGCGCAGCGTCGTCACGATGCCGCCCGTGTGATCGAGGTACTGCGTGCCCTGTCCCGGCAGGCCGCCCTCGAACGTCTCGCGCAGCAAATCGACCACCGAGTCGAGGAACGCGTCCTTGACCGGTGTGGCCTTCGCCGCATCGGTCACGATGCGCCGCCCAGCAGTGCCGCCAGCCGGTCCATGCCGGCCTCGATCGCCTTCATCGACACGCCGCCCACCGACAGCCGGAACCAGCCGTCCTCGCGATCGAGCCCGAACGCCTGGAACGGCACGACGGCGACGCCGGCGCGCCGCAGCAACAGGCGGCGGATGTCCTCGTTCGTGCGCATCGTCTCGCCGTCGATCGTGCGGCCGAACAGGCCGATGCGTGCCGACAGGTAGAGCGTCCCCTCCGGCGCTACCGACTCGACGGGCAATCCCTGCGCGGCCAGCTTCTGCATCGTCGCGTGCAGGTACTCGAGCCGCTCGCGCAACCGGCGGTGCATCTCGAGCCGGAACGCGGCGAAGCTCGCGGCGTCGTCGAGGAATTCGGCCGTCGCGATCTGTTCGGCGCGCGGCGCCCAGGCGCCGACGTGGCCGAGCAGGTCCGACATGCGCTGCGTCACGGCCGGCGAGGCGAGCGACCAGCCGACGCGCAGCCCCGTCGACGCGAGCGACTTGGAGATCGCGTCGAGCATCACCGTGTACGGCGCCACCTCGGGCACGAGCGCGGGCGGCGAAATGGGCTCCATGCGGCCGAACTCGAGCGCCCAGTAGACCATGTCGTACATCAGATACACGGGCCGCTCGCCGCTCGCCGCGCGGCGGGTGTTCTCCTCGACGATCGCGCGAGAGATCTCGGCGAGCGAGTCCGGATCCATCGCCGTGCCCGTCGGGTTGAGCGGCGTGTTGAGCGCGAGCAGGCGGATCTTCGGCAGCAGCCCGCGCACCTGCTCGGGCGTCGGGTGGAACCGCGAGGCGCGCGTGACCTCGATCGGGATGCCGCGCGCGCCGGTCAGGTAGCAGTAGTGGTTGTTGTTCCACGACGGCACCGGGTACGCGACGCTCTCCCCCGGATCGACGAGCGCCCGGTAC
>JANLWK010000196.1:0-2077 GCA_031364505.1 Candidatus Eiseniibacteriota bacterium | reverse complement strand
CATGCCCGCGGCCTTCGCCTCGCGCAGCTGCTTCAGCGCGTCGTGCGACTCGGCCTTCATCGTCATCACCGGCGCGAGCGTGATCTCGTCGCCGACCTGGACAACGAACAGCTCCACGTCGTCACCGGCCGCGAGGCTCACGCTGCCGTCCTCGGAGCGGAAGTGCCGCGTCTCGGCGACACCCTCGCTGCGCCCGCCGAAGTCGACGAGCACATTCGAGTCGCTCACCGAAACGACCTTGCCCTTCACCTTGGTCCCGACGGCCGGAGTACTGGCCGCGGCTTCCGCGGATGCCGCGTGTCCGTCGCGTTCGTACGTCGCCAGCGCGTCGGCGAATTCGGGCGAGGGTGCGGCGTCGTCGCGCTCGGGCTCGGTCGCGGGCGGAGGCGTCGCGGTTGCGGCGTCGTCACGTACGGGCTCGGTCGCGGGCGGAGGCGCGGGTGCGACGTCATCGCGTTCGGGCTCGGTCGCGGGCGGAGGCATCGAGGGAGCGGCGTCGTTCCGTTCGGGCTCGGCCGCGAGCGGAGACGTCGGGGCAGGGAGGCTCTCGGTCATGGGTGCAGTCCTGATTCGTGGGAGATGCGTGGGTGGGTTCGGGGCGGGCAATGGCTCCGCGGGGCGGCCGAAGGAGTCTAGCGCATCGGGCGGGAGCGGGTCACCCCGAGTTCGAGACTATTTCGGCGACCCCCGACCGCCGCGTCAGGAGCGCGGAGGCCCGCGATTTGCGGGCGAATCATACGATCACAGGCGCGAGGCGAGGTGCGGATGGCGCCGCGTCACCTCGGTCGCGGCGGGTGAATCGCGGAGCAGGGTGAAGTCGGCGAAATCGAAGCCCGGCGACACGGTGCAGCCCACGAGGCTCTCCTGCCCAAGGCTCAGCGCCGTCTGCCAGCAGCCCGCGGGCACGAGGCACGGCGGGTCGCCGGGGCCCAACACGCGCCGGTGGCACTCCGCGAGATCGGCGCCGAGCCACGTCAGCTCCACGGAATCGCCGTCGAGCAGGTGCCACCACTCCGGGTTCGCGACCGCGTGCCAGCGGCTGAACTCGCCCGCCGCGAGCAGGAACAGGATCGCCGTCGCGGACGGCCTCGGGCCCCGCGGCGTGACGACCGTGGCGCGCGACCGGAACACCTCACGGTAGGCGCCGCCTTCCGGATGCGGCGCGAGGCGCAGGTCCCGCAGGGGCGCGGGCGGCGATGGCGACATGCGTCGAGACTACTGAAGCGACGCGGTTCGGTCGAAAACGAGTCCATGGCCTCGATCCCTTCGACCGCGCCCCGGCCCGCCGCCGTGCGCCGGGTGATGAAGCCCGCCCCCGGCGCGTTCACGGTGCCACGCCCGGATCTCGCGGCTGCGATCCCCGACCTCACGATCGGGCTCGTCTACCTGATCGCGTGGGTCGCGCCGCGCCTGCTGCGCGCCGATCTCGTGGCGGCGCTCATCATCGCGCTGATACTCGAGTTCCTCGTGATTCACTCCTCGGCGTTCCTCGGCGCCGTCATCGTGGGCACCGGCTCGCGCCGGAGTCGCGCGTGGGCCGTGTTCGGTATCTCGCTCTTCTATCTGCTGATGACCTCCGGGTTCTCGTGGGCGATGCACTCGTGGGCGCCGCTCGTCGGCTTCTGCGGCCTCACCGCGAACCGGCTTTCGGGAGTGATGTTCGGGCAGGCGCCCGCGGGACGCGAGCGCGACTACATCCGGCGTGCATGGGTCGTCTCGCTCGTGTGCTTCATCGGGTTCACGTTCCTGACGATCAAGACTCCCATCCCGCGACTCGGCCTGACTGCGGACCTGGTCGCGAGCCTGCCGCGGCTGCACATGAAGGGAGCCTGGGTCGCGGAACCGTGGCGCGCCATGGCATTCGGCTTCCTCTACTTCACGAGTGTCGGGCCATTCGAGCTGAAGCATGGACGCCCCGCCCGCGTCTAGAGGGCGGTTGCCGCTGTTTCGCGGCGCGTGCTAGCGTCGCGCGCTCGATCCAACGCACACCGGCCGCCCACTCGTCCTCTCGAGGCCCCGCATGTCCGCCACCCGCACGCTCACGCTCGCCGATGTCGCGGTGCCCCGCACCGGGGCG
>JANLWK010000180.1:0-2429 GCA_031364505.1 Candidatus Eiseniibacteriota bacterium | reverse complement strand
GCGCAGAGCGCAGCGAGCCGAAGGGCGAGCGAACGCGAGCACCCGCCGTCGAACATGCCCGTGCACGCGGGGCATCCGGAGGCACGCGGACAGGGCGGGTGAATGGCGCGCGCAGCCAGGATGGCGGAGCGCAGCCAGAGGCAGCGAGCCGTAGCAGGAGCGAAGGCGAGCGTGCCCTGTCCGCGTGTCTCCGGATGCCCCTCCGGCGCTCGAGCATTCCGGCGCTCGAACGCGCTCGCAAGCAGGGCGCGGGCGGTGCGGGGGGGTGTGGGGGATGTGGGGGATGCGGCGGATATCGAACTGTTCTCGAGGACAGTTTCGTTCGATCGCGCTGAACACCACTTGCGCCGGCGCAAGTGGCAGTCGCGAGCGCCCGCTCATCCCTCCGACAGCGCCGCTCCGTTCGAGCGCACCACGGAAGCGTAGAACCGGCCGCTGTCCTTGATCGTGCGGCGCTGCGTGTCGAAGTCCACGTGCACGATGCCGAAGCGCTTCGAGTAGCCCTGCGCCCACTCGAAGTTGTCGAGCAGCGACCACACGAAGTACCCGCGGAGATCCACGCCGCGCTCGATCGCCTCGTGCGCGGCGAGCAGGTGCGAGCGCAGGTAGTCGGCGCGGAGCGGGTCGTCGACCGATTCGCCCTCCACGTGCGGCGGGTCGTCGAACGCCGCGCCGTTCTCGGTGATGTAGAGCGGGATGTCGCCGTAGCGCTGCTTGACCCACGTCAGCGTGCGCGTCAGTGCCGCCGGGAAGATCTCCCAGTCGAGGTCGGTGTAGTCGCTCTCCGGCACGGGCACGTGACCGGCGCGCTCGACGGGGCGCTCGTCGTCTCGCGTCATGACGCCGCGCCGGTAGTAATTGATGCCCAGGAAGTCGAGCGGCGCCCGTACGGCGCCCAAATCGAGATCGCCGCCGTGCGGCCACTCGTTCCCGAACATCTCGGCGAAACCCTCCGGGTAGTGGCCGAAGAACACGGGGTCCAGGTACTGCCGGTTCATGTAGACGTCGGAACGCTCGGCGGCCGCGACGTCGTCCGGCGCATCGCTGGCGGCGTCCTTGGGCTCGAGATTGACGACGAGGCCGATCTCGTGGCCCCCGACCTCCCGGTACGCCTCGACCGCGGCGCCGTGCGCGCGCAGCAGATTCGCGGACGCGAGCGCCGCCTCGCGCGGGCTCGTCGAGCCGGGTGCGTGCACGCCGTGGAGGTAGCCGGCATCGGTGACCACCCACGGCTCGTTGAGCGTCGCCCAGCGGCGCACGCGCCCGTCGAACGCGCGGAAGCACACGCGCGCGTAGTCGCGGAACCAGTCGACGCTTTCCGGCGCGGCCCAGCCGCCGCGATCCTCGAGTGCCGCGGGCAGATCCCAGTGATACAGCGTCACGAACGGCTCGATGCCGTGCTCGAGCAGCTGGTCGATCATGCGCGAGTAGTGCGTGATCCCCGCCGCGTTCACCTCACCGGTGCCGTTCGGCAGCAGGCGGCTCCAGGCCAGGCTGAAGCGGTAGGCGTTGAGCCCCAGCTCGCGCATGAGCGCGATGTCCTGCGGGTAGCGGCGGTAGTGGTCGCAGGCCACGTCACCGGTGTCTCCGTCGACGGTCCGGCCGGGCGTGTGCGAAAAGCGATGCCAGTTGCAGGGGCCCGCGCCATCGGCGAGCGGAGAACCCTCGACCTGGTAGGCCGAGGTCGCGGCACCCCAGAGGAAGCCCGGAGGGAATTGCGGGGCCGCGGACACGGCTCAGCGCCGTGCGGTGCGGCGCGCGCGGCCGCCGGGGCCGGGGCTCGAGCGCGCTCCGGCGCGTGCCGGGACGCCGGAATCGTCCGGCAGCTCCACGCGCACCACGTGCGTTCGCCCGTCCGTGAACGCCGGAATCGCGCGCCCCCGAAATTCGCGGCCATCGAGCAGCACGCGGCGGCGCGCGGCTCCGAGCTTCACCTCGATGTCGTAGTCGGCGCCGCGGAAGCGCCGCTTCATGGTGAAGCCGCGCCAGCCGGGAGGCAGGCAGGGTTCGATGAGCAGCCCGTCGTAGTCCGGACGCACGCCGAGGATCCACTCGGTGCTCACCCTCAGCATCCACGCCGAGGAGCCCGTGTACCAGGTCCAGCCGCCGCGGCCGAAGTGCGGCGAGTCCGGCCCGTCCACGTTGCCGGGCGTCACGTACGGCTCGACCTCGTAGTGGTCGGGATCCTTGCCGCGAAGGATCGGGCAGAAGCTCTGGTAGAGCCTCCACGCTTGCTCGCGACGCCCCAGCATGCACTCGGCCTGAATCGCCCACAGTCCGGCGTGCGTGTAGAGCCCGCCGTTCTCGCGCGACCCGGGAGCGTAGCGCGTCAGGTAGCCGATCTCGGCGTCGGGAACCCGGTAGGCCGGCCACAGTAGGAGCGGTCCGTAGTCGCGGTAGAGGAAGCGTTCCATCGAGCGGAGCATGCG
>JANLWK010000130.1:0-4414 GCA_031364505.1 Candidatus Eiseniibacteriota bacterium | reverse complement strand
CAACACCGGTCTCTTCGTGGCGATGCCCAGCCGCAAGCGGCCCGACGGCCAGCACCAGGATCTCGCGCACCCCATCAACGATTCGACGCGCAAGTACCTGACCCAGATCGTGCTGGACGAATACGAGCGCGAGCAGACCCGGCCGCAGACGGGTGCCATGGCCGCGATGGCCCACCAGCGCGAGGACCACGAAGACTAGATCCCCGAGCCAAGCCCCCGCAGCTGGCGTGCGGTCTTGTACGATCGCGGACTCCCTCGGCACCCACAGCACGAAACTCATTGTGCCTTGCCGAGGGCAGACGTAGGATCCATTTCGCCGTTCTGCACTATCGAACGGAATTGCGCCCAATTGTTCGGCACCCCTCGCCGGCAGGTGGCGGGAGAACTGCATTGGGAAGCCGCGCCGCGTCTCGAATACGAGAGGGGCTTACCGATGCGGATTTATGCCGTATGCGCTCTGGTTTGGCTGAGCGGGATGCTCGCCTCCGTTCTCTCCGTTCGCGCTCAAGACACGATGCCCTCGGGCGCCATTCCACCGTCTCTGGTGCTGGCGCCGCGCGCGACCGACGTGCTGTTCGTCGGGGACACGCTGGGATGCGGTCAGGGCGACGACCCCTACACGCCGCCGTGTAACCCGGACCTCCGTCACTACTGGAGACGCGGGGACTTGCCGAACAATCGCATCCGCATTCTGATCCCGACCACGCGTTTCTATTGGAACACGCAATTCCAGGCCGCCCAGGAGGCCTTGCTCGGGACGACGTTCTTCGATCCGGCGACGGAGCTGCTCAGGCCCCAGGCCATTCCGGTTCTGACGTCCCACAATCTGCTGCCCACCACGGTGACGTTGTCGCTGCGCGTCTACGACGTCGACAGCGATCTCGATTGCGCGAACGTTCCGCCCTGTTTCGGAACGCCCGAGGTCGACGTGATCTACGTCAACGACTTCCCGATCAGTACGGCGGTGTGCGGGTCCGCGTCCCGGACCCCGGTTGGGCTCACCGGCAAGAACAACAAGTGGAGCACGGTTTCGGTCGAGGTACCGATTCAGTACATCAAGCTGCCCATGGCACCCGGAACCAACGCAGACAACCCGAACGTCCCGCCCACCCGGCCGATTCCCGCGATCAATCTCGTGGAGATCGCCGTCAGCACGGGAGCGAACGCATCGTGCTGGGGCCTCGCCTGCAATTGGGCGACGATCGGCATCGATCGGCTCCCGCAGAACACGCCCACTCCCGGCCTCATGGCGCCCGCGGGTGGTCAGGTGGCGTCGGCCGATCCCCCCGGACCCAAGAAGCTCGTGCGGCCGGTCCTACTCGCCTATGGATGGTCGGGCGATCTGGACTCGTGGGACGACTACGTGGTCTGGATGACCAATGACGGGATGCCCTACTACACCGGCTGGGACGCCGGATACGGTGCGACAAGCATCGACTTCAATGCCGAAATAGAGAATCAGAAGGCCGATCGCTGCAAGACCAAATGGGGTGCGGACATCATCAACATCATCGCGCACAGCAAGGGCGGGCTCGATTCGCGCCAGATGCTCGCGGGTCGCAAGGGGCTGCCCGCGAGTCGCGACGACATCGAGACCCTGGTCCAGCTCGACACGCCGAACCAGGGAAGCTACTGGGCCACGGTTCTGATAGGCCTCCAGTACGCCTCTTTGGGAATTCTGGGGGGCTTCCCCACGGACGCACTTCTGAGCCTTCGCCCCCGATGGATTGCTCGCAACTTCAACTATTCGACCTCACGACGAGGGTTGTTCAACTCCTGCTACCAGATCGATTATTTGCGGAACACGCACACGAACTATCGTCGCATCTATGGCACTGCCGAATGGGTCGTGAGCTACAAGAGCGCCCTCTACCCGTGGCAGGTGCGCGAAGTCAACAACGAGGCGGCGGATGATGGTTGCAAGGAGCCCCGAGCGACGGTCGACGTGCGTTCGTATGTGCAACTCGACAACGGACGGTGCGATACCGGCCACAAGCAGATTCACAAGACGCGGGCCGTGTTCAAGAAGGCGATCAACCTGCTTCAGCCGAACTTCTACACCGAGCCCATCGCCGGGATCTTTGCGGTCGCCCCGGAAGCCCGGCCGCCGAAGCTGACGGTCGGTGCCTCCCCGCTTGTCGCGTCGCTCGGGTCCTCGATCCTGGCCGCTCACGTCGGAGCAACGGTGGCGCCCCCCGAGAACCTGCCGCTGTTCATGGAAGACGACCTGGACTCGACGCAGACCATCGCGCAGACCACGCGGCAGCATGAAGGCGGCTCGAGGCTCAGCGACCCGTTCCTCGTCCAGAACGTCGACACCCTTGGAGTCGCCTTCAGCGTGTTCGGGCCGCCGGACCCGGACTTCACGACCTCACTCCAGGATCCGAACGGCGTCGTCATCGACGCCTCGACGGTCGCGACGTATCCGGGAGCATCCATCGCCGAGATTCCATTCGTGGAAAACATGCAGCCACCATTTGTTTATCGGATCACGAACCCCATCAACGGAACGTGGCGCGCCCGTACGACCAGTTCCCCGGATGGGGTCGTGACGACCACCGCCAACGCCAGCAGTCCGACGCTGTTCCTGGCGACGCTGTCCCAGTATGACTATCCCGTCGGCTCGACCGTGGCCGCGCGCGCGACGTTCGCAACCGCCACGACACCCCTGCTGGGGGCTTCGATTCAAGCGATCCTTGTCCTGGCGGACGCATCTCACCCGACGACGTCCCTCCTCGATGACGGTTTGCACGACGACGGCGCGGCCAATGATGGCGAATACGGGGGCAACTTCGGTCCCGTGTTCGTGCCGGGCGAGGCAGTCGTGTCCTTCCACGCGCAGTCGGGCAATATCGTGCGCGTCAACTCGCAGGACATTCACATCGTTCCCGACTACGCGCATCTCATGAGCTTCCTGTGCGCGTCGGATTCCGCAATCAGCGTCGATACGGACCATGATGGCCTGTTCAACACGTTGAAGTACGACCTGCCTGTGCTGGTGAACCAGGCCGGGCACTACCAGGTGTCGGCATCCCTGTTCGGCGCGAATGACGCGCTGATCGATCGGGTGGCCTACAACACGATGTTCACCGGCCTGGGGCCGTGGGCCGTTGGTGCTCACACCGTGCCCATGCGATTCGCCGGAGACGTGATCCACGACTCGGGAATCAATGGACCATTCAGACTCGGGGCCGTGAGCATCGTGTATCTGGGAGACGGGACGCGGCGCCTGTTCACTGTCGCGTCGTACGACACGCTGTGCTTCACGGGCCCGCTGACCGCGGTGCAGTTCCAGCGGCCCAGGATCTCGATTCCCGGCCCGAATTCGGACGTCACGGTCGACGCGGAGCCCGACGGAAAGGCGAACGTCCTGGACGTCACGCTCGGCGTCGACGTGACCAGGGCGGGAACCTACGACATCTCGGCATCGCTGTTCGACAGGTGCGATTCGTATATTGCGTCGACGAGCAAGACGCGCATCTTCAACGCCGGCCTGAACAGCGTGACGCTGGAGTGGGACGGCTACGACATCGCCCGGCATCGGTCGGACGGCCCGTTCGTGGTACGGCAGGTCTGGGCGAGCCTGGTGGCGCCCGATGACAGCTTGTGCGGGCTCTTCGACGACGTGCACTCGACGTCGCCCTACGCGGCGCAGGACTTCCAAGGCTATGTCGTCACCGGCACCGTCCTCTCCAGCGAGACGCTGCAGCCGGTGATCGGCGCGACGATCGACTACACCTACCTGTGCTTGACGTTGTCGTTATTCGGGGGGCATTCGGACGGACAGGGAGGGTTTGCGCTGGGGGGTCTCCGCCCCGGCGTCTATCACGCATGGGCGACTCCGTCCGGCGCGACGGCGGCGGTGCCCGGCACCGAACAGGCTCAGGCGTTGGGCGACACGGTGACGTTCACGGTGACTGGCGACACCACCATCACCCTGCTCGTCCATACGGGGCCGACCGCGGTGGACGCGAGCCCACTGCCGCAAGACGTAAGTCTGGGGCCTGTCGTCCCCAATCCGACGTCGTTGGGCGCAGACGTGCGGTTCGCGCTGCCGTCTCGTTCGGCGGTGAGGCTCACCATCTTCGATGTCCGCGGTCGCGTGATTCGCAGGCTGCTGAACGAGGTGCGCTCGCCGGGTCGCCACGTCGCCGCCTGGGATGGTCGTACCGAGGCTGGCGGCCCGGCGCCGTCGGGCGTGTACTTCGCGCAGCTCGTGGCGGGTGATCGGACCTTGAGGCAGCGAATCGTCAAACTGCGGTGATGGCTCGGTTTGACAGTCCACCGGGCCACCGGTAGGCTGCGTTGGCTTTTCTCCGCAGTACGGCTTCTTTGGGCCAACCGCCATCACCCCGGTGACTTGCCGCTCGAGTCCCGGACCGTGACGGAAACCCCGTTCTGTTGGTGGGGCGTG
>JANLWK010000105.1:0-7735 GCA_031364505.1 Candidatus Eiseniibacteriota bacterium | reverse complement strand
CGGCACGAACGAGCAGGTGATGGCGTGGTTCATGGACACCTACTCCATGAACGTGCGCCGCACCGAGACCGCTGTGGTGACGGGCAAGCCGCTCGAGATCGGCGGCTCGCTGGGCCGGCGCGAGGCCACGGGGCGCGGCGTCCAGTACTGCGTCCGCGAAGCCTGCCGGCACCTCGACATCTCGCTCAAGGGCGCCAAGGTGGCGGTCCAGGGCTTCGGCAACGTCGGGTCGATCTCGGCCGCGCTGCTGGCCAATGACGGCGCCCGGGTCGTCGCCGCGTCCGACGTCACCGGCGGCATCCACAACCCCGACGGCCTCGACGTGCCGGCGCTGCTCCTGTGGGCCTCCGACCACCGCGGCGTGGCGGGGTTCCCGGGCGGCAAGGCGCTGACGACCTCCATCATCGAATACCCCTGCGACATCCTGGTTCCGGCCGCACTCGAGAACCAGATCACGCACGTGAACGCCGACCGCGTGAAGGCCCGGATCGTGGCCGAGGGCGCCAACGGCCCGACCACGCCGGACGCCGACAAGATCCTGGACGCCAAGGGGGTGTTCGTGATTCCCGACATCCTGTGCAACTCGGGCGGCGTGACCGTGTCGTACTTCGAGTGGGTCCAGAACCGCATGGGCTTCTACTGGACCGAGGCCGAGGTGAACGGGCGGCTCGAGCACACGATGGTCGGCGCCTTCAAGGACGTGCTGTCCAAGTCCAAGGAGCACAAGGTCAACATGCGGGTCAGCGCCTTCATGGTGGCGATCGAACGCGTCGTGAAGGTGATCATGCTCCGCGGCGTGTACGCGTAAACGCTAGAACGCGCCTGCCGCGTAACGAAAACCGGGGCGTCCCTTGCGGGGCGCCCCGGATCGTTGTTGCGCTGAATCTAGAACGAGTACGTCGCGCTGACCTTCGGGAAGGCCACGATGCCGCCCGGCGCGTTGCTGAACCAGCCGCCGAGCGTCTGCGGGAAGATGTCGTTCATGATCGCGTCCAGCTGGAGCGTTCCGAGCTTCACACCCGTGCCGATGTTCATCGTGAACGGCGACGAGGTGATCTCGGTGTTGCCGCCCAGCGTGGGCTCGACCTTCAGCTTGTTCCACACGCCCTTCCGAGCGCCGAAGCGCACGGTGAGCCAGTTGTTGACGTGGGTCTCGAGGGCCGAGAAGACTTCGAAGTTCGTCTCGTCCGCCGTACCGTCGGTGGTTCCGATCGCGAACACACCTTCCTTCTGGTCCACCGTGTTGTGCGCGAAGTCCACGCCCAGCACGAACAGGTCGTTGTTACCCACCGTCCAGTTGCCCGCGGTGCCGATCTGCCAGCCCTTGAGCGAGTTGTCGGTGGTCGCCGCCGTACCCGGCGTCGGGTTGCCGACGGCGTTGGCGTCGTACTTGTTCGACAGGTCGAACGAGTAGTACTTCACCACCGGCACCAGCATCACGTTCGGCTGCCACTGGTACATGGCCCGTGCGGCCAACAGGTACGTGGTGGGACCGTCGTCTTCCGTCGTCGACGTGCCCGGGACGGGCCCGAACGGCGTCGTGACTTCGTAGGTACGGGTCTGATACAGGAACGCGAGCTCCACGTTCGTGTTGGCGTTCATCTCGAACCCGAGACCGCCACCGAGTCCCCAGATGTTCCGGCCCAGGTTCGCCGACGTGGCGGCGGGCTCGAACTCCAGGTTGGTCTCCGCGCCGGCGAGCGGCTCGGCCTTGCCGCGGAAGAACGAACGGTTCACCCGCAGGCCGAGGCTCGTGGTGCCGAACTTCCGGCCCCACATGACGTCGAACGACTCGTTGAGGTTCCGGTTCGGGTCATAGCCCCAGGCGCCCGAGTTCGGCTGGCTGAAGTTGTCACCCTGGCCCAGCGCCGGCGTCTCCTCGCGGAGGTGCACGGCCCACGTTCCGAGGTTGCCATCGAACAGGTTCTGGAGCACGGCGCCGACGGCGCGATCCGCGAACGACGCCGGGTTGCCCGAATTCGGATTCGTCAGAAAATTACCAAGTTCGCCATAAACGAGGTTGCCCACGTTCACGACGCCCGAGGTGTACGTGTAGATACCGGTGTAGTCCTTGATGTAGTCGCCTGGCAGGGCCATGCCTTCCACGCGGGAAGTCTGGGCCGAAGCGAGGGTCGGCAGGGCCAGCAGGGCGGCCACCGCCAGAATTACACGACGAATACTCATTGCTGCATGCCTCCTTGGCTGCAAAGGGTCAAGGCTGAGTCGCGTGCGCCACGATGCAGATTCAAGCCAAATTCGTGGCCTGGTGATTCCACAACGCGGTTTAGGTTCTCGAGCCCCACCTCCTTTCAGAGCCGTCTTCAGTTGTTTCCGGCGAACAGATCCGTGCACTTCCATGCTCGGGACCCACTCAACAAAAAGCCAGGACTGAACCCTCTGGGTCTAGGTCCCTGGCGAACGCCCGGCGGAAAGTAGGTAACCTGCGGAATCGTTGTCAAGTGGATTGGGCCCCCCAGACACCCAATTCCCGCTCGAATCAGGGCCGGCCGAAACCTCGCCACTGCGCCATTAATTCATTGTCGCACAATGGATTGCGAGTATTCATGGAGTTGACACGGACCCAGCCCCGGCAGTGGGCGAAGTAGCCACCGCCGAGCACCAGGCCGACGTGCCCGACCCTGTTTCGGGGCACCCCGAAGAAGATCAGGTCCCCCAAGCGGAGCTCCACGGGTTCCAGCCGCGCCCGGGCGACCCGGAACTGTTCGTGGGCGTCACGCGGCAGCGCGATTCCCTGTTCGGCGAGCACCTGCTGGACGAATCCCGAGCAATCGAGGCCGTGCGGCGTCCGCCCCCCCCACAGGTAGGGCGTGCCGAGCAGCTCGCGGATCCGGTGCACGACGGGCATGGGACGTCGGGGCGGCGCGATGGCGCGAGCCGCGATCCATCCGCGCCGCCCGTCCGGGAGTTCGACCCGGCGGGTCCGTCCACGCCGGGGCCCCGCGATGAGCCGCGAATTCCAGAACGCGGGCATGAGCAGGGGGCCAGCCGCCTCCCGCGCCCGGATGGCCGCGAAGCTCTCGTTCACCCGGGCCCGCGCCCGGTCGCGCCAGCGCCCCGCCCGGACCCGGCTGACCCGGCGGATTCCCCACGCCCGGACCCAGCCGGCGTAACCGTCGGCCTCGTTCCGCACCCGCAGCCACTGCCCCCGCGACGCCTGCCCGATCACCCGGACGGTCTCGCCGAGCAGCAACTGGCTCCCCAGCTCCGCCCGGTGTTCGGGGCGTTTCCGAAGATCCAGCGCGGCCATCGTGACGACACCATGGGTGCCCGGGGAGCGCGTCATTCGATGCCCGGGCTCACCAGCACGTAGCGCCCGAACCCGTCGCGATCGGCGAAGACGAATTGCCGGTAGGGCTGGTTGTAGAACCAGACCTCGAGCTGCGGCGACTGGGACGTGGCGGGCCGGGTCTCGGTCTGGTCCGGCGCGCCGAACTTGATGTAGATCCGGCCCATGTCCGAGCGCCACGCGGGACCGTAGTGCTGGAAGTGTTCCTCGGAATACCGCACGCGACGCATGAACTCGAGCAGCGCCTCGTTGCGGGGCGTGTCGGGCGTCGGGTCGCGGCGTTTCCAGAAAGTCTCCCACCCCGCCGCCTGCTCGGCGTCCTGCAGGTGGCTCAGAATGTCGTATTCCTCGGCGCCGGCAATGTAGGACAACGGCTCGAGCATGCGCCGGAACTCCCGCCCGCGCGGGGGACCGCTCTCCTCCACCTCGAAGGCGCGCTCCACGCGCCAACGGCCCTTCCCGTCCTGCAGCGTGGCCTCGAAGGTGTAGGTGCCAACGAAGAGTGCCGCGGAATCGGGCCTCAGGATGACGGGCGCGCCCATGTGGCCGGCCGTCGGAGTACGCCGGCCGGACGCGAGTTCGGTACCGGTCTCATCGAGCACCCGGTAGTCGAAGGTGTAGGTGCGCGGCCAGGGGCCGGGACGCCGGTCGACCAGCGTGACGCGGGCGGCGAGCTGATCGCTGTCCATTCCATATCGCCGCGACGGCCGCAGCTCGAACCCATCGCCGGGCGTCACGCGCCCCATCTCGAGCCCCGCGATCGCGAGCGGCACGCGGGAGTAGTCCGGCACGTCCACGCGCTCGCGGGCTTCGGATTCTCGCTCGGAATTGAGGTCGTGCACCCGCACGCGCAGCTGGTAGCGGCCGGGCGGCACGACCAGCCGCCGGCGTTCCAGCACCGCGCCGCCGCGCTGGGTCGTCTGCTCGAATCGCTCGACCGCGATCGACCGCTGCCACGAGTCGCCGAAACTCACGCCGCGGCCGTGCGGTTGGAACACCACCGTCACCTCGATGGCGGCCGCATAGCCTCCGTCGAGACGAAGCCACTGGAGGTCGGGATAGGGAATGCTGACCGAGACGCCGAGGGCGCTGACACCGGCGGAATCCACGGAGACCGCGACGTCCGCGGTGAACGCGGGCAGGGACTCCGCCCGCAGCGGGGTCAGGTCGAGTGCTGTCGCGGGACCGGGCTGGACGGCGAGCCCGAGCAGGGCCGCAAACCACGCGAGCGGAAGCGCAAGTCGGGACGTGCGAAGGGGCTTGGGCACAACGGAGCGACGCTAGCACACGCGCAAACGAGCACCAATGCGTCCCCCGGTGCGAAAGCACGCGAAGCGCCCCCGAATTGCCGCGTCCGTCGGGCGGCGGTGCCGGCCGGTGGCGGGAGTGGTACAGTCGTGGCGACCAGGCGGCGACATGGGCGCATCGGGACCAGGGTACAGATGTCCTTAAGACGATTCGCGCACGGAGTCGTTCGTGCCGTCGCGCTCCTCGCGGTGCTGGCCCTCGCGTTTCCCGGGCCCGCCTCGGGGACGATGCCTCCCCTGAACGGCAGGTCGCCCGACGCTCTCATCGACGCCGCCCACCAGGGCCTGTTCCGCGTCGACCCGCGACCGACCGGATCTCATACGCTGGGCACCCAGCTCGAGTCGGGCACCTGGCGGGTCCCGGTGATCCTCGTCTCGTTCGCCGACGACACGCTTCACTACACGGCCCAGGACTTCGACCGCCTGCTGTTCGACACGACCCGCGTGAATCCGAAGGGCAGCGTCGCCGAGTATTTCGCCTTCTGCTCGGGCGGACGTCTCAAGGTCCGGGGACGCGTCGTCGCCACGGTCCGGCTGCCCGAGACCGCGGCCTACTACGCCAACGCCAGCTCGGGGTTGCTGTGGTACACGACGCCGCGCAACGAGCTGGGGTTCGCCCGCGACGCGCTCAAGCTGTGCGAGCAGTCGATCCCCTGGCACGAGTTCGACCGCGACTTCGACACCTACGTCGACATGGTGTGGTTCGTCCACGCCGGTTTCGGCGGCGAGAGCGGGAATCCGAACCATCTGTGGTCGCTGACGTCGCACATGTCCTACGGCTGGGCCAACAGCTCGGTGTTCACGACGCACGTCGGGGCGCCCGGGTCGAGCCGCTACATGCTCGTCGACCGCTTCACCGTGCTGCCCGAGCTGTCGCTCATCTACCCGGGCGAGCGGTCCGAGATCGGCGTCTTCTGCCACGAGTTCGGTCACGCGATCGGCCTGCCGGACCTGTACGACGTGCAGAACCCGGTGAATACGGGTCCCGGCAACTGGTCGCTGATGTCGAGCGGCGCCTACGGCGGCGACGGCCACTCGCCCGACCTGCCGGTGATGATGGGCGCCTGGCCCCTGCGCTACCTCGGCTGGGATCGCCTCGTGCGCCCCGCGCGGGACACGACGATCACCCTCGGCGCCCTCTCGGAGTCGCCCGACATCCTGGACGTGTGGCTCCAGGGGGCGGATTCCCCGGAGCACTTCATGGTCGAGCGGCGCGCTCGCGTGGGCTACGACGCGCGCCTGCCCGGCGAAGGCCTGATCCTCTACCACGTCAACGAGTTCGCGATGGCGGTCGGGCTCGCGAGCAACACCGTCAACTCGGGACCCATCCCGGGCCTGAGCCTGGTCGCGGGCGACGCGCGGGATGACCTCGCCGCCGGGCGCAACCGCGGCGACGCGTCGGACCCGTTGCCCGGTGCCACCGGCATCACGCGGTTCGATGACTTCACCACGCCGAGCGCGCGATCGATCGCGAACCAGTATTCCAATGTCGGGCTCGAGGACATCACGAATGTGGGCACGTCGACGCGGATGCGCGTGCGCGTGTTCCCGGCGGGATGGGAGGATCCGGTCGACCAGACCGGAGCGGCGTACGTGCCAGTGTTCGGGCGCTCGCCCGCGCGCGCCGCGGGCCGCGACGCCGCGGACGTGGGATACGTCGCCGCGAGCGTGTACATCGACGGCAGGCCGCAGGTGGTGCTGCGATCGAGCCTGCAGTGGGACCAGCCCATGCAGCTCAGCCACTCGTCCACGAGCGCCCTCGATCCGTCGCTCGCGCTGCTGCCGGGCGGCGATCTCGCGGTCGTCTGGAGTGACGCTCGCCGGGGCCGCTCGGACATCTATTACCGGGTACGCATCCGCGGCACGTGGAGCACCGAGCGGGCGATCGTCAGCCTGCCCGGCAACTGCCGCTCGCCCTCGCTCGCCAACGACGCCCGCGGCGGTCTCTACCTGGCGTTCCAGTACCAGAACGCCGATACGCTGCGCCTGCTGTTCGAGCGGTTCAACTACGTGTTCACCACGGCGCAGCCCGTCGTCGTATCGGACGCCCCGCTGCGCCCGGAGAACCCGGTCGTCGTGGTGTCGCCCGACGGCACGGGCAGCGTCCTGTGGCACGACCGTCGCACATCGGGGCTGATCTGGGCCGCGAACTTCCGCCCCGATACGGCCGTGGACGTGCCGCGGGCGCTCGTCCAGCGTGCCGGCAACTCGTCGATCTACTCGGCGGCGCTCGATGCGGGCGGCACGCTGCACATGGTCTGGAACATCGCGAGCTCGGTGCAGAACGAGCTGCGCTACGTCACGCGCCCACCGCAGTCCGTCACCCCGAGCGAGGAGCGTATTCTCGTCTCGTTCAGCAACCCGCTCGACGCGCTCACACTCGACACCGATCCGCAGAAGGCCGTGCACGTCGCCTACGGCGTGAGCGGGACCGACGGCTTTGCCCTGAGTTACATGCGCCGGTGGCCCGACGAATTCTGGGACGTCGGTACCACGGACCTGTCGCGACCCGGCGGGTTCCACGGCCAGCAGCCGACGGTGGTGCCCCGCCTCGACGGCAACGTCGACGTCGCCTACACCGGCGATGCCGGTGCGGGCCTGCGCTTCATGGTCCGCCGCCGCGTGCTGACGCCCGAGCCCGCGCTCGCCGCCGAAGCGCGGCCCGCCGCATCACGTTCCGGGCGCTGGTCCGTTGGCCCGAACCCGGCGCGCGCAGGAGCCGCCCTGGTGGCGCGCGGGGTGCTCGCCGATCTGACCGGCCATCCGGCGCTCGAGGTGTTCGACCCCGCGGGCCGCCGGTTGGCGCGCGCCCCGATCGTGGCCCGGGGGGCCGGCTGGGAAGCGGCGATCGACCCGGTTACCATGTCCCGATGGAGCCCCGGCATCTACTTCGCCCGCCTCACGGAATCGTCCCTGCCGCCGGTCCGGTTCGTCATCGTGCGATGACGCATGGCCGGACCGCGTGTCCGTTGCCACGCGCGGCCCGGCAGACGGTCGTGGCCCTGCTCGCCGCCGCGGCGCTGCTGGGTTCACCACGCGGAGCGGCGGCGGGAACGGCGCCCGACATCGCCCGGCTCGCCGGCGTGCTCGAATGGAACGAGCGGCTCGAGCGGACGTGGCC
>JANLWK010000054.1:0-2414 GCA_031364505.1 Candidatus Eiseniibacteriota bacterium | reverse complement strand
GCGGGAAGGTTCAGTGGCCGGAGCCGACGGTCGTGCCGCTCCCGCGTGCGGCCGCCGTCGTGTCGCGCGGAGCGGCGGTCGAGTCGCTGGCCCGGCTCTCGGCTCGTGCGGCGATCATCGCGCGCGCGAGCTGGATGTTCTTCAAGTGCTCCGGATAGGTCTTCGAGAACATGTGCCGGCCATCCCCACGCGACACGAAGTAGATGTCCTGGAAGCCCTCGGTCGGGTTGAGCGACGCCTCGATGCTCGAGCGCCCCGGATTGCAGATCGGCCCCGGCGGAAGGCCCTCGTGGAGGTACGTATTATACGGGGACGGAGACTGGAGGTCGCGCAGATAGAGTCGCGTGCGTGGCGGCCGGCCCTGGCCGAAGGCGACGGTCGGGTCGGCCTGCAACCGCATGCCGCGCTCGAGCCGGTTCAGGTAGGCACGCGCGATCCGTGCCCGCTCATCCGGATACTGGGCCTCGGACTCGACGATCGACGCCAGCGCCAGGATCTGGCCAAGCGACAGCCCGAGCGGCAGCGAATCGCGGCCGGCCGAGGCGTCGAGCAGGATCGACTGGGTGCGCCGCACCATGGTCCGGATCGCCACCTCGGGCGACGTGCCCGGCAGGAACTCGTACGAATCGGGCGCCAGGTAGCCCTCGATCGAGGGTGCGGCGATGCCCAGCGTGTCGAGGAACGCGCGGTCGTGCGCGAGCGAGTCGAACGCCGCCGGCGGCACGCCGAGATGGTTGCCGAGCAGCAGGCTCACCTCGGGCACGGTGAGGCCCTCGGGGATCGTGATCAGGTTGAGCCCGCTCATGCCGCGGACGAGCGAGCGCAGCATCGCCGGAACGCTCGTGCCCAGGCGGAACGTGTACTGGCCGGCCTTGATGCCACGGTCGAGCCGCATCAGCCGCGCCATCGCCTCGAAGCCCAGCGTGCCCTGCATGAGGCCGACGCGCACGAGCTCCGTCGCGATCTGGTGCACGGTCTGGCCGCGCTGGATGAGCACCACGCGGCGCTCCTCCTTCGGGAAGGCGCCCGCCGGCAGGAACAGGTGCCACGCGACGGCGACTCCCGCCGCGAGCAGCAGCAGCAGCGCCCAGCGGCGCGGGCGGAACGGGCGGCGGCGCGCCGAGGTGGGGCGCGGGGGCCGGGCCACGCGTCAGGCCCCCGGGCCCTGTTCGCGCCGGTCGCGCGCGGCGAGGTGCTGCAGGAACGACTCGAGCAGGGCGATCGCCGCGCCCTGGTCGACACGCTCCTTCGCGTGGCCGGTGCGCACACCCACCTCGCGCAGCCGGCGCTGGCTCAGCGCGGTCGTCAGCCGTTCGTCGTACGTGTCGACCGGGACCTTCACGCGGCGCCCGAGCAGCTCCGCGAACTGGAGCGCCGCCTCCGCCGCCTCTCCGCGTTCACCCGACATGAGCAGCGGCAACCCGACGACGACGCGCTCGGCCTCCTGGTCGGTCACCATCTGGCGCACGCGCGCGACCGCCTGCTCCAGCCCCGTGACGGTGAGGGTGGCGAGACCCGTGGCGATGATGCCGTTGGGATCACTGATCGCGAGGCCGACGCGGCGCTCGCCCCAGTCGACGGCCAGAACGCGGGGCATGGCCTAGACGGCGGCCGGAGCGGAGGGCCTGCGCTTGACGAGGTGGCACAGCGTGCCGTCGCCCGAGAATTCGTAGTCGACCGTGTCCATGCAGCTCTTCATGATGAAGATGCCGCGGCCGCGGGCGTCGAACAGATGCTCGGGCGAGGTGGCGTCGCCGTTGACGGCCCCGGTGTCGAACCCGGTGCCGGTGTCGTGGACATCCACTTCGAGCCGGTCGTCGAACAGCTTGAAATCGACGTCCACCGGACGCGTCGCGTCACGCTTGTGGCCGTGCTGGATCGCGTTGGTGCCGGCCTCGATCACCGACATGGACACGAGCGAACTCGTGTCCTCGTCGAAATGCATGCGCTCGCACACCGAATTCGTGATGCCGTCCAGCAGCTGGAGCAACTCGAGCCGGCTGGGGATGCGAACGCTGATGACCTCGGGATCCGGGAATGGGAGGTTGGGCATGTCGGGTTCAGGGTTTCCGGTCGGGTACGGCCGCCCGCAGCAGGTCCAACGCCTGTTCGAAGTCGCCGGGCAACGGGGACACGAACGTGCCTGGCTCGCCGGTCACGGGATGTGCGAACGCGAGTTCCGTCGCATGCAACGCCTGCCGCGACAGGCACGAGAGCAAGTCACGGGCGAGGCTACGCTGCCGCTCGGGCAGGATCAACTGCTTCTTGGCGCGCCCGCCGTAGGTCGGGTCTCCGAGGACGGGGTGCCCGGCGTGGGCCAGGTGCACCCGGATCTGGTGGGTCCGCCCGGTATCGAGGCGGATCTCGAGGAACGTGGCCACGCCGAACCGCTCGAGTACGCGCCAGTGCGTGCG
>JANLWK010000472.1:0-7109 GCA_031364505.1 Candidatus Eiseniibacteriota bacterium | reverse complement strand
CCGGAGCGCGCGAAGGTGATCCGCGTGATGATGGTCGAGATGTTCCGCATCATCAGCCACCTCGTGTGGGTGGGCACGTTCGCGCAGGACGCCGGCGCCATGACGCCGGTGTTCCTCACCTTCGAGTATCGCGAGCAGATGCTCGACTTCATCTCCAAGGTGACGGGCGCCCGCATGCACCCGAACTGGTTCCGCGTCGGCGGCACGGCTGAGGACCTGCCCGACGGCTGGCGCGAGGACATGGAGAGCTGGCTCAAGCGCTTCCCCGGCCAGTTCGCCGAGATCGACACGCTGGTGAGCAAGAACCCGATCTTCGTCGGCCGCTGCCGCGACACCGGCGCCATCTCGGTCAAAGACGCGATCGAGTTGGGCTTCACGGGGCCCAACCTCCGCGCCGCGGGGCTCGACTGGGACCTGCGCAAGGCCAAGCCCTACATGGGCTACGAGCAGTACGAATTCAGCATCCCGACCGGCACCACGGGCGACAACTACGACCGCTACCAGGTGCACATGGCCGAGATCATGCAGAGCTACCGCATCATCGAGCAGTGCGTGCGCAACATGCCGGACGGGCCGTACGTGGCGCAGGAGTACCGCTACGCGATCCCCGAGAAGGACCGCATGCTCGTCGACATCGAGAGCCTGATCCACCACTTCGTCAACGTGTCGCGCGGCTTCGTGCCGCCGGCGGGCGAGGCGTACGTGGCGACCGAGGCGCCGAAGGGCGAATACGGATTCTACGTGGTGAGCAACGGCAGCAACCTGCCGTACCGGATCTACATCCGCACGCCGTCGTTCCCGCACATGCAGTCGCTGCTGCATCTGTCGAAGGGCGAGTTGCTGTCGGACCTGATCCTGACCATCGGCGCCATCGACTTCGTGCTGGGAGACGTGGACAAGTGACCCACGTGATGATCGACGCAGTGGAGGTGTGGTGACCGAGCTCAAGATTCTCGGGCCCGATCAGAAGGCCCTGAAGCGCGAGAAGATCGTCGACGTGCTGTGGGCGCTGCAGAAGCAGCGCGGGCACCTGGACGACGAGGCGATCCGGCTCGCCGCCGTCGAGTGCGACCTGACGCCGCAGGAAGTCGACGAAGTCGCGACGTTCTACAACCTGTTGCTCCGCCGGCCCGCCGGCCGCCGCCAGATCTACGTGTGCGACAGCATCTCGTGCGACCTGTGCGGCTGCGGCAAGCTGATCGCCGAGCTGCAGTCGCAACTCGGCATCCGGATGGGAGAGGTCACCGCCGACGGCGAGTTCGGGCTTCTCCCCATCGTCTGCCTGGGGCACTGCGAGATGGCGCCCTGCCTGATGGCGAACGAGAAGATTCATGGCCCGCTCAAGACGGACGCCGATTCCGTGCGCACGATGATCCAGAGGATTCGTGATGACCGAAGTACTGCTCAGGGCTAGAGCCGGAACGGATGGCCGCCCGGCCTCGATCGACGCGTATCGTGCGGTCGGCGGCTATGCCGGCCTCGCGCGTGCGCTCAAGGACCTCAAGTCCGACGAGCTGATCGAGATCGTCAAGCAGTCGGGCCTGCGCGGACGGGGCGGCGCGGGATTCCCGTCGGGCATGAAGTGGTCGTTCGTGCCGCGCGGTGAGAAGTGGGACGGCGGGCCCAAGTATCTCCTGTGCAACGCCGACGAGATGGAGCCCGGCACCTTCAAGGACCGCGTGCTGTTCGAGCAGAACCCGCACGCCCTGATCGAAGGCATGGTGCTAGCCGCCTACGGCATGGAGATGACCGAGGGCTTCGTGTTCGTGCGGCGCGAGTACTTCCGCCAGACCGACGACTTCGAGAAGGCGCTGATCGAGGCGCGCCAGGCCGGCATGCTGGGCCAGAACATCCTCGGCAGCCGGTTCTCGTTCGACATCCACGTCCACCGCAGCGGCGGACGCTACATCTGCGGCGAAGAGACGGCGCTGATCAACGCCTTCGAGGGCAAGCGCGCGAACCCGCGCTCCAAGCCGCCGTTCCCGGCGACCAAGGGCCTGTGGGGCCGCCCCACGACCGTGCACAACGTCGAGACGCTGGCGTGCGTTCCCGGCATCGCCGCGAACGGCGCCGAGTGGTTCAAGAACCTGGCGGCGACGCCCGAGGGCGCGGGCACCAAGCTCTACGGAGGCAGCGGCGCGCTCGAGGCGCCGAAGTGCATCGAGCGTCCGATCGGCACCACGCTGCGCGCGCTCATCGACGAAATGGGCGGGGTGCGCGGTGGCAAGCAGCTGCTCGCGGTGATCCCGGGCGGCGCCTCCACCCCGTTCATTCCGGCCGACCAGATCGACGTGCCGATGGACTACGCGGCGCTGGAGAAGATCGGCAGCCGCCTCGGCACCGGCACGTTCATCGTGTTCAGCGAGGACGATTGCCCGGTGCACGGCACGCTCAACATGCAGCGCTTCTTCGCGCGCGAGTCCTGCGGCTTCTGCACACCGTGTCGCGACGGCCTGCCGTACGGCGTCGAGATCCTCGAGCGCTTCGAGCAGGGCCGCGCCACAATGGCCGACATCGATCTGCTCGATCAGCTCTACGCGTTCATCGGTCCCAACTCGTTCTGCGCTCTCGCCGGGGGTGCGGCGGAACCCATCAAGGGCCTGATCCGTCACTTCCGGCCGCTGCTCGAGGAGCACGTGACGTCCAAGGGATGCCCGTTCGCGCGCAGCCGGGAGGCCGTGCATGCCTGAGATCGTCTTCGACGGGAAGAAAGTCACCGTTCCCGCCGGCACCAACCTCGTCGAGGCCGGCGGCGCGGCGGGCACATCGGTGCCCGTGTTCTGCTACCACAAGGACCTCGGCGCCGTCGGCGCGTGCCGCGTGTGCGCGGTGTCGATCAAGCAGAATGACAAGACGCGGATGGCCATGGCGTGCATGACCGAGGCGCAGGACGGCATGGACGTCACCACGCTCGACCCGCAGTCGCGCCAGATGCGCAAGTGGGTGACCGAGTGGCTGATGGTGAACCATCCGCACGACTGCCCGATCTGCGACGAGGGCGGCGAGTGCCAGCTGCAGGACCTGACGATCGCGACCGAGCACAGCATCCGCCGCACGGAGCTCAAGAAGCGCACGTTCGAGAACCAGTACCTGGGCGAGTTCATCACGCACGAGATGAACCGCTGCATCACGTGCTACCGCTGCCAGCGTTTCTACCAGGACTACGCGGGCGGCCGTGACTTCGGCGTCACCGGCAGCCGCGACCGCGTCTACTTCGGCCGCTTCGAACCGGGCGCCTTCGAGAGCGCGTTCTCGGGCAACCTGGTCGAGATGTGCCCGACCGGCGTGTTCACCGACAAGCTGTTCCGCTACAAGTCGCGCGTGTGGGATCTCGAGATTTCGCCCTCGATCTGCCCGCACTGCTCGGTGGGCTGCAACATCCTGCCCGGCGCGCGTCACCGCATGCTGCAGCGCGTCCGCGCCCGTGAGAACGAGGCCGTGAACGGCGTGTTCCTGTGCGACCGCGGCCAGTTCGGCCACGGCTACATCATGGATCCCGCCCGGCCGCGCGACCTGCGCATGTCCGACGGCACGACCGACTGGGACGCGGCGCTAGGCGTCACGGGCGGGGCGCTGCTCGAGATCGCTCGGGCGCACGGCGGCGAGAGCGTCGCGCTCATCACGTCGACGCGCGCCTCGGTCGAGACCCACTTCGCGCTCGAGGCGCTGGCGAGCGGAGCGCTCGCGGGGGCCCGGATCAGCCACTTCGAGGACGCCGATCGCGAGGCCTCGGCGCTGGCGAGCCTGTCGGCGCTCGCGACGGCCGGCGCCCAGCCGCTCGAGCAGTCGGACCTCGCGGGTTGCGACGTGCTGGTGATCGCCGGCACTTCGCTCGTCGACGAGGCGCCGCTCGCCGCGCTCGCGGCGCGGCAGTGCGCGCGCCGCGGCGGCCGCGTGTTCGTGGTATCGCCGCTCGAACGCTACCTCGGCGACGTCGCCACCGTGATTCCGACGCATCCCGCCGCGGTCGCGGGCACGCTCGAGGCGCTCGCCTCGGGGACCGGCGACGGCGCCGTCGCGGCCGCGGGCAAGGCGCTCATGGGCGCTCAGAAGCCTGGCCTGCTGCTCGGTGGCGATCTGCTCGACGGACCCGCCCTCGCCGCGGGCGCGGCCCTCGCGCGGTCGCTCGTTCGGTCTCATGGGTCGTCCGGCAAGCCCGTGCGCTTCGGCACGCTGTTCCCGGGGCCGAACGGCTTCGGCGCCGCCGCGATGTCCAAAGACGCCGCGCTCGCGGGGATCCTCGCGGATCTCGAGGCCGGCAAGTTCAAGGCGGCCGTGGTCGTCGAGAGCGACGCGGCGGCGTGGTCGCCGCGCGCGCGCCAGGCGCTCGGCAACCTGCCGCTGCTGATCGTGCTCGATTACCTGCCGGGCATCCTCGCCGACACGGCGCAGTGCTTCTTTCCCACCGAGGCCACGTACGAGTCGAACGGCATCTACGTGAACCGCGCCGGCCGCGCGCAGGGGTTCGCGCAGGTGCGCGTGCCCGGGCGTTCGGTGATCGAGGAGATCCGCGACGATTCGTTCCGCCGCTCCTACCAGCGCACGCCGAACGAAGGCGGCGCGCGGATGGCGTGGTGGATCCTGGACGCGCTCCGGAAACGCACGGTGGGATCGCCCGAAGTTCGCGATCTCGCCGGCATCCGCGACGCCCTCGCGGCCGCGCGCCCGGCGTGGGCGCCCCTGCGCGCCGTGCTCGCCGGCGACGAAGGGACGGTGCTGGACCCGGCGGCGTTCCAGCCGGCCACGGCGACGACGCCGGCCTTCGAGCGCGGCGACGGGCTTCGCGTGTTCCGCATGGACAGGACACTCGGCAGCGAGGTGCTGTCGCGACGCTCGGAGCCGATGCGCAAGATGGCCGGCACCCCCGTGGCGCTCGTGTCGCCGGGCGATGCCGCGAGGCTCAAGCTCGGCGGGCGCGTCTCACTGGATGCCGGCGGCTCGGCGGTCGAGCTGGAATGCCGGGCCGAGGCCGGCGTGCCCGACGGCGTGGTGCTGGTGCCGCGCGACGTCGAGTGGCCGATCCTACCGAAGCAGGGCGCGAGCGTACGCGTAACCGCGGCCCTGGCGGAGGCGGCACGATGATCCGCGAAATCGTCGACGGCTTCGCCGTCACGTGGCGCAAGATGTTCTCGAAGCCGGTGACCGTTCAGTATCCCGAGCAGAAGCCGGTGATCCCCGAGCGCTACCGCGGCCGCATCATCCTGACGCGCGACCCGAGCGGCGAGGAGCGTTGCGTGGCCTGCTACCTGTGCAGCTCGGCGTGCCCCGTCGACTGCATCACGATCCAGGCCGCCGAGCGCGACGACGGCCGGCGCTACCCCGAGGCGTTCCGCATCAACTTCAATCGCTGCATCTTCTGCGGCCTGTGCGCCGAGGCCTGCCCGACGCTGGCACTCCAGATGTCGCAGGACTTCGAGATGGCCGAGACCGACCCGCGCCGCCTGATCTACGAGAAGGATCGCCTCACGGTCGACCACGGCGGCAAGTACCCGAACTACTCGTTCTGGGAAGAAGCCGGAGTCGCGGTCACGCACGCGCTCGGCCACGGCCACCAGGACGTCCCGCCGAGCGACCCGAGATCGAACCTGCCGTAGCGCACGCGCGTGCGGGACGCGCGGCGACCGCGCACACAACGAGCCCCGGCGAGTGATGCGCCGGGGCTCGAGTGTTTTGCGCGTGCGCGTGCGGGAAGCAAGAACGGCCGGCCTGGCCACCGTTCTCCAATACGCCTTCCGGTATTCCACGACACGGCGCGCTCTGCGAAGCTCCCGGGCAGAACGGCGGCGGCCCGAGCGACAATCAACTGTCCTCGAGGACAGTTTCGTTTACGCCCGCTGAATTTCACTGTCCCCGGGGACAGTTACGTTTACATCGGCTGAATTCCACTGTCCTCAAGGACAGTCGTCTTCGCCGGCTACGGCTTCGTGAACATCAGATCGAAGCCCAGCTGGAGCGAGATCGCGTTGGCGGCCTGGAAGCCGCTCGAGTCCTCGAAGTAGTGGTCCACGCGAGCCTCGAAGCGTATGTCGCCCCAGCCCTCGGCGACGCGCTTGCGGACGCCGAACCCGGCGCCGAATTGCGGATTCGTCGAGCCTTCGTCGAAGAAACTCGTGTGGAACAGTCCGCCGCCGAAGTTGGCGTACGGGCTCACGTCGCTCTGGGGCGCGAACTCGCGCTGGTAGCTGATCAGGAGCTGGAGCGTCGTGTACGTCGTGCCTTCCGTGCTCAACATCATCACGCCGGCGTCGAAGTGGAACTCGTTGCCGTTGGCACTCCGCGCCCCGATCCGGAGCCCCGGCACCGACGCCGGCGTGAAGATCGGCGCCGTCCCGGGAGCCGCGAACGTCGTGATACTGGCGTCGTCGGTGTTGAAGAACGTGAGGCCGTAGTTCACGCCCGCGAATCCACCGGCATGGGCGGACACGGCGGCACACAGGCAGCAGATGGCGACGAGAATGGGAATCAGCAGGCGGCGCATGAGACTCCTCCGATTGGGTTGAGATGTTTCTCAGCCGGAGGGATCGTCCGGGAGGTTGTCCCAGTCGATTCGCGTGTCCGGCTCACCGATGAGCCCCCATCCCACGACGAGGAACGACAGCATCCAGACCCAGTAACCCGCGGCCAGCTCGCCGCGGCGCACACGACGAGTCACCGCACGTCGCCGGCAGGAACCACGAGACCGCGAAGGCAGCCATCGCGATGAGGGCCGCCGTCGAGCGGCGCGTGCGCGGAGGGTTCGTCACGCGCGCAGGGAGAGTGGTGCAGCAACCGGGATTAATCGGGATACGAACATCCAGGCCTCCGCTCGAGGCGGATCATCAGCGACTCGCTCCCAGCACGAACCTCGAGGCGAGCTTTCAAGTAGCAGGCACCGCAGGCGTTGATCCGAACAAGGCCTACCGGAACGCCTGCAAGCGTGAACCGCCCATCTCTGTCTGTGATATCACCGATCGGCGTGCCGAGAACGACGACTTGAGCATGGGAAATCAGACGACCACTGGTGGCATCAAGCACCTTGCCGACCATGGCTATCGTGCGGACGCGCTTCCGAGGAGACTCGGGCCACACCGACACAGTTCGAACCCGGAAGTACGAACCGCCATCAAGCG